>NZ_CANRPM010000043.1 GCF_947632445.1 uncultured Bacteroides sp. | reverse complement strand
TTTTATTAACAGATTTTCACCGAATACGGGTGCCCCGTTTTTGGCGGGCCGGAGGAAAGTGCTTACCTTTGCTCCTGCCGACAAGGGAAAAGCCCGACGCGCCCCCGCCGAAGCCCTTCCCCTTGCAGCACGAGAGAGAATTGAAAACAGGAAAACGACAAACACGAAACGAAACCGACCGTAAGAAACTGAAAACGAGTGAAACTATGTTTGGAAAAGAGACATACATACAGCGCAGAGCCCGGCTGAAGGAAACAGTTGGCTCAGGAGTCCTCCTCTTCCTCGGAAACGACGAACAGGGACTGAACTACGAGGATAACACGTTCCGCTACCGGCAGGACTCGACGTTCCTCTACTACTTCGGCCTGTCCTTTGCAGGGCTGTCGGCCATCATCGACATCGACGAAGACCGCGAAATCATTTTCGGCGACGAACTGAGCATCGACTACATCGTCTGGATGGGAACGCAGCCGACGCTGCACGAAAAGGCAGCAGCGGTGGGAATAGCAGACACGCGGCCGGCTGCCCACATCACGGCCTACCTGCATAAGGCCGTTCAGAAGGGTCAGAGCATCCACTACCTGCCGCCCTATCGCGCCGAACACAAGCTGAAGCTCCTCGACTGGCTGGGACTGCCCGTCGCCCGCCAGGAAGGCTCCGTGCCCTTCATCCGCGCCGTCGTGGCACAGCGTAACTACAAGACCGACGAAGAGATTGCCGAGATAGAGCGCGCCTGCGACGTGACCGCCGACATGCACATCGCCGCCATGAAATGCATCCGGCCCGGCATGTACGAATACGAGGTGACGGCCGAAATGAACCGCGTGGCCGAGAGCCGGAACTGCGAGCTTTCGTTCGCCACCATCGCCACCGTCAACGGCCAGACGCTGCATAACCACTATCACGGCAACGTCATCCGTCCGGGCGACCTCTTCCTCATCGACGCCGGAGCCGAGCTGCCTTCGGGCTACTGCGGCGACATGTCGTCCACCGTCCCCGCCGACAAGACTTTCACGCCCCGCCAACGGGCCGTCTACGAAATACAGAACGCCATGCACCGCGCCTCCGTCGACGCCCTGCGCCCCGGCATCCCCTACATGGACGTCTACGACCTTTCGGCCCGCGTCATGGTGGAGGGGCTGAAAGACCTGGGGCTGATGAAGGGCAATGCCGAAGATGCCGTCCGCGAAGGAGCGCACGCACTGTTCTATCCGCACGGCCTGGGCCACATGATGGGCCTCGACGTGCACGACATGGAGAACCTGGGCGAACAGTGGGTAGGCTACGACGGCCGGCCCAAGAGCACCCAGTTCGGCCGGAAAAGCCAGCGGCTTGCCATCCCCCTGGAGCCGGGATTTGTCCACACCGTAGAGCCGGGCATCTACTTCATCCCCGAACTGATAGACCTGTGGCGCGGCCAGCGGAAATTCACCGACTTCATCAACTACGACAAGGTGGAGGAATACCGCCGCTTCGGAGGCATCCGTAACGAAGAAGACTATCTCATAACCGCCGGGGGCGCCCGCCGCTTGGGCAAAAAAATTCCACTTACCCCTGAGGAAGTGGAAGCCCTGCGCTGAAGCAGGCAAGGAGAAGAGTTCCCCCCAATCTATCCTTCTCCGATCCGAAACGGATTCAAGGCCGTTGCTCCAGCACAAAGCGGGCGCCCTTTATATAGCTCTCGTCGAGCGTCAGCGTGCCCTTCATGCGGATGGCCATGAGCGAGCAGATGGGCAGGCCGAGGCCGTCGCCCTGCGTCAGATCCTTGATTTCGCTGAAAGGTTTGAAGAGGCATCCGCGCTGTTCTTCGGGGATGCCGCAGCCCGTATCGGTCACGATGAACTGCTGGACGTGCGCCCCGCGCTTCCTGAATTCGAGCGTCACCTTGCCCCCTTCGGGCGTATGGTGGACGGCATTCTCCAGCAGGTGGAGCAGGACGTGCTCCAGAGGTTCGGGGCACAGGCGGACGTTCAGCTTCGGCGCATTCACTGCCAGGACGAGGTCTTTCGTATTCGCCTGCCGGATTTTATCCATCACCGCCTCGCAGAAGATGTTCACGTTCTTCTCCTCCGCCTCGTAAGGCTCGGAAAGCGACTGCTCCAGTTCGGACAGCTCCTGGATGTGCTGCGCGAAGCCCCGCAGGGCCTGTACGCCCGGCTGGCGGTCGTCCATCGTGGCGAGCGTGGGTTCCATCTGGGCCGAGATGTTCTGGATGAAGCGCGTCTTCAGCTCGTTATGCTCGTTGGCCAGTGCGATGGCCTTCTTCTGCCGGCGGCTCCGCACGAAGAAGTGCAGCAGGATGGCCGCCGCCCCCACCAAAGCTGCCGCCAGAAGGACGGAGAGGACGCAGAGGCCGACGATGAAATACTGCTTGGCGGCGAGGGAGCGGTCTTTCTCTTCGATTGTCCGAAGGCTCGTGTCGTACTGCTGCTTCAGCGTGTCGTAGCGGGTTTGGGCCTCCTCGGCCTGCCGTCGGCAGCTCTCCCCGATCAGTCGGCGGACGACGCCGTCGCCCTTCTCGTTCTGCCGCAGGGTGTAGTAGTAGGCGGCCTGGGTGTAGAGAAGGTCGGTCTTCAGCGAGTCGGTATCGGCCTTCTTCACGAGGCTCTCCAACAAATCGAGCTGGGTCTTGGCATTGCCCGGCTTGCCCACGTTCAGATAGATGCGCACCCGCTCCTTGACGATGGGGTAGCGCAGGGCGGGCATCGGCGCTCCGCCTTTCTGTTCGCCGGCGGCCACTGCCTGCTCGGCGCGGTTCAGCACCTCGAAGGCCTCCTTATAGTAGTTCTCCCGATGATAGAGTCCGCAGGCCTGGACGCCGCACGCGACGGCCCGGTCATAGTCGCCCTCCTCCGCATAAGCGCTGAAGGCCTGGAGGAAGAAATAGCGGGCCGTGACGTAGGCATGCTTGTCGAGACTCTCCTGTGCCTGCTTCATCAAGTCGGCGGCACGATTCTGTGCATGGCCGTAGCCGCAGAAACATAAAGCGGACACCAGCCCTATGAGAAGTATCTTTTTCATACAAATATGTTTTTATCGCGTGCAAAGGTAAGCAAAATATGCCATTTCGTATGAAAAAGACAAAAAAGATATTTCCTCCTTCCTTAATATTTGAAGCTGCTCCCGCCCAGAAACTCACGCAGAAGCGAGGTGGGCGGTATCTCCTTATCCTGCACGGGGGTGAAGTATTTGATGAACTTCAGCAGGCGGTAGGCCTCGGCATATTCGGGACAATTTCGCGGCACGCTGTTCAAGATAGGCTCGGCATGGCTGCGCAGCACCGCCAGCTCGAAGAGCAGGGCCGAGTTGAACATGACATCCGCGTTCTCCTGATAGGGGAAAATCCATTTGTCCTCGCCCGCACGCACGCTCGGCCATCGCGAGATGGTCTCCTGTGCCGAATAGCCCCGGTAGTTGTAGTCGCGGATAATGCGGCGTATCAGGCGGTTGTCCGTCGTGGGTATCCAGTTATGGTCGTCCAGCGAGATGGTGGTGAGGGCCGATACATAAATCTTGTACTTGTTCTCACGGGAGATTTGGGGCGTCAGTTCGGGGTTCAGCGCATGGATGCCCTCCAGGATAAGGATGACATGCTCGTCGATGCGGAGCCTGTCGCCCTTGAACTCCTTCTTTCCAGTGGTGAAGTTGAAGCGGGGCAGCTCCACCTCCTCGCCGCGCAGCAGGGCCTGAAGATGCTCGTTGAAGAGCTTGAGATCGAGCGCATAGAGCGACTCGTAGTCGTAGTTCCCCTTCTCGTCGAGCGGGGTCTGCTCGCGATCGACGAAGTAATCGTCCAGTGAGATGGGATAGGGATGCAGCCCGTTGGCCATGAGCTGCACGCTGAGCCGCTTGCTGAAGGTCGTCTTGCCCGAAGACGAGGGGCCGGAAATCAGCACCAACTGCGCGCGGGTGCCGTTCTCCGTCCGCCGGAGGATGTCATCCGCTATCTGGGCTATCTTCTTCTCTTGTAAGGCTTCCGCCACATTGATAAGGTCGGTGGCATGCCCGTCCAGGCAAGCCCGGTTCACGTCGCCCACGCTGCTCAGCCCCATGATGTGGTTCCACCGCAGGTGCTCCTTGAAGACGTCGAGCATTTTCTCCTGCTTCACGACCTCTTCCAGCACATCGGGGTTTTCTTTGTTGGGGATGCGAAGCAGCAGGCCGTCGTAATACTTCACGACATCGAACAGCTTGATGAACCCCGTGCTGGGGAGCAAGTTGCCGTAATAATAGTCGATGGTGTCCCCCAGCGTATAATAATAGGTATAGAGCGAACCCGACGTCTCCAGCAGTTTCACCTTGTCGTCCATGCCCCGCTCGCTAAATACGCGCACGGCCTCCTGGGTGTGGCATTCCGTGCGATGGAAAGGAATGTCCTCGGCTATGAGTTCCTGCATCCGCTTCTTGATGGCCTGCACGTCTTCCAGCTCGATGGGCCGCCCGATATGCAGGCTGCAGAAATAGCCCTTGGACACAGGGTGCTCCACGTAGAGCTTGCCTTCGGGAAACAATTCCTCCACCGCCTTATAGAGAATGAAGCAAAGCGAGCGTACATACGTGCGCATGCCCGACGGGGTGCGTACATCGAGAAACTCGACATCCTTGTTGTTATACACCCGGAAAGTAAGCCCCTCGGAGCGGTTATTGACCTTCGCACTCACCACCTGATAGGGGAAATTGAGATTTAACCCGGAATAAATCTCCAAAAGTGAGCTTCCGATAGGGAATTCTTTATAAATATTATTATTTTTGCAGCAAATTTCTACCATGTGTTTCATAAGCTTTCTTCTATGGAGTTTGAGAGCACTAAAGGTAAGTTTAATTAACCCATGAAGCAAAGAAACCCTTTAAATAATTAAAGATGGAGTATTCTTTTTATGATTTTTTAAAGCTGCTCGGCTCGTTGGCTTTATTCCTCTATGGAATGAAGATTATGAGCGAAGGCCTTCAAAAGTTTGCCGGAGACCGGCTTAGGAAGATTTTGACGGCAATGACCACCAATCGGGGTACCGGTGTGCTGACCGGCGTACTGATAACCGCCTTGGTACAATCGTCTTCTGCGACTACCGTTATGGTAGTCAGCTTCGTGAACGCCGGGCTGCTGACCCTCTCCCAATCCATCGGCGTCATCATGGGTGCCAATATCGGAACTACGGTCACGGCGTGGATTATTTCCGCCTTGGGCTTCAAAATCGACATCGCCGCTTTCGCCCTTCCGCTGCTGGCCATTGGCATCCCGCTCATCTTTTCCCAAAAGAGTAACCGCAAGTCGGCCGGCGAGTTTCTTTTCGGCTTCTCCTTCCTGTTCATGGGCCTCTCCTACTTGAAAAACAATGCCCCCGACTTGAGCCAAAACCCCGATATGCTCTCCTTCGTACAGAACTATACGGATATGGGGTTCCTCTCCATTCTGCTCTTTGTTCTCGTCGGTACGGTATTGACCATCATTGTACAAGCCTCGGCCGCCACTATGGCCATTACATTGATTATGTGCGCCAATGGCTGGATTAGCTTTGAGCTGGGTGCCGCATTGGTATTGGGCGAAAACATCGGCACTACCATTACGGCCAATTTGGCGGCATTGACGGGTAATACCCAAGCCCGCCGGGCGGCATTGGCACACTTGGTATTCAATATCTTCGGCGTCATTTGGGTGCTTATTCTTTTCGTCCCTTTCACGAATGCCGTGTCTTGGTTCGTGGTCAATGTGATGGGTTCTACCGACCCTGCGGTGGCGGTTCCCTTCAAACTTGCCGCTTTCCATACGGCTTTCAACATCTGTAACGTATTGATATTGGCATGGTTCGTTCCCTTCATCGAGCGTACCGTATGCGCCCTCATCCCCCTCAAGGAGCAGGACGAGGAATATCGCTTACGCTTCATTTCGGGCGGTATGCTTTCTACGGCCGAACTTTCCATCTTGCAGGCAAACAAAGAAATCCATCTCTTTGCCGAGCGCACACGCCGCATGTTCGGCATGGTGAGCGACTTGCTGCATACGGAAAAGGACGACGACTTCAATCGCGTCTTCAGCCGGGTGGAAAAGTATGAGAACATCAGCGATAGCATGGAACTGGAGATTGCCAACTACCTGAATCAGGTATCCGAAGGACGTTTAAGTTCGGAAAGTAAGTTACAGATACGAGGCATGCTCCGCGAAGTGACCGAAATAGAAAGCATCGGAGACAGCTGCTATAACTTGGCCCGTACAATCAACCGTAAGCGCCAAGCCAATGAGGACTTCAACGAAAAGCAGTACGATCATATCCATTGCATGATGAAGCTGGCCGACGAAGCCCTTACCCAAATGATCGCAGTGGTAGCGCGCACCGAGCATCATCCGGTCGATGTAAACAAGTCCTACAACCTGGAAAACGAAATCAATAATTACCGAAACCAATTGAAAAATCAGAACATCATAGATGTAAACAACAAGGAATACAGCTATCAAATGGGCGTCTACTACATGGACATCATCGCCGAGTGCGAGAAATTGGGCGATTACGTAGTGAATGTAGTGGAGGCCAGCTGCGACATTAAAGAAAAGAAGGCTCCGTGATTACGAGGCTCCCCTTTCCGTTTTCTTCCATCCATGAGCGACCTCAAATCGGGGCTTCCCCAATCGTCGGGCAGGTGTATTCAAAGGAAGGGCCGGATGCAATGCCATTATTTTGTGGCCGCCCAATTAAAAAACATGAACAATCCGCATGAGCGTAACGAAAGGAAATACCAATCATATCGGGCTGACCGACGAAGAAGTACGCCGAAACCGTGCCGAACATGGGGCAAATTTGCTGACACCTCCCGAACGTCCCTCCCTGCTCAAGCTCTATCTGGAGAAGTTTCAAGACCCTGTCATAAAAATACTGCTTGCCGCCGCCTTGTTTTCACTAATCATTTCGATTGTTGAAAATGAATATGCCGAAACAATCGGCATCATCGCCGCTATTCTATTGGCTACAAGTATCGGCTTCTTCTTCGAATACGATGCCAACAAGAAGTTCGACCTGCTGAACACTGTCAACGAAGAGACGCCGGTCAAGGTAGTCCGTAACGGGCACATACAGGAAGTACCCCGCAAGGATGTGGTGGTAGGCGATGTCGCCATTCTGGAGACCGGTGAAGAAATGCCGGCCGACGGAACCTTGTTAGAGGGCGTTTCGTTACAAGTAAATGAATCTAATCTGACCGGAGAACCGACGGTTTCTAAAACGGTTATCGAAGCCGACTTCGATAAGGAAGCCACGTATCCTTCCAACCGGGTGCTGCGCGGTACGACGGTGGTCGATGGTCATGGCATGATGCGTGTCGAAGCCGTAGGCGACGGTACTGAAATCGGTAAGGTGGCCCGTCAAAGTACGGAACAGACAACCGAGCCTACCCCGTTGAATATCCAGCTTACCAAACTGGCCAACCTGATTGGCAAGATTGGTTTTACCGTAGCCGGACTGACCTTTGCCATCTTCTTTGTGAAAGATGTCATCCTCTTTTACGACTTTTCTTCTTTCCACAAATTCGCCGATTGGTTACCTGCCCTGCAAGCCACGCTAAAATACTTTATGATGTCCGTCACATTGATTGTAGTGGCCGTGCCCGAAGGCTTGCCGATGAGCGTTACCCTGAGTCTGGCACTGAACATGCGCCGCATGCTCTCCACCAATAACTTGGTACGCAAGATGCATGCCTGCGAGACAATGGGCGCCATCACCGTCATCTGTACTGACAAGACGGGTACGTTGACACAGAACCAGATGCAAGTGTACGCCCCCGGCTTCTACGGGCTGAAGAACTGTGGCGAACTGGCCGACGACGAACTGAGCCGTGTGGTGAAGGAAGGCATCAGCGCCAATTCCACTGCTTTCCTCGAAGAGGCGGACGGAAAAATAAAGGGCATAGGCAATCCCACCGAAACAGCTCTGCTCTTATGGCTCAACAAGCAGGGGCAGGACTATCTGAAGCTGCGCGAAGCGGCACAGATAGTGGATCAGCTGACCTTCTCGACCGAACGCAAGTACATGGCCACGCTGGTGCAGTCTCCCCTCCTGAATAAGAAAGTGCTCTATGTGAAGGGTGCTCCTGAAATAGTCTTGGCTCAATGCAAGGACGTGATATTGGACGGCAAGCGTACCGATGTCGCTGCCTGCCGCTCCACCATCGAAGCCCAACTGCGGGACTATCAGAACATGGCCATGCGTACTCTGGGCTTCGCTTATAAAATCGTTGCCGACGACGATACGCGTGATTGCGCTTCCCTAATGACAGATGGCGACCTCTCGTTTGTGGGCGTGGCAGCCATCAGTGACCCCATCCGCCCGGATGTGCCTGCCGCTGTGCAGAAGTGCCGGTCAGCCGGCATCAGCGTGATGATTGTAACGGGCGATACGCCGGGCACTGCTACAGAGATTGCCCGCCAGATAGGCCTGTGGAAGCCTGAAGACACGGAACGTAACCACATTACCGGCTCCGACTTTGCAGCCCTGAGTGATGAAGAGGCACTCGACCGGGTGATGGATTTGAAGATTATGTCGCGTGCACGCCCTACGGACAAACAGCGCCTCGTACAACTGCTCCAGCAGAAAGGAGCGGTGGTAGCCGTAACGGGCGACGGCACGAACGATGCTCCCGCCCTGAACCATGCACAGGTAGGTCTCTCTATGGGCACGGGGACATCTGTAGCCAAGGAAGCCGGCGACATTACCCTGCTGGACGACTCGTTCAGCAGCATCGGTACCGCCGTCATGTGGGGGCGTTCGCTCTACAAGAACATCCAGCGTTTCATCGTCTTCCAGCTCACCATCAACTTCGTAGCCCTGTTCATCGTACTGCTGGGCTCGCTGGCAGATACCGATCTGCCACTCACCGTGACGCAGATGTTGTGGGTAAATCTCATCATGGATACCTTTGCCGCCCTGGCATTGGCCTCCATTCCGCCCAGCGAAAGCGTGATGAAGGAGAAACCCCGCAAGCCGACCGATTTCATCATCACCAAGCCCATGCAGAGGATGATATTCGGTGTAGGCTCGCTCTTTGCCGGCATCCTGATGGGCATGCTGCTCTATTTTGAACGGGGAGGCCTGACGGTGCGCGAACTGACTGTTTTCTTCACTTTCTTCGTGATGCTTCAGTTCTGGAACCTCTTCAATGCCCGTGCGTTCGGCGCAGCCGACTCTGCCTTCAAAGGCATCTCGAAGTCCTATGGCATGGAGTTCATCGCGTTGGCTATCTTGGTGGGGCAGTTCCTCATCGTACAGTTCGGTGGCGCCGTATTCCGCACTGTGCCGCTCGACGGACAAACATGGCTGCTGATCACCGTTTCTTCCTCACCGGTACTATGGATAGGTGAGCTGATACGTTGGGTTCAGCGTTTACGAAAAAATAAAGAACAACAAATGTAAGCATGATGGATTTGCAAGGAATAGATACACTGATTATAGACTTCGGCGGCGTGCTGATAGATCTCGACCGCCAACGCTGCATCGACCGTTTCAACGAATTGGGCATTACTAACGTACAGGCGATGCTCGACGTCTGCCACCAGCAGGGGTTCTTCCTGCTTCACGAGAAAGGGCTGACTACCGATGCAGAGTTCCGCGACGAAATTCGCCGGACAACAGGGGTAAATGTAACTGACGCGCAGATAGACGAAGCGTGGAACAGCTTCCTGATAGGTATTCCCTCCTACAAGCTCGACTTGCTGCTGGAGCTTCGCCACCGCTACAAGCTCTACTTGCTGAGCAACACCAACGGCATCCACTGGCAATGGTCTCTCCGCCATGTATTCTCCTATAAAGGCCATCGCGTGGAAGATTTCTTCGACCGTATCTTCCTCTCCTACGAGATGAAACTGGCCAAGCCCGATATAGCCATCTTCCAACAAATGCTGGCCGAGACGGGAGCCGATCCGGCCCGTTCGCTATTTCTTGATGATGCCGAAAGCAACTGCCGTGCGGCCGAAACACTGGGAATACGCACCTACATGCCGAAGGCGCACGAAGACTGGGGTCATTTGTTCAAAAGCTGAAAAAGACCGTGTTGCAAATATCCGATATTCCAGTAAAGCAGATACGCCCAAGTGTGGCCACCATCGGTTTCTTCGACGGTGTGCATCGAGGCCACCGTTTTCTGCTCAACCAGATACAGGTCGCAGCAGCCGAACAGGGAATGGCTTCAACGGTGATTACCTTCCCCGTTCATCCGCGCTGTGTGATGCAGCCCGACTTTCGTGCCGAACTGCTGACTACGTGCGACGAAAAGCTGGCATTACTGGATGAATCAGGGTCGGATTATTGCCTGCTGCTCGACTTCACACCCACCCTGGCCGCACTTTCTGCCCGGCAGTTCATGGAACTTTTAATACACCGCTACAATATCCGCGCACTCTTCATCGGCTACGACCACCGCTTCGGCCACAACCGTTGCGAGGGTTTCGACGACTACGTGCGCTATGGCCGCGAACTGGGCATTCAAGTCCTGCCCGGCAAAGTCTGCCTGCCTGCCTCCCTGGATATTCCGGGAGAAACAGGCGAAGACTTGCGTGTCAGTTCGTCCAGCATCCGCCGTCTGCTCCACGAGGGCGAGGTAGCCCGCGCAGCCGATTACTTGGGTTACCGCTACTTCCTGAACGGCACGGTGGGAAGCGGTTTCCAGGTAGGCCACAAGCTGGGCTATCCCACAGCCAACCTCAACGTCGACGCCCCCAACAAACTCATTCCCGCCCGCGGTGTCTATGCAGTCCGCGTCACAGTAGACGGCCGTACCTACGGCGGCATGCTGAACATCGGCTGCCGTCCTACGCTGGACAATGGCGCCAACCGCACCATCGAAGTGCACATCTTCGACTTCGATGCCGACATTTACCACCATCCCCTGCGTATCACCTTTGTGCAGCGCATCCGTCCCGAACGGAAGTTCGACTCGCTCGACTCACTGGCCGCACAGCTTCATCGCGATGCCGCCGAGGCGCATGCCTTGCTTTCCCCTTCCCGTTAATGGGTCAGGCCGTACTCCGTGACCCTGCCACACAGTGCTTCGTTACAGGCTAACACAGTGCTTCGTCAGGTCGTCATACAGTGCTTTGTCAGGGTGTCACGCAGTGCTTTATCAGACTCTCATGCAGTGCTTCGTCAGAGTGCCCGAAATCAGATTTACCGTTTTATTTGGTAGTCTCAGAAAAATATTTAATCTTTGCACATTGAAAAAAGGGATAAATACTTATCGGGCAACAGAAACAATATCATTAAAAAGGGTTGAGTTATGAAAGCAGTTAGCATGTGCATCACGGTTCTGATTATATTGTTCACCATCATGGCAGCATTTATCGGCAATCTGATAACCGGCATTTAATAACAGATGAAAAGGGGAAACGCCATAAAGACAGTTATCAAATTAATCTTGATTTATTATCTGTTGCAGATATTTGGTTCGCTGGTAGCTGCACCGTGTGTGATGATTTACGAGTTTGTCACCACGGGGACACTTGATATTACGACAGTGCAGACAGAAGCCATCGTTCCGGCCATGCTGACAGGCTTTGTGTTTATCGCCATCTATTTGTGGAGAAACGGCTATTTAGTCGATGACGGTCGGATATATGCCTTTACTCCCTACTCCCGACTGGGATGGGGACTGCTGGCAGGCGTATCGGGCATGTGTCTGACAGACGTGCTGATGTCGCAACTGACGTTCCTGCCCGACCTGATGAAACAAACATTCGATGCACTGCAATCCGGCTGGACGGGCATTCTCTGCATAGTGCTGTTAGGGCCTATATTGGAAGAGTTCGTGTTCCGCAGAGCCGTTATGAAAGCGTTGTTACAGAAGTATTCTCCGGCAGTGTCCATCCTCATTTCCGGCCTGTTGTTCGGTGTGGTTCATCTCAATCCCGCACAGATTGTCAATGCCTCAATCATGGGCTTCCTGCTGGCATGGATTTACTGGCGCACGCAAAGTCTGATACCCTGCATCCTCATCCATGTATTGAACAACAGTCTTTCTGTCTATCTGAATTTGAATTATCCAGAAGCGGAGACAACAACCGAATTATTAGGTAAATCCGTGTTGATTGGCGAAACGGTATCGGCGTTTGTCCTATTCCTCCTCTCCGTAAGAAAGCTGAGTGCCGCGACATCCTCCTGAAGATGGGCGCAGAGCGAAAGTCATAAGTTTTCTCCACCCACATCGCGAAAGGTTGCTCTCTCTTTAAGGGGCAGAATGTTCTCAACTTTCACGTGAGTTCGAAATAATATTTATAGACATATAAACTGCCCGTCATTGATAAAGTTTACATCCATGACGGGCTTCTTTTCATAGAAATGGGGATTGGAAAGAAACTGTTTTTTATGCTATTGCACTATTCACAAACTCTTTTGGAGTACATCCGACTTGTTTTTTAAAGAAACGGAGAAAATGTTGTGGATATTGAAAGCCTATCATATCGGCTACCTGCTTTGTATTCAGGTTCGCATCCAGCAAAGCACTTTTGGCAACCTCTGCAATTTTGAGTTGAATGTGTTCTTGTGCGGTCTTGCCTGTTTCACTTTTTACCAAATCGCCGAAATAGTTTGGCGAAAGGCAGATCTTGTCTGCAAAGTATTTCACAGTAGGCAACCCGTGCAGTTTTGCCATACCGGAATCCCAATATTCACTCAACATACGCTCGAAGCGTACAAGCACACCGTTGTTCAATTCTTCACGAGTAACAAACTGTCTCTCATAGAAACGCATACAATAGTTGAGCAGCACCTCTATGTTAGAAACAATCAGCGACTTGGAAAACTTGTCGATAGGGTGCTGTAACTCTTGGGCGATCTTCTCCATATAATCTTGAAGAATGATGCGCTCTTCGGTCGATAGATGTAACGCCTCATTGGAAGCGTAAGAGAAGAACGAATACTGTTTCATCTTCTGTCCCAACGAGGTACGGTGCAGAAAATCGGGATGAAACAATAGGCCGACGGCATCTGGAGCAGGACCGTCCTCCAGTCGATGGATGCCGACGGTCTGTCCCGGAGCAAAACTGACGACTGTTTCGTCATCGAAATCATAGACTGTCTTTCCGTAGTTGATAATACATCCGGTCGTCTTTTTGAGAAACAACGCATAAAAGCCCAGCGTCATCCGGTGGGTAGGCTGCGGCACGGAACTGTCGAAATGCACGATGCCAACCAACGGATGGCGTGTTTCAAACTCGAAAAAACGGTTATATTGTTCGATGGTGTCCGCTTTTATTATCTGATCCATATTCTATAAACTTTTCTTTTAATAACGTAATGTTTCGTACAAAGGAAATACATTTTCACCGATAATAAAAGCATCGTAGAGCAAAACACATAATTTGGGTACTTCTGCCCGTAAGATAGGTAGCGTGTCGCATGACAGAACGCCCTAATTTTGCAGCTATACATGATATGTAAAAGATAAATGATGTAATTGAAAGAATGCAAAACGGAGAGTGAATTACGGAAACAGATTTCGACTTCTCCGCTTGCGTGAAGAAGTCGAGCGTTCCTTCAAAATAATCTTAAATAATAAAGAGATGAGAATGTGGCTATTATCTGTAATATTGCCGGGACTGTTGCTGACTGCCAATGCTTGCAGCCCGACCGACGAATCGGTGAAAACCGAAGAAACCCCGTCCGTACCCAACCCGGAACCGAATCACGACTCTACATCTGACCCACAATCTGCAAGTGACCGTGTCTTGGTAGTCTATTTTTCCTGTACGAATACGACCAAAGGTATTGCCGACCGGATTGTCGAAACGACCGGAGCGGCGGCGTGGCGCATTGAGCCGGAAGTAGCTTACACATCCGAGGATTTGAATTACAACGATTCATCATCCCGTGCCAACCGCGAACAGAACGATCCGTCGGCACGTCCTGCCATCAAAGGCAAGTGCGATGCTTTGGCCGACTGCAACGTGGTTTTCCTTGGTTATCCCATCTGGTGGGGAATGGCTCCGAAAGGCATCTATACTTTCCTCGAAAGTCACGACCTTACGGACAAGACCGTCGTTCCGTTCTGTACCTCACATTCCAGCGGTGTCGGGTCAAGCGATACCGACCTGCACCGTCTGGCAACCGGTTCCGAATGGAAACAGGGACGACGGTTCAGCGGAAACGAATCAAAAGAAACGATAAATAATTGGATTGAAAGTATGAACCTGAATTTTAATCATAACACGAAGGCAGGAGCATTCGACCTCTCGAAAGGAACGAATGGCAATGCCCCTACGATAAAGTTAAGCAGCGGTTACGACATGCCTATTATCGGGCTGGGGACTTACAGCCTGCACGGAGCCACTTGCGTTAATTCTGTAAAAGCTGCACTGGCTGCCGGTTTTCGCAAAATAGATACGGCACACATGTACGGCAACGAGGAGGAGGTAGGACAAGGTGTCCGCGAATCGGGCGTGCCACGTGAGGAAATCTTTGTAGCAACCAAGCTCTACCCCAATCAATACGCCGACCCCGAAGCTGCCATTGAGGAGTGCCTGCAAAAACTCAACATCGGGTACATCGACCTCATGTTGCTTCATCATCCCGGCACGGATGATGTGAAGGCATACAAAGCGATGGAGAAATATGTGGCGGCAGGTAAAATCCGCTCAATAGGAGTGTCGTGCTATTACGTCAAGGAGATAAACGATTTCCTGCCACAAGTCACCATCAAGCCCGTGCTGGTGCAGAACGAAATGCACCCGTACTATCAGGACACGGAGGTGATGGAGCATTTGCACAGCCTCGGTATCGTGACAGAGGCGTGGTATCCGCTCGGTGGAAGGGGACATCAAAAGGAACTTTTGAACGACCCTGTATTATCCGAAATTGCAGCCAGGCACAACAAATCGGTTGTACAGATAATCCTTCGATGGCACTTGCAACGAGGCGTGGTTGCCATTCCCGGTTCGAGCAACCCAGACCATATTAAAGAGAACATCTCAATTTTCGATTTCTCTCTGACCGACAACGAAATGATGCAGATTGCCGCCCTTAACCGGAACGAGAAGCACGATTGGTATTAGTATCAATGATAATAGAAAAATAGACAATGAAGAAAGTAAAAATAACCGTATTGCGTTCCACTTTCAATGAAGATTTAGCCCGCGACTACGGGATGCCGGGATTGAAACCATGCAGTCTGATGAAAGAAGGACAGGTGTTCTATGCCGAGTTGGGCAAACCCGAAGGCTTCTGCGATGGAGCGTGGCGAACCATTCATCCATACGTATTTGCTCTAGCCAATGGAGCAAAGCAGTTTTATTTCAATGATTGGGTACGCCAGCCGGGAGTCGCGATTACTTGCTGCAATGATGGATTACGTCCCGTCTTTTTCAAGTTGGAAGCAACGAATGAAGAAATTAAATCTCCTTTTATTTGATGATTAACAAAATAGCATAAGACAATGAGTAGTGTTTCGCCGAATGTGTCTGCCGGCGAAATACTACCCTTTTATCACTATGTTTCTATTTAACAGCAGATTATATCTATCCTTATTTCGAACTCACATAAAGTTATTTCTTCTGGATCTTAGCTGCATATCCACCACCCGGATACATTTTTATTTGAATCTTTCTATCGGAAGCCAATTCACCAAGCTGTCTACGATAATCCGTTCCTTTACGATGGGCATTTACTCCGTCACAGAATTGTTCAAGCTGATATTCCCCTTCAGGCAAAAAAGACAAATCAATAGTCAGTTCACGGATATTCCAATCGGTAATTCCACCTACATACCAAACATCTCCCTTACGACGGGCTGTAACAATATATTCGCCCATCTTGCCTTCCAGAGCCCTCGTCTCATCCCATACCGTAGGGATTTGTGCTATAAAATCGGTAGATTCCGGCTCACGCATATAATTAGTAGGAGCATCGCAAAGCATATTCAACGGAGACTCCAACACGACATACAACGCTAACTGACGGCAGCGCGTTCCCTGACTCATCGGTTCAGAATAGCAAGGGTAATAATGGCCCTTCGCCGCATTGTGCATCGCTCCCTGGGTGTAATCCATCGGCCCGGCAACCTGACGGATAAACGGAATCATAACATCATATTTTACTTGGTCATGGGATGCCGAAGCCCACTTCAACTGCTCCAATCCGTTGACTCCTTCAAAATTAAGGACATTGGGGTAAGTCCGATTTAAGCCTGCCGGCTTAGACGTCCCATGTAAATCAAGAACCAGCTTATACTTGGCACACATCGCAGCCGCACGGTAATTGAAATCGGTTATTATCTGGTCGTCACGATCCATGAAATCAACCTTAAAGCCCTTTATCCCCATTTCCGAATAATGACGGCAGATGTTCTCCATATCACGATTAAAAGCATAATAACCGGCCCAGAGAATAATGCCTACATTGCGCTCCTTCGCATAGTCCACCAATTCGCGTAAATCAATATCCTTGACTATCTGCATTAAATCCGCTTTTAAATTCACGGCCCATCCTTCATCCAGAATAACATATTCTATCCCTTTGGAAGCGGCAAAATCAATGTAAGCCTTATAGGTCTCATTGTTAATTCCTGTCTTAAAATCAACACCTTCCAGATTCCAATCATTCCACCATTCCCATGCCACCTTGCCCGGCTTAATCCAGGAAGTATCTTCGACACGTGAAGGAGCTGCCAGCAAATAGCTCAGATTGGAAGCGGCCAAATCCTTATCCGACGTGGAGACGATGGCTATACGCCAGGGAAACGCGCGGGCTTTCTCAACTTTGGCTATATAGTTCTCCCGTTCGGTCACCACCATCTGAAGCTGATTATGCCCGCCCTGTTTCATTTGCTTCGGATAAGGAGCAAAAACCGCACTTAACCGGTTATCTTGGGAAGCGGACAAATAAAGCCCCGGATAATTTTCCAAATGCGTTTCCGTTATACACATCTTCACACCTTCACCTACATCCACAACCAAAGGCAAAAACATCAGCCTTTGTTTATGCAACTCGGATAAAGACGCCGTTGTATATTCATTTTCAAATGAATTAAAGAACTGAGCGTCTGGATCTTTCTCATTCCAGTTTCTGACATACGGAACAGAAGCCACCGCATCAAAAGGGAAATTAAAATCAGATTGTTCCGAAATCACTTTAAAAGGGCTTTTCACATCGCTTACAAAGCGATAAGCAATGCCGTCATTATAGGCTCTAAATTCGACCCGATAATGATCTTTAAAGAACAAAACCAATTCATTATAATGATCTCTCATCTGAGCGGTGCGATAGAAGGGAGAAAACACCGTTTCGTCCACACTTTTACGACGGTTTTTTTGAATGCGGACATCATTGCCCCACACCGTTCCATTATCCAAAGTCATAGAAATAGCCGATGGAGCCATTATCTGGCGACCGTCACATACCACATCGTAGGTCAATCGTTCACCCGCCACGATCGTTGTATGTAAATTACCTGCCGGGGATTTTAAAACAAAACTTTTTTGGGCATACACCGAAATTCCCAATACACTACACCATAGTAACAATAAAACAGCCTTTCTCATAGCCAAAACAATCATTAAATTATAAAATCCAAAACTATCTCATAAAACAAATCGAGCAAACTCTATCAACGGCATCAAAGATAAAACAAACTTTATACGTTTGCAACATAGATGAACAATATAAAACCGCATCCGGCAAAATTGTTGTTTCCCATAATAAATGTACATTGTCCTGTCGAATACAGATTATACATCCCCCTTCTCTGTCATTTTCCTGTACGCAAAGCCCGGTATATCGTCTCCTGAATGCGTTCACGCACATCCAGCTCCGACAGCAGGTTGTTCCAGACATCGGGAGAAATACGGTTACTCAGAAACACATAGACAAGGCCGTTGTCGGGATCGACCCAGGCACAAGTACCCGTAAACCCCGTGTGACCATAGACGGAAGCAGGAGCGGACTCACAACACGGATTGACGCGTGCATTGCCCTGGTCCGGCTTGTCGAAGCCCAGTCCCCGACGGCTGATGCGCGAGGTCTGTGTCGTAAAGGTGTGGCAAGTCTCGGCACTCAGATAACGCTTACCCTGATAGACACCTTCGTCGAGCAGCAGCTGGCAAAGGGCGGCCACTTCGGAAGCATTCGAGAACAGGCCGGCATTGCCCGACACACCGCCTAAGAAAGCGGCCGATTCGTCGTGGACGAACCCCCGCAAAGTGGTCTTGCGCAGGAAGGTATCGGCCGAAGTAGGCACGATGTGGCGAGCGGACAGGAAAGTCAAAGGACGGAAACCGGTATGCGTCAATCCCATCGGCCCGTAGAACTCCCGCCGGAGAAACTCGTCCATCGGAAGGCCTGTACGGGCTTCAACCACCTGTTGTAGGAGGATGAACCCCACGCAGCTGTAGCGATAACGCTTGTCGAGAAGGCGTGCATCGGCAATCTTTTGCATTATCTCCTCCTTGAAGGAAGCCCGGAGCCAAAGGCTGTCGGACACCTGAACGGTGCAGCTATCGGTCTTGAACGGAGAAGTCAACCCTTCCCGGAAACGGAAATGGGGATTGCCCCACGTTTTATGCCCGATGCGGGCGGTGTGGAGACGGTCGGCGGTCGCCTTGAACAAGGGGCCGGTATAGCTTTCTTTATCAATAGCATCCTGATAAAACAAGATGGTGGAAGGCAACCCCGATTCGTGCATCAATAGTTCACGAATAGTGATACGCGCCTTGTCCGTCTCCTTCAGGAAAGGAAGATAAGTCGAGGCGTAGTCGGTCAGGTTCAGAAGGCCTTGGTCATAGAGTTTCATCACTGCCAGCAGGGTGGCCGTCATCTTGGTGAGCGAAGCGAGGTCGTAGGCATCGGTCGCCTCTACGGGGATTTTTCCTCCTTTTCCCTGTGTGCCGAAGGCCTTGTTGAACATCTCGTGCCCATCCTTCCACACGACGACCTGGCAACCGGGAAAAGCGCCCTTGCGAATGCCTTCCTCCACGATGTCGTCGATTTGGGAAAGGATGCCCGCATCCATGCCGTGCTCGTCGGGATTGTAGCGGGGAAGCGAACGCGCCTTGATGGTCACACCCTCACCCGCGGCAAAGGCTCCGCCGATACTGGCCGAAAGACGCCCGTCGGCATCCGCCACGCCATAGAGTATGTCCGCCACACCCCGTTGTACGTCCTCGTCGGAGGAATGAGCCAGGACTACGGCCGAGGCTTTCTTGAGACATCCGCCCATCCACGACTTCAACCGATAACCCTGAACGAAAAGGACATAGACCACGGGGACTTCTGGAGCGAAGGTTTCAAAGAAAGTGCGATAGGCATCCTGGTTGTCTTCCGTGACACACACCAGCACCCGCCGATAGGAAGCAAGTTTTTTCTGGAAAGCGGCACATTGTGCAGCACTCATGCCACGCATCACGTCGAAACGCTCCGGCTCGGCATAGTTGCGCAAGGTCTGCATGAAGGGCATCAGCTCCGCATGGTTACCCACGCTGACTACGGCCACGTCCTTCACCGTAGGATCCAAAGGCAGCGTCTTCTCCTCATTGCCCAGTACGGTGACGGCCGCCAGACTCAAGCGGCGCACGAGGTCGCGTGCTTGGGGCGTATTGAGTCGTGTACTGAGTCCCGAAAGGCGCACGAAAGGTTTTCGGTTCAAGCCCAGGGCATATTTGTAAGTCAGCACCTTGCGGCATCTGTACGCAATGTCTTCTTCGGACAGTTCGCCACGCTTCACGGCACGGAGCACCGCTTCGACATCTTCTTTGATGCGGCGCGGCACGAGCAGCTGGTCATGGCCCGCCTTCAACGCCTCAAGGCAGAGGGAAGTGTTCCCCGAAACGCCCTTCATGGCGAGAGCGTCCGTAAAGACCAGTCCCTTGAAGCGAAACTCATCAATCAGAAGGTCGTGCGTAATCTTGCGCGAAAGGGAGGCGGGTATTCCTTCCCTGCCCTCTATAGCGGGTACAGCCAGATGGCCCACCATGATCCCGTTCAGTCCGGCCTCTATCACTTGGCGGAAGGGGTAAAGCTCCACGCTATCCAGCCTTTCGCGCGAGAAGCGCAATGTAGGCAGAGCTTTGTGCGAATCGACATTCGTATCGCCATGGCCGGGGAAATGTTTGGCCACAGAGACTACGCCTCCGTCTTCGAGTCCGCGGGCATAGGCCACGACCTTGCGGGCCACGTTTGCAGGATCTTCCCCGAAGGAACGGGTATTGATGACGGGGTTCGAGGGATTGATGTTCACGTCGGCCACAGGAGCAAAATTGACGTGAATACCCATCTCGCGGCACTCGCGGGCCACTTCGCGTCCGTATTCGTAGAGCAGGCTATCGTTGCGGATACATCCTAAGATCATGTTGCGCGGGAAGCGGGGCGTCTCCTTCAGGCGCATGGCCAGGCCCCACTCGCCGTCCAAGGTAATCATCAGAGGCACGTCGGCCCATTCCTGAGCCAGATTGGTCAATGCCACCTGGTCGGGTACCTCGCCGGAAGAGAACAGGAGGCCTCCCACCTTGTAATCCTTCACCACCCGACGGAGCAGATCTACGTTGGCATTGTCCTGTGTAGGAGCAAGGGTATAGACGAAAAGCTGGCCGATGCGCTCGCGCAGGTTCAAGGTTCGCATGACGGAGTCCACCCATTGGCGGCAACCCGTATCGTCCCGCATTGCATAGAGGAGAGACGCCTCTCCACGAGGTGTAGAAGGAGGCGGTGCAGGCACGCTGTGGGCATCGGACATAGGACGGTTGACAAAGAACAATATCAGAACAGCCAGCAGGCAAATGCGTTTCAATGGAGTATTTTTCATGGCGGATAGAAGCTTATTTTTTTGTCAATGTCAATGTCCATACTCCTACATACACGCCGTTCCTGCCCGTATGGAATACCGGCGTCTCGTGTCCTTCGGCGTTCGGATAGAAGGCGGGAGCCTCCATGAACATGTGCGAGTGTCCGCCCAGAATGGCGTCGATGCCTGAGGTGAGCGCCACCAACTTCTCGTCGCTCGCGGCTTTAGGGTCGATGCTGCGGATACCCAAGTGCGAAAGACAGAGAACCACGTCGCAATGCGCTTCGTTACGGAGCCGGTCGGCCATAGCCTGCGCCACGGAGATGGGGTCTTTGTAAACGATGCCCTGCCATTTGTCAGCCTGTATCAGTCCCTCAGGCTGCGGAGCCAGGCCGAAGAGGCCGATGCGCAGGCCTCCGCGTTCGATAACCACATAGGGTTTCACCAATCCTTCGAGCGGTGTACCGGTCACATCGTAATTGGAGCAGACTACCGGGAAGCGGGCCATGCGGAAGAGGCGTACCATGTTCTCCATGCCGAAGTCGAATTCGTGGTTGCCGATGGTCATGGCATCGTAGCCCATAAGATTCATCAGCCGGATTTCGACCTCGCCCTTATAGAAGTTGTAGTAGGGCGTGCCCTGCGAAATGTCGCCGCAATCGAGCACGAGCGTGTTGGGATGTTCGGCGCAAAACTGGCGGACAAAAGCAGCCCGACGGGCCAATCCACCTTTGCCGGCATCGGCGTCGGCGGCATCGGGAGCCAAAGGCTCCACACGGCTATGCATGTCGCTCGTCTGGAGCAGGTAGAGTTTTTTCGTCTGCTGGGCGGAGAGGCTCAGCGCCAGACATCCGGCCAGCCAAAGCAGCATATAGATTCGTTTCATCATTGCGATAGTCCTTTCTTTCTTGAGATTACATTCATTTCTTCACCACCACACGGCCTTCGATGCGTGCTTCTATCTTCCGCCCGGCGGCGGTCTCCCGCTCCACATAGTCCATGAAGAGACCGCGGAGTGTGGCTCCTTCGGGACATCGGCGTTCTTGGGCACAGGTCAGGGCTGTCATGCCATCGTTGCCCTCGGCCAGAAAGTCGATGGTGCCCACGGTGTAGGTACGTCCCTCGTCGATGGGTTGTCCGTTCACGGTAGCCTCAAGCAGGCGGCCGTCGGCATCAATGACCAAGTTCAGCCCGCTCACGCCCTCACCACCCCGGGCGGCAATGTTGGCGCAAAGCTTTTTCAGGTCGGCTCCGCCCAGCGTAAGCACACAAAGCGAATTTTCAAAGGGCAGGATTTCGTAGATGTTCTGCGTGGTGATATTGCCCTCGGTCAGCACGTTACGGATGCCACCCATGTTGACCAATCCGACGTCGGCCGGACAGCCCAGCACGCCGGAAGCGGCCTGACGCAGAACGTCGGCAATAAGATTGGACAAGGGACTTTCGGGCCTGAAGCGATCCATCGACACGGCGGCTACGCCTTTCACCTCGCCCATCACGCTATCCACCCCGGCCTTGTAGGGCTTCAGCAACGCCAAAGCTTCCCCATCAGGGGTCGCATCCCAGACCGCATCCATCGCCACCCGCGTGCCTTCCACCTTCGTCACTTCGTATTCCGCACGGCAGGAGACCAAGCCACATACGCAGACCAACCCTACAGCCGTGATCCACTTCGAATATTTATTTTTCTTCTTCATCGTTCGTCCGTATTTTCTAACCGACACAAAAATACGAAAAAAATCGGAACAAACCAATAGGCAACGCCAATAAGAATGCCACATTTTTCCGACCGACGTTTCAAGTATCCCAAATCGCAAGCACGCACAATTCGTATAACGGAGATGACCATCATGCGAAAAGAAAGCGCCATTTCAGTCTCCGCTCCGGGTGAACAGCCCTTCAACAAAGACGAATGGCGGCTTTTCCTCACAAAAGCGCAAAAAAAACGCCGAACATTTGTGTATCCGACAAATAATTCGCACCTTTGCATCCGCTTTCGCGCAATCGCTGTCAGGAAAAAACAGAGAGAAGCCTGGTATGTTGCGTAGTAACGATAACAATTTAACCAATTAGAACAATGGATTTAATTAAAATTGCAGAAGAAGCATTTGCTACCGGCAAGCAGCACCCCAGTTTCAAGGCAGGTGATACCGTAACCGTAGCATACCGTATCGTAGAAGGTAACAAGGAACGCGTTCAGCTGTATCGCGGCGTTGTTATCAAAATTTCCGGTCATGGTGAAAAGAAGCGCTTTACCGTGCGCAAGATGTCGGGCACGATAGGGGTGGAACGTATCTTTCCCATCGAATCACCGGCTATCGACAGCATCGAAGTGAACAAGATCGGTAAAGTTCGTCGCGCCAAGTTGTACTACCTGCGCAACCTCACCGGCAAGAAAGCTCGTATCAGAGAGAAAAGAGCCAACGCCTAAGGTCAAGGCCGTCCGGCCGGAACCCGATAAAAAAGGAAAAACTTCCACAGATGAAGTACTCCCCCGGAGTTGGGTAGGTCAAACATTATCCCGTAATAGAAAGAGCTCGGTATTGTACCGGGCTTTTTCCATTTTAACCGGTTTTTCTCGAAGAAAGACGGGGCATCTGCATAATTGGAATTTTATAGCAACATAAACCCGTCGAATTTTTATCATTTTTGGGAGATTTGAGGGCCTTAAAACAGCCCTGTCACCTTAAGTGCCGGATTATCAATAAATTAGTGCGACACCTTAGGGCATTTGGTAAACATTTCCGTGAAAAAATAAAAAATACCTTTCCTTTAAAGGCAGGGTATTTTTTATTATATTTCAAAAAAGTTTGCACGGCCCCTGTCACTGTCGCAGCAACCGTCTGTATATCAGTAAATTGGTGTGACAGGACTGTTTTATCCGTGCAAAAACCCCGTTTTTCTTCCTCTTTTCTTCACGGGCAATTCTTTCCGTCCTGACGACGTGCCGGCTGACCCTCTGACGAAGTGCTTCGTCACCTCCCCATACAGCACGGCATGACACCCTCACGCAGCACTGCGTCGGAACTTCAGAAAGTGCTGCATGGCAGCGCAAGGAAATAGGGAAAAGTTACACTTGCCGCACTGCAGGCCGGTGCCCGGCTATAAATCGGAGAGTGGTTTCGGTCGGTGTCATAGGCTGTCTTCGGTTCTTCCTTCCATGCTTCGCGCAAAGGTACGGTTTATTCTCCACAGATGGAGGCGGAGAACAAAAAAAGTGTTAAAACTACCGCAAAAACACAAAGTGAACTGCCACAAAAATACAAAGTGAACTGCCACAAAAATACAAAACGGAGGTGTCTTTCTCGAAAAGAACTGTTATCTTTGCACCGGACTAAAAAGACCATATTCCATGAAATATTTGGCAAGAATCGCAGATAAGATACTTCAGGAACGCTTGGAAGCATTTGGAGCTGTCCTGATTGAAGGGCCTAAGTGGACGGGGAAGACAACCACGGCCGAGCAGCACGCTAAGAGTGTGATTAAGCTGCAAGACCCCGACAAGGCAGCGGAATATCTGACCACTGCCGCAGCCAGGCCTTCCCTGCTGCTGAAGGGCGAACAACCGAGATTGATTGACGAGTGGCAGGATGCTCCCGCCTTGTGGGATGCCGTCCGCACGGCTGTAGATAAGGAAGGAGGCAGACCGGGGCAATACATCCTGACAGGGAGCAACACGGTAGACAAGGCGAAGATACGGCATACGGGAACCGGACGCATTACCCGCATGAAGATTTATCCGATGAGCTTGTGGGAGTCTTTGGAATCGTCGGGTGAAGTCTCCATTCGGGAGCTTTTTGATAATCCTGATTATGACATCGACGGCGCTTCCGGCAAGTTGGACATTTCCGGCCTGATCCGTGCGGCCTGTCGGGGAGGATGGCCGGCATCGTTGCAGCTGCCGCAGAAATCGAACATGCTCATTGCCAAGGATTACATGAACAGTGTATGCGAGAATGATATTTCGACGGTCGACGGAAAACAGCGAAATCCCAAGATAGCCCGCAAAATCCTGAAGTCGTATGCCCGAAATATCAGTACGATAACCAAGAAAAGCAATATACTGGCCGACATCACGGCTTCGGAAGACATCACCTTGTCCATGCCGACCCTCGATGACTATATTGGGGCTTTGGAAAAGTTGTTTGTCATTCGGGATGTGGACGCCTGGTGTCCTGCCATTCGGAGCAAGACTGCCATACGCAGCTCTCCTAAACGCTGTTTTACAGACCCGTCTATTGCGGTGGCTGCCCTGAATGTGAATGCGGATGCGTTGGAAACGCAGCTGAAAACCTTCGGCTTCATCTTTGAACAGATGTGTGTCAGAGATCTGAAAGCCTATACCGCAGGTTTCAACAGCCATATTTCCTATTATCGTGACCGCTATGGATTGGAAGCGGATTGGGTCTTGCATTTGGAAGACGAGAGATATGCACTCATCGAATGCAAGCTGGGCAGCCGCGAGATAGACGAAGGCTCCCGACATCTGCTTCAGATTCGGGAGCTGGTCAGGGAGCATAACAAGGCAGAGAAGCAAGTCCCCTTACGCGAACCCGATCTACTCATTGTCCTGACAGGAGGAGACATCGCCTATACCCGCCCCGATGGAGTCAAAGTAATTCCCTTGTCCTGTTTGAAAGATTAGTTGGATAGCACAATAGCACGACGCTACATTTTTTACGTCATCTTGCAGGAAAAATATGGATAGAATAACCGGCTAAACCGGTATTTCTCTTCATA
>NZ_CANRPM010000042.1 GCF_947632445.1 uncultured Bacteroides sp. | reverse complement strand
AAGACTAACCTTGCTGAACTGTAATAAATAATTTATTTTTGTCCAATAACTGTAACGGTTATTCAGGACTAGTCATTTTCTCAATCAGGGCATCGACATTCGAATCACCCAAATCTTTAGCTTTAGCAAAGCTTTCACAAGCAGCATCCTTCTGCTTCATCTGTATTTGGGCAATACCTATTAAGCGATAAGCTTCAGCATATTGGGGATCTATCTCCAAAGCCTCCTTCAGGATCTTTACAGCTTCTTCATTACGTCCTACCCGTATATTGACAACAGCCAACTCAGCCCGATAAGTCAAATTCTTCGGATTAAGCTCGATTGCTTTCGCCAAATCATCGAGAGCACGCTGGTATTGACGTGCTTTCAAGGCCGCCTGCTCGCGATAGTAATAGAACACATCGTTCACATTTCCCTTCACTGCGTCATAATATGCGTCATAATCGAGCACAGCATTACGTGCTTTTCCCACCTCCATCAGCACCTGCGCACGCTCCAACAAATAGGGAGCGACCTCTTGTGTATAAGGTTTGCTAAATCGGGCCACACAGCTGTCAATTACGGCCAGAACCTCTTCGGGTGATGCCCCCATTGCTTCCTTTATCTTAGCCGTAGTAAAGAGTGTGGCCGCCGAGCCAAGCTCTGACTGATTAACCTTTTCATAAGCTTGCAAAGCACCTGCATAATCGGTTTTCGCATAAAGGATATCCCCCTCTGTTTGCACATATACAGGCAACGGTTGAATGGCAATAGCTTGACGGATTTCATCCAAAGCTTTGTCGAACGACCAATCGCCATAAGATTTCTCGGAATGAGAAAGGACATAATTATAAATCATCTTAGCTCGGCTATAGAAGACATCGTCCTTCTGTGCTGCCACCTTCAGAGCCTGATCCATGTCTTCAATCACGAGTTTCATGGAAGCCTCATCGTCTTCTGAAGTGAATAAACGTTGCGATGCACGACGCAAGTAACCATCAGAACTGTTCGGATACTGACGGATAAAGTCCTCCAATACTTCCATATACTTTTCAGATGAAAGTTGTGAAGAGGCCATATATAAAAATATTAGTGCCTCTTCCTCTGTCTCAGGCAGTGCTTTCTTGATGCCAATATCCTTCAAAGCCATATCATTATAGGACAAAGCTGCAATTTTTTGCGCCATTACGTAATTGGCATCCACTGCATAACAGATGCTGGCCGTATCCTGTCCCGAAGCTTTCTGTGCCAAACCAAAAACATTTCCCTCCATCGTCATCAGCGGACAGCTAACCATCTTGTCTTCCAACTTCATATCAAGAGTATAGTATGAATAGTTTTCAGCCACCTTATCCACTGCTTTCACTTTACCTGCTGTATAAGTACGACTTTTTTGAGTGGGATATGGTAACAGATAAATTTCACTTCCCACTATAGGAGCCGAAGAGGCAAGCACCAAAGCCGATACTTTCTTCTCTGTAATGCCCACCTTGAACTTTATAACATCATACATATCGTCGGCACCCATGATGGCGTCGACCGACATCTCCTTACCTTCGTAATTGATGATGACGGCACGGCGTGCCCCCTTGAACAGAGAGTAATCCGACAAGGCCACTCCATCTTCGCTCACAAAAAATCCGTTACCTGAGTTCAGCATCTTGTCGTCCTTGTCGTAGGTCACGATGGAGAACACGGCACGTTTGGCCTTATCCACCCATTTGGGTTGGGAGAAGACCCATTGAGCCACCAGTGAGATGGCAAACAACAATAGTATTTTCTTTTTCATCGGCATATAATCAATTAATTCGTTGTTTCACTGCTTCATATATCAGGATGCCAGCCGCTACGGATACGTTGAGCGACTCAATGGTTCCCAGCATCGGAATCTTCACCCACTCGTCACATAGGGCCAGGCTATCGTAGGAAACGCCCTTATCTTCGGCTCCCAAAATGATGCACATCGGGCCAGTATAGTCGGCTTTCGTGTAGTTGTAGTCGCCTTTCTCGGTGGCAGCCACGATGTGAAAGCCACTGTTCTTAAGATATTGCAGGGTTTCCTTCAGGCTCTGCTCACGGCACACAGGCAGCGTATGCAGGGCTCCGGCCGAAGTCTTCACGGCATCGGCATTCACCGTCACGCTGTTCTTGGCAGGGATGATAACGGCATCGACCGCTGCACATTCGCAGGTACGGGCGATGGCACCAAAGTTTCGCACATCCGTCACTCCGTCGAGCATCACGAAAAGCGGGTTCTTACCCTGTTCAAAGAGAAAAGGCACGAGGTCTTCCATCTTCTGGTAGGTGACGGCCGATACGAAAGCCACTACGCCCTGATGGTTCTTGCGCGTAATTTTGTTGATGCGCTCCACCGGAACCCGCTGGACGGGTATCAACGTTCCCTTCAGTGCGGCAAACAATTCCTTGGAAAGGTCGCTCTGTATATCTCTTTTCACCAATATCTTATCTATATCCTTACCGGCCTGTACGGCTTCTATCACGGCACGGACACCGAAAATCATTTCGCTTTTGTCTGCCATTCCTTTATCTTATTAGTTTATTTATCCAATTTCAACAAAGCGCGGGCGTTGTTCAATGCGGCCTCAGTCAGGGTAGCTCCGCTTAGCATGTGTGCCAATTCCTCCACCCGCTCGTCATCGGTCAGGAGGCGGATGTGACTGTTCGTCTCCACCTCGTTGTCTTCCTTATATACTTTATAATGGGCCTGTCCGTGCGCGGCTATCTGCGGCAGATGGGTGATGCTGATGACCTGACGGCCGTTGTCGCCCATCTCTTGCATAATGTCGGCCATGCGATCAGCTATCTCGCCCGACACGCCCGTATCAATTTCATCGAACACAATAGTAGGCAACTTGACAGCTCCGGCTATCATGGCCTTGACAGACAGCATGACACGGGCTATCTCACCCCCCGAAGCCACTTGTGAAATGCTCTGCAACACACCGTTCTTGTTGGCCGAAAAGAGGAAGTTCACCGTATCGGCTCCATGTATGCCCGGCTCCCTGCGCACCCCCATCTCCACCTGAAAGCGGACGTTGGGCATACCCAACGGTACCAACCTTGCGGCCATTTGCTGCTCCACTTCGCGGGCGGCACGGGTGCGTGCTTCAGTCAATACCTTTGCCTGTGCGGTGACTTGTCCGAAGAGTTCATTCACTTGCGCTTCGAGGCGTGCGATGTCTTCGTCGGACGACGTAATGGCCGAAAGTTGCAAAGCATAGTTTTCCTCCAGGGAAAGCAGTGCTTTGACCGTATCAACACGATGCTTTTGCTGGAGGGAATAAATGAGATTGAGACGGGCGTTCACTTCGTCGAGACGGGCGGGGTTGAACTCGAC
The DNA here is from genome assembly GCF_947632445.1 of uncultured Bacteroides sp. Taxonomy (GTDB): domain Bacteria; phylum Bacteroidota; class Bacteroidia; order Bacteroidales; family Bacteroidaceae; genus Bacteroides. The sequence goes on along the minus strand of NZ_CANRPM010000042.1, from coordinate 22,736 downwards.
TTCTTCTTCCTTGTCGGCCAACTCCTGCGAAATGTCCTTCAGTTCGATATAAACGCTGTCCAGTCGGTCGGTCAACTCACCCGCAGGAGAAAAGACCGAACGCAGGCTTATCATCGTATTCTGACAGTCCTTCAAGGCTTCGAGCACACCGCCTTCGTCAGCGTTCAGTGTCTGCCCGGCCCGATAGAGGCCGGCCTTGATATCTTCAGCATGGGTCAACATTTCCGCTTCCTGCTCCAGTTCTTCCTGCTCTCCCTCAGTGAGATTGGCTTCCTCCAGCTGTTCCAGCTGAAAACGGATATAATCTTCATCGGCACGGCTCTGCTCGGCACGGGCCATGAGTGTCTCCAAGTCCTGACGGACCTGCCGCCAATCGTTGTACAACTTCTGATAGGCCGCTAAATCGGTATCATCGTGCGCCAGCACATCGAGCACGTTCAGCTGAAAGCCTTCCTTATTGAGCAAGAGGTTCTGATGCTGGGAGTGGACGTCGATAAGCAGTTCGCCCAAATCTTTCATCTGCGCCAGCGAGGCGGGTGTATCGTTGATGAAGGCACGGCTCTTGCCCGAAGCATAGAGCTCGCGGCGCAGGATGCACTCGTCTTCGTACTCCAGCTCGTTGGATTCGAAGAAGGACTGCATGCCGTAGGCTGACACGTCGAAGCGTGCTTCGATGATGCACTTCGAAGCCCCCTTGCGGATGGACTTCACGTCGGCACGCTGCCCCAGCAACAAGCCGATGGCTCCCAAAATGATAGACTTACCGGCACCGGTCTCACCCGTGATGACTGAGAAACCATTACCGAAGCTAATGTCCAGCTTTTCAATCAGTGCATAGTTTTGTATGTAGAGCGAACGCAACATAGTATCTTACTCTCTTTTTATCGGTTCAATACTTCGGCCAGTCGGTCAACGATGTCGGTAGCCACTTCGTCCTTCGTCTTCAAAGGATATTCCCTGCGGCCTGCGGCGTCGATAATGGTCACTTTGTTGGTATCGTAGCGGAATCCCGCTCCCTTGTCGTTCAGCGAATTCAGGACGATGAAGTCCAAATTCTTCCGCTTCAGCTTGTCTTCGGCATTCTGCTGTTCATTGTTCGTCTCGATTGCAAAGCCTACCAGCACTTTCCGTTCGGTCGAATCGGCCTTCAGGAGTCCCAAAGCAGCGGCAATGTCCTGCGTAGGCTTCAAGGCGAGAGTTATGTCGCCTGTTTTCTCGCGCTTGATTTTCTCGTCGGCCACATGTTCGGGCGTATAGTCGGCTACGGCTGCACAGAGGATAGCGGCATCCGCCTGCGGGAAAAGCGACGTGGCGGCTTCGTACATCTGTGCAGCCGACTCCACATCGCATCTTTCGGCCATCGGATAGCGAGTGTTGCGCTGCACAGGTCCCGTCACGAGCAGAACTTGGGCTCCACGACTTGCACACTCATCGGCCAAAGCAAAGCCCATCTTGCCCGACGAATAGTTGCCTACAAAACGCACGGGGTCAATCTTTTCGTATGTCGGCCCTGCCGTTATCAGGATAGTCTTCCCTTTAAGATCGCCTTCCTGCGCCGCAAAGTATTGCTCCAAGTGTTGAATGATGTTTTCGGGGTCTTCCATACGCCCCTTACCCACCAGATGGCTGGCCAGCTCGCCTGTACCCGGCTCAATGATATGGTTGCCATAGGAACGGAGCTTCTCCAAATTTTGTCGGGTAGACAGATGAGCAAACATGTCGAGATCCATGGCCGGAGCGACGAATACCGGTGCCTTGGCCGAGAGGTAGGTCGTAATGAGCATGTTGTCAGCAATGCCGTTGGCCATCTTACCGATGGTAGAGGCCGTAGCGGGCGCTATCAGCATGGCATCGGCCCAAAGACCCAAGTCCACGTGGCTGTTCCACGTGCCGTCGCGTTGGGCAAAGAACTCGCTGATAACGGGCTTGCCGGTGAGAGCGGACAGCGTGATGGGCGTAATGAATTCCTTGCCCGCAGGCGTGATGACTACCTGCACTTCCGCCCCGCGCTTAATGAGACCTCGGATGATGTAGCAAGCCTTGTAGGCAGCGATGCTACCCGTAATGCCCAAGACTATCTTCTTACCTTTCAATACATTTGCCATTAGCGTTTTCTTTTATTTCTGAGTCAACTCACGCAGACGGATTTTCGTCAGCATAGCCTTGGTGTTCAGTGTAAAGTCACTGTTCAATATCCAACCGTAATAGCCGGGGTCGCGCTTCAGTACCTCAACCACAGGCATGCCCTTGTACTTGCCGAAGTTGAAAATTTCCACACCTTGGTCGTCGTAAACCATGCGACCGGCAAAGTCTACATTCTTGCTGAAGCTCGAAAAGTCGGATAGAAAGCTCACGTCGTTCTTCAAGTCTTCGGGATAACGGTCAATCTGCGCCATCAACACTTCGTAGGTAGCTCTTGTGTCGGCCTCGGCTGTATGGGCATCCTCCAGGTTCTTGCCGCAATAGAACTTGTAGGCGGCAGAGAGAGTGCGCTGTTCCATCTTGTGGAAGATGACCTGCACGTCGACAAATTTGCGCCGACTCAGGTCGATATCCACCCCGGCACGAAGGAATTCTTCGGCCAGCAGGGGAATATCGAAACGGTTGGAGTTGAAGCCGGCTAGGTCACAACCCTCGATATCATTGGCCACACTACGGGCTACTTCTTTGAACGTGGGGCAGTCGGCCACATCGGCATCATAAATGCCATGTACAGCCGAGGCGGCTTCGGGGATATGGATGCCCGGATTGATGCGCATCGTTTTCGACTCTTCATTTCCATTGGGATAGACCTTGAGATAGCAGATTTCGACGATACGGTCGCTATTGATATTGGTACCGGTGGTTTCCAAATCGAAGAACACCAGTGGATTTTTCAAGTTCAGTTTCATATCATGGATTTAAAATAAGGAAGACAAACGAACGAGTTGGCAAGCCAATAAAGCCATCGCGGAAACAGATTGTTTCCCGGCTTTACCACTTGTCAACTCGTCCGTCCGACAACCTCGAACTATATTCTTATTTAATCGTTCAACATCATTGGCATCAGCAGCATCAGCAAGTCTTCCTTCTCTTCCTGCTCTACAGGGATAATGACACCTGCACGCGAAGGATCGGCCAGTTCGATGGCCACTTCTTCGGCAGAAATGTTGTTCAAAATATCCAACAGGAAAGTAGACTTGAAGCCGATACTCATGTCGGTGCCGTCGTACTGACAATTCTGAGTTTCTTCGGCTGAGGTGGAAAAGTCGATGTCCTGCGCAGAAATTGTAATCTGATTGTTGCACAGGCGGAGCTTAATCAGGCTGCTGGCCTGCGATGAAAAGATTGACACACGACGCAGGGCACCAATCAGCGACTGGCGGTCTACCGTCACTTTATAAGGATTGTTCTGCGGAATTACTGAGTTATAGTTGGGATAACGTCCCTCAATCAGGCGACACACCATGCGGTAGTTCTCCAACGTGAATACGGCGTTGCGTTCATCGAACTCGATTGTCACCGTACCCTGCTCGCGGGCAAGCAGATTTTTCATCAGGCTGGCAGGCTTCTTGGGAAGAATAAAGGCGGCACGCTCGTTGCCATGGGCAGCAAAAGTCTTACAGCGAACCAGCTTGTGTCCGTCGGAAGCCACCAACGTAATATCTTCGGGCGTGATGTCAAAATAAATACCGTTCATCACGGGACGAAGCTCGTCGTCGGCCGTAGCAAATACGGAACGATTTATTCCGTTCAACAAAACCTCTGCATCAATATCCACCCGCACCGCGTTGTCGCCCAACTGTGTCAGTTGCGGAAACTCGTCGGCATTCTGTCCCATCAGACTGTATTTCCCATTCTGATATTGCACGTTTATCTCCAAAGTCCCGATATTGATATCGAAAGCAAGCGGCTGTTCTGGTATTTCTTTCAACGCATCCAGCAACGTCTTGGCCGTAACGGCAAAACGTCCGTCCGCATCACTTTCGTTCACTTCAAGGGAAGTCACCAGGGTAGTCTCACTGTCCGAAGCCGTGACAGACAACGTTCCCTCCTGCAGGTCAAACAGGAAGCAATCCAAAATAGGCAGCGCGTTCTTCGAATTGATTACACGGCTAACGGCCTGTAGATGACCGAAAAGCGCCGTGCTCGACACAATAAATTTCATATATTCGTAGTATTTAAGTTTTTTATATCAACATATTGAAGTTTGCAGCACAAAGTTAACAAAAGAATTTCCTACTGACAAAGAATATGGAAAGAAAAACCAAAGATAATACTTCCTATTTTCCTAAAAAAACGTAACTTCGCCCCGTCAAAAACCAGAAAATACTACAGTTACAATGGAATTTACAGGAAAAATCATTGCCATATTGAAGCCAAGAGGCGGTACGTCCAAAGCCGGCAACGAATGGAAAGCGCAGGAATATGTCATCGAAAATCACGACCAATACCCGCGCAAAATGTGCTTCGAGGTATTCGGAGCCGACAAGATTGAACAATTCAACATCCAGACGGGCGAAGAGCTGACCGTCTCGTTCGACATTGATGCACGCCAGTGGCAGGACCGTTGGTTCAACAGCATCCGTGCATGGAAAGTGGAGCGTGTGAGTGCAGATGCGCAGGTTTACAATATGCCTGCTCCTCCGCCCGCCCCGACTGCAGCGCCGGAGTTCCTGAGCAGCGACTCGGCGGACGACCTGCCTTTCTGATTGCACACAAGAACAGAACACCACCCCTCCATCATCAAGAAGAGACTCAGCCGACCGAGTTCTCTTCTTTTTTTGGCCTAACCGGCCTGGCAAGCCTTTTTTACATCCATACAAATCCATCCGAAGATGCCGCAGAAAGCGGTTCCGCTTACCGGCTGCAAACCGAAACTCAGCAAGGATTCCGCTTACATCCGCCCTGATACAGGTTTATAGCTGGTAAGGAATACGGTGTGTCTAAAGGTATCTACATACATGCATGTCCGCTCCAAGCCAACGACAAGCGCTCCGGCGATTGGGAAACGAATGGGTTACCCGTAGAATTTACATACAGACGTCATTCTGCTGACTCATTCGGATCGACATAGAGAAGTACTAAATTGGGATAGAATACGTTTTCGGCACAACAGAGTTGGATGGACAGCAGGAAATGACGGAAAAAATCGGCGTGAGCCAGAAAGAAAGGCGGCAGCAAATCCCGGTTCAAATCGGGATGAAGTACCACCTCGGCCATGTCCGCCATCACCAACGCCTGATAGTTCGGAGCCAGTTTTTCGGTTGCCACCTTATAAAACGGTTGCAATTCGAGCACGTCGCCTCGCTCTAACGACATCACATAGGCAGCCAAACTCTGTTCGTCGGGCGAAAGCAGCAAGCTATGCTTATAAAAACAGGCGCACGTGAATGCAGGCCCTCCGGTATAACCGGCCAACAGTGCCGTCAACCGATGGTCGGGCAGACGGTAAAGCCTCAGCCCGAACACGCCGGTGGTTGCCGAGAAACTCTTATAGAAAGGATAACGTCCCCGAGAAAAAGAATACAGAAGCTTATGCAGCTCCCCTTGTGCGTGGGCAACATCTTTCACAGATACGTCCAGCACAGTATAAGGTTTTCTGTCAACCGAATCACCAGAAAGAAAACCACAAGACAGCATCTGTGCTTCCGCTTCCGACCAGAAGTAATCGGCCAAAGAGGCATCAAAAGTTTCATTCTCCGTTACAATCAGAGCAGAATCGGCCTGTAACTGCTTCAAGGCACACCCAATCTCCGCTTTTGATGCAGAAAGGGTGCGTGCCTTATAAAGGAAAGTGGAAGCCGGCAGCCTGTCGCCGGAAAATCTTTCCAACGGGTGAGCATCGAAGAAAGCTTCCTTCCAAGAAGTTCCTACCGTATCACCCTGAACGACACCCGCACAGTAAACTCCTTCCTCGGCAAACTTCATATCAAAATCTAACCAAAGCGGGGCATCACCGGCAGCCGACTGAGAAGCAGACCGGGCCGGCCAACGAACATAGACCGCCGTCCTATTCGCTTCCTGTTTTTTCTCGTATGCGAAATGAAATGCACCGAGTTGAGCAAGCGTTTTCTTTTGTTTCCACGCATCAATTACCTGTTCCACCAGACGCTTTTGGAAACTTACAACCAAAAAATCACGTTTCATCCAAACGACCAGGAAACGACCATCCACGAGAGGATAGATTTCTATCGTTTGCCCCTTATAATTATATGTACGCGAAGAAAACATAGCCGAGCCACTGCGGCGAAGATGCTTTTCCAGCGATGAACGGTCGTCAGTCCCCATACGACAATAGAGTACCTGATTGTTCTGAAGATCGGGATGATGAAAGCTGATGACCAGTTCATTCATTCCCCAACTCAAGCCATGATCTTCCTCTTCCATGAACATACGCAGATATTTCTTTACAGAAGAAAAAAGGTCGGAAGCATAGAGAAAATGCCCGTCACGGCTACACGCCATGTTGTCAATATCATTGACTAACTCTACTGCACGGTTTGTTTCGAACACGGCCTCGACATCTTGTGGAATCAGGGTGTACAAATCAAAATTCTTCCGTTCTTTCACGGTATCCATGCGCATAAAAGAGTACACGACAAATCCCGCGCAAAGAAGGACAATGCACACTATCAGGCTGACTCGTATCAAATAATTCGGCTTCATGGCATCACTACTGCTTGATTTTGCGAAAATAAACATTTTCACGAATAAAGCAAAACTATAGCCTAAAAAACAACTAAACAAATTGTTGCCACCGAGAAAGCAGAGACAGCCGGAAATAAGTTTATATCCGATTAGAAATCGAGCTCCAGCCCATCGTAGGCAAAATGGATGTGCGAAGGCAGCTGGCGACTAATTTCGGCATGCAATCCCACACGATGCCCCATGTGGACAAAGTAAGTTTCACGCGCCCCGATGCGACGGGCCGCTTCCAATGCCTCGGGGACAGACTGATGCGAACTATGAGGCGTGGGGCGCAAAGCGTTCATCACAAGAACTTCAATCCCTTCCAACAGGCGATAGGAAGCGTCGGACATAGTCAGCATATCCGTCACATAACCCACACGACCACCGATACGAAACCCCAAAATCGGCAATCTGCCATGCATCACCTCAAAGGGCAATATCTCCGTCGCCTCAATATAAAAAGGTACACCGGCCTCCACCTCGTGAAGCGAAATACGAGGCACGCCCGGATACTTGTGCTCTACAAAGCAGTAGGGCAGACGCATACGAAGATGTTTAGCCGTATAGGCATCAGAAAAGACCGGAACCTCACCAAATCGACAAAAAGGACGCAAATCGTCCAGCCCGCCTACGTGATCATAGTGTTCATGCGTAATGAGCACTCCGTCTATCCGACCGAACCAATGGGAACGTATCATCTGTTCCCGAAAATCGGGGCCGCAATCTATCAGAATGGCAGCGCCATCATCCGTGTGCAGCAGGGCAGATGTACGTAAGCGATTATCCCGAAAATCCGTTGATGTACAGACAGGACAGGTACACCCCACCTCGGGTACTCCGGTAGACGTTCCAGTTCCTAAAAATCTCAGTTTCACAAGTCCTATCCTTTAAATCGTATTTCGTTCAAATGAAGTTCACCTCCGGTTCAATCTCAATTCCGAAACGGTCGACCACAGTTTTCTGTACGGCACGTGCCAAAGCTACAATATCTGCTCCTTCAGCTCCTCCCCGATTGACCAGCACTAATGCCTGCCGATCGTGGACAGCCGCACGCACCAAAGCTTTTCCTTTCCAACCGGCCTGTTCAATGAGCCATCCGGCAGGCACTTTCACGTGATCAGCATCCACCTCGTAACAGGGCATATCTGGGAAAGAAGTACACAGCTCTTTATATTGAGATCTGAGAATGACAGGATTTTTGAAGAAGCTGCCGGCATTGCCCAACCGAGCCGGATCGGGCAACTTGCTGCGGCGAATATCTACAATAACCTGCCGGACATGAGCCAGCGTCACTTCGTCGTATTGCGACAGCGCCTGGCGGACATTACCATAGTCAAGTCTGAAAAAGGGGTGCTTATTCAGACGAAAATTAACATACAGAATGAAAACAGACTTCATGTTCGGACGTTTGAAAATACTGTCTCGATAGGCATAAGCACACTCTACAGCCTTATAGATCCGCTTTCTACCCATTACATCCATCGTTTCCACGGAGTCTATCAGGTCGCATACCTCCGCACCATAGGCACCGATGTTCTGTACTGCTGCAGCACCTACCTCACCGGGGATCAAAGAAAGATTTTCTGCACCATACCAATGATTGTCCACACAATGCCGTACAAAATCATCCCACACCATTCCACCGCCTACGCGTACCTCTACCCAATTTCGGTTCTCATAGGTCACTTCCATTGTCTTGATAGTTGAATGGAGAAAAGTCCAATCATAACGTTTCCGCGTGAACAACAAATTACTTCCTCCTCCTATACAAAAATAAGGGCGAGCCAAGAATGTCCCCCCTTCAATCAACCGCTCCAATTCTTCTACTGAAGCAAATTCGCGAAAATCTGCCGCCTCCGCCTCAATACCGAACGTATTATAAGGTAGTAATGAATGATATTCCATACACGTCACTCCGTCAAACTCCTGTATCTTCGTATTTATATAATTCCCATTCTCCCTTTCTTTTCCTGAAATAGAAAATATTGGAATAGCCATTACTAAGGCCGTTAACTTTCAAGATTTTAGTGGAAGAGCTGTCTTCATTCTTCTGTCCGTAATTAATATTGGAAAGCCGATCGGCAGGCAGCGCAGGCCTAAATACATACCATTGGTCCACCTCAAGTGTCGTTTCCAAAATAGAAAACTCATCATCAGGATCAATCGTTACGAACTGTAAAGGCCGAGAGATATGTTCCCGCTGATAGAGACTATCTACCGCAAAACGGGCATAAAAGGAAACAAAACTGGGATCTTCCTCTTTATCTTCCTCCATTTTCCGCAAGTTGATGGCTTCAAGCATCCACATTCCTTTAACTCGTTCGAAATAATAGCGCTTCACCATCCGCGTCTTCAGAAAAATCCACTCCGTCTGGACAGACGAAAGCGTCGTATCTCCAACCAAATCCATATCGTTTTCATTGTCGAAAAGTAACGTATAGAACGCCTGACCGGCAAAAAGAGGATCATGTTTCCAATATTTCTTTTCAATCTTTAAGGGAGTATCCACATTATAATAAGGAAGAGGGAAGATAGTACGCTGCCGTTGGAATAGAGAATCAGTCGCATAGTTGAAAACGAAATCGTCAAACAGTTCGTCTGCACCTACCGGCTGGGGAGCTTCGTCTACCGGAATTTCATCCAACGACTCTCCTCCACTGATACCGGTCGAATCGCTCATTGCGGTAATTGTACTGAAAGAATCGATGCTTGTCTTGGGGTTCTTGCAAGAGAACAGCAAAGCAAACACCGATAATCCCCATATTAGTTTTCTCATATCCAACAGATCGGCAACGATCATTTATTCAATTTTACCCTCAGCTTCTCCAGCATGTCCACAGTCATGGTTTCCAGATCGTATTGAGGTTTCCAATCCCATTCCGCACAGGCACAGCTATCATCCATGCAATCGGGCCAGCTATCAGCAATGCTTTGCTTCAAAGGATCTACATCGTAAACCATTTCAAAGTCCGGCACATGCTTCTTAATAACAGCATAAATAGTCTCGGGAGCAAAACTCATGGAAGCGATGTTGAAGGCGTTACGATGCTTCAGTCTGGCAGGATCGGCCTCCATCAATGTAATAGCCGCATTCAAAGCATCAGGCATATACATCATATCCATAAGTGTACCTTCTTTCAACGGACAAACAAATTTTTCACCTTTTACGGCCGCATAATAAATATCAACCGCATAGTCGGTAGTTCCCCCACCCGGAGGAGTCACATTCGAAATAATACCCGGGAAACGTACTGCACGTGTATCAACGCCGTATTTGGTATGATAATAATCACTCAACAATTCTGTAGTAACCTTGCTGACGCCATACATCGTGCGCGGACGCTGAACCGTATCCTGCGGTGTCATAACGTGCGGAGTATCCAGCCCAAACGAACCGATTGAACTCGGCGTAAACACGGCACAACCATGTATGCGGGCCACTTCAAGCACGTTCCATAAACCATCTATACCTATTTTCCATGCTAAACGAGGCTTACTTTCGGCAACGACGGAAAGCAATGCTGCCAGATTATAAATCGTATCAATACTATACGCTTTGACAGCCGTTTCAATGGCATTAAAATCTGTCACATCCGCTAATACAGAAGGGCCCGTTTCCTTCAGCTCACCCTTGGGTTCTGCCCCTGTAATGTACCCCGCAACAACGTGTTCATTGCCATAACGCTTACGCAATTCCATCGTAAGTTCCGATCCAATCTGACCAGTAGCTCCAATTACTAAAATATTTTTCATTTCGAACAAAATAAAGTTAGAGAATTCCTTTTTTAAAAAACACGCAAAGATACACACTTTTTTTTCAAAATTCTATCATTCTGTTATTGTTTATTTCAAGAAAAATGATGTCCTTTGCATAGTGTGTAACTAATTGTAAAAAACCTAAAACAAAAAACGTTATGTATGGTAAAATGAAAGAGTTTCTCAGCCAGACACTTGCTGAGATAAAAGAAGCCGGTCTCTATAAGGAAGAACGTCTGATTGAAAGCGCGCAGCAAGCCGCTATCACAGTAAAAGGCCAAGAAGTGCTGAACTTCTGCGCCAACAACTACTTGGGATTGTCCAACCATCCACGCTTAATCGAAGCCGCTCAAAAAATGATGGATCGCCGTGGCTATGGTATGTCATCCGTCCGCTTCATTTGTGGCACTCAGGACATTCACAAGGAACTTGAAGCGGCAATCTCCGATTACTTCCACACAGAAGACACTATTTTATATGCAGCTTGTTTCGATGCTAACGGCGGTGTATTCGAACCCCTGTTTACTGAAGAAGATGCTATCATTTCTGACTCGCTGAATCATGCTTCTATCATTGACGGTGTACGCCTCTGCAAAGCAAAACGCTATCGTTACGCCAACGCAGATATGGCCGACTTGGAACGCTGCCTGCAAGAAGCCCAAGCACAGCGTTTCCGCATCGTTGTAACAGACGGTGTATTCTCCATGGACGGGAATGTTGCCCCTATGGACAAGATTTGCGATCTGGCAGAAAAATACGATGCCTTAGTTATGGTAGACGAATCACATTCCGCAGGTGTAGTAGGTACTACAGGACATGGTGTTAGCGAACTGTATAACATTTACGGATGTGTGGATATCTATACCGGTACTCTGGGTAAAGCTTTTGGCGGAGCTATGGGCGGATTTACAACCGGCCGCAAAGAAATCATCGACTTGTTGCGCCAGCGCAGTCGTCCCTACCTCTTCTCAAACTCCGTTGCCCCTGCGGTTATCGGCGCCAGCATCGAAGTCTTCAAGATGTTGAAAGAAAGCAATGCATTGCATGACAAACTGGTAGAAAACGTAAATTATTTCCGCGACAAAATGACAGCTGCCGGATTCGACATCAAGCCGACACAAAGTGCCATTTGCGCAGTCATGCTCTATGATGCTAAATTGTCCCAAATATATGCCGCACGCATGCAGGAAGAAGGAATCTACGTCACAGGCTTCTATTATCCTGTGGTACCGAAAGGTCAGGCACGTATCCGCGTACAAATTTCTGCCGGACATGAAAAATCACACTTAGATAAGTGTATCGCCGCTTTCATCAAGGTAGGCAAAGAGCTGGGAGTTTTGAAATAAAAATAAACATCCTTCAAAAACAATTAGCCCGAAGATTGACTTCCGCCATCTTCGGGCTAATATTATTCCAATAGTTTCACTAGCTTTTATTGACGCTCGCCCAACTTAGAGTCTACAAAATACAAATTCGAATTACCGGCTCTTTTTATCATTTCCACAATGCTTGAGGCAGTTGCTTCCTCTTCTACTTGTTCACGTACAAATCCCCACAAGAAATCTTGGGTTGCCTTATCTTTTTCGGAAGCAGCAACATCCACCAACTCGTCAATCATCTTTGAAACCCGGCATTCATGCTTATAAACCTGCTCAAATACATCAAGTGGAGTGCCAAAATCATTCGGCACGACATCAATCTTATCTACCTTTGCCGTACCTCCACGCTTAATAATATAAGAAGCCATCTCGAAAGCATGCCCATGCTCCTCAAAAGACTGTTTCTTCAGCCAATTGGCCATACCATTATAACCTTCTTTCTCCATAAAGAAAGACATTGCCAAATACAGATTAGCTGACCACATTTCTGCAGTAATCTGTTCGTTAATTGCGTTTTGTAGTTTTTCCGAAATCATATTCGTTCGTTTTTTAAAATTGTAAACATTACAAATATAACGAGATAATCGCCATATTGTTCGACTAATAACATTTTTTAATCTTAATCTAACAATTAAAAGACTTCTTCCACTTACATGAATTCATCCGAAAGATACCCTTGGGGCAAGGTTCGGCAATTATATTGGGATGCCATAATTTCTCCATAAGCCCCAGCCGAACGCAAAGCTAAAAAATCCCCACGCTTCACTCCATTAAGATCTACCGACTTACCAAACACATCGGACGACTCACAAACAGGGCCAACGACATCATACATCTCCACAGAAGCCTCTGAGGATATGTTTTCTATCTTATGATAAGCCTGATACAAAGCCGGACGGATTAAATCCGTCATACCCGCATCCAAAATTGCAAACTGCTTATTAGTCCCTTGTTTGACATATAATACGCGGGCAATGAGTGAGCCACATTGCCCTACCACCGCACGGCCCAACTCAAAATGCAGCTTCTGGTAAGCCCGCAGTTTCAAATGAGCAGCATAGGTCTTGAAATAGGCTGCAAAGTCAGGTATGAGCTGGCGATTAGGATGGTGATAATCAATACCCAATCCACCACCGACATTAATATATTCAATACGAATACCCTGGGCATCCAACTTCTCCTGCAATTCATTGATGCGATTACACAAAGCCACAAAATCGCCCATATCCAATATCTGAGAACCAATATGAAAATGTAACCCGACAAACTTGACATGTCGCATCCCCGCCGCAAGTTCTATCACACGCTCCATATCCTGCATGCTGATACCGAACTTATTTTCAGCAAGACCGGTCATAATGTTGGCATGAGTATGAGCACCGACATCGGGATTAATGCGGAAGGCGACATTCGCTGTTTTTCCTCTTTCCGCTGCGAGTTCATTAATTACTTCCAACTCCGGCACAGATTCGACATTGAAGCAAAATATATTGTAATCCAATCCCAGATTAATTTCCCAATCGGCCTTTCCTACCCCTGCGAACACAATTTTATTTGCAGGAAACCCCGCTTTGACAGCAGCCTGAATTTCACCTCCACTTACACAATCAGCGCCCAGTCCGCTTTCCCGAATGATAGCCAACACCTTCGGATTGGCATTTGCTTTCACAGCATAATGTACAATAAAATTCTCATAACGTGCAACTTCCGCACGAATACAATTCAGCGTATCACGCAGCACCGCTGTATCATAATAATAAAAGGGCGTGCACAATGTGTTGAATTTATCTATAGGAAAATGTCCTTTCATAAATCACTACAACTTTTTAGTTTTCGCTAAACAAAGCTGCACTCAAAGACTGCAATGCACGTTTCTTGTCTTCCTCACGTATCAGGAATGAAATGTTATAATTACTTCCGCCGAAAGAGATCATACGCACGGGAATATCGCGCATTGCATCGAGTGCCTTGGCCTCAAAGCCCACATTTTCCCACTCCAGATCGCCAACCACGCAAATAATACACATATTACGATCTACGGTGACCGTTCCGTATTTCTTCAAATCGTCCAAAATCTCGTTCAAGTGCTTCACATTATCAATGGATACCGAAACGCCAACTTCAGAAGTACAAATCATGTCGATAGAAGTTTGATAACTCTCGAATATCTCGAATACCTTGCGCAAGAAGCCGTAAGCCAACAACATGCGGCTCGACTTAATTTTGATGGCTGTGATATTATCTTTGGCGGCCACGGCCTTAATTTTCCCTTTCTCGGTATCGTTCGATATAAGCGTACCGGGAGCCGAAGGATCCATCGTATTCAGCAGACGTACAGGTATATTGGCATATTTAGCCGGCTGGATGCAGGTCGGATGTAAAATCTTGGCACCGAAATACGCCAGCTCTGCCGCTTCCTCGAACTGCAATTGACGAACCGGAGAAGTCTTGTCCACCACGCGCGGGTCGTTATTATGCATGCCGTCAATATCCGTCCATATCTGGATTTCATCCGCATTGATAGCCGCACCCACCAGCGAAGCCGTATAATCGCTTCCGCCACGCTGCAAGTTGTCTATCTCGCCATAGGCATTACGGCAAATGAAGCCCTGCGTAATATAAATATCGGCATTCGGATGTAATTCAAGCTGGGCTTGCAGCTTCTCACGAATATAGACGGGATCGGGCTCGGCATTCTTATCCGTGCGCATATAGTCCAAAGCAGGCAGCAATACCGACTTCACGCCGCATTCCTGTAAATAATAATTCATCATTCCCGTCGAAATCAATTCGCCCTGGGCCAGAACTACTTTTTCTTCAAATAAAGTAAACAAGTCTTTCGTATAAGAACGGATATAGTCGAAATGGGATCTCACCAACTCCCGGCATTTCCGCTTATATTCATCCGTAGAATAAAGTTCGTCGATGTGGCGACGATATTTGCTTTCCAATTGGTTAATAATTTCGTTGGCGCCTTCCGGGTTTTTCTTATACAGATAATCCGAAATCTCGACCAATGTATTCGTGGTACCCGACATGGCCGACAATACAACAATCTTACGCTCGCCATCGGTAATCAATTTGGCCACTTCCTTCATCCGCTGAGCCGAACCTACGGAAGTACCTCCAAACTTTAATACTTTCATTTTTTCTTCCTATTAAGTTGTTAAACCTTTTTATTGTTTTTGTTTATTTTTCCGTAGCTTCCTCCCATAGGCGGTGTCCTTCACAGCGGTACACTTTCCCCGGAAATTCATTAAGCAGCTGCAAGTTATGCGTAGTCATCACCACCAACGCCCCCTTTTCGCTAATTTGATGCAGCAAGGTGACGATCGCCCGCCCCGTTTCTACGTCCAGATTACCCGTAGGCTCATCCGCCAAAATGATGCGGGGAGAATTCAGCATGGCACGGGCGATAACTATACGCTGCTGCTCGCCCCCCGACAGTTCATTGGGGAGCTTATATCCTTTGTTGTTCATCCCCACCAGTTGCAGCACTTCCTCTATCCGGTCTTTCCGCTCTCCGCGATGCTTCCAGCCTGTGGCACACAGCACAAAGTCCAAATTATCGTACACCGAGCGATCGGTCAACAATTGGAAGTCCTGGAAAATGATGCCCAATTTCCGGCGCAGCTGCGGAATGTGCTTACGCTTGATTTTCTTCATGTCATACTCCAGCACTTCCGCACACCCGAAAGCAATCTCCAATTCGCCGTAAAACGTCTTCAGCAGCGTGGTCTTACCCGAACCGACTTTCCCTATGATATAGGCAAATTCGCCCGCGCACAGCTCCAGATTGACTTCTTCCAACACACATAGCTCCTGCTGGTGTATCTCCACATCCTTATATCTTATCAGCGTCTCACCCATCTTCTTCAATGTTTTTTCCACCCTGCGCCGTGACGTTCCTTCAACTCGCGGGCAATGTCTTCGATGCGATAGCCTTTCGAGGTCAGCAAGACCAGGAGATGATACAGCAGGTCGGCGCTCTCGTAAACCAGTCGGTCGCCGGTCCCATTGCAGGCCTCGATCACGGTTTCCACCGCCTCCTCGCCCACTTTCTGGGCCATCTTGTTGATGCCCGAACGGAAAAGGGAAGTGGTATAAGAGCCTTCCGGCATTTCGGCACGGCGCACAGCTATGAAGTCCTGCAACTCTTTCAGGAACAAGACCGGCTGCTCGTTCTTCTCACCCCAGCAGGTGTCCGCCCCCGTGTGGCACACGGGTCCTGCCGGATGCACCTGAATGAGCAAGGTATCCCGGTCGCAGTCGGCCTGCACGGAAACGACATGCAGGAAATTTCCGCTTTCCTCTCCCTTCGTCCACAGGCGTTTCCGGGTGCGGCTATAAAAGGTAACCTTACGCGTTTCCACCGTCTTGTCATACGCCTCCCGGTTCATAAAGCCCAGCATCAGCACTTTCGCGGTATCGGCATCCTGGATGACGGCGGGAACCAGTCCGTCCATTTTGTCAAAATCTATGCTCATATCCATTCTATCCATACGAATTTGTTCTGTATCTGCTTTTTACTGTTTACATTCTTATAGATACACCTTGGCGGCAAAGATACGATTTTAAATCGGGAATTTTGATTTCTCCGAAGTGAAAAACACTGGCCGCCAATGCCGCATCCGCTTTTCCCTGCACGAAGGCATCCCGGAAGTGCTCCTTCGCCCCGGCGCCCCCCGAAGCGATGACCGGAATGGAAAGGTGCCTGGAGAGTGCCGCCAGCGCCTCGTTGGCATACCCCGCCTTCACCCCATCGTGATCCATGCTCGTGAAAAGCACCTCGCCGGCACCCCGTTCCTGGGCCTCTTTCGTCCACGCCATCAGCTCCTTCTCCACAGGCACCCGCCCGCCATCGAGATAGCACCGCCACCCGGCGGCCGTCTGCCGGGCGTCCACCGCCAGCACACACACCTGCGAACCGAAGTGGCCGGCTATCTCGTCGATTAATTTCGGGTTACGGAGGGCCGCCGAATTGACCGATACCTTGTCCGCTCCGGCCTCCAACAAGCGGGCCACATCGGCCAACTCGCGGATGCCGCCGCCCACCGTGAAGGGGATGCTGATGTTCCCGGCGATGCGGCGCACCAGCTCCGCGAAGGTCTTCCGCCGCTCCAGCGTGGCGGTGATGTCCAAAAACACCAGCTCGTCGGCCCCCTGCGCGCTGTAGAGGCGGGCCAGCTCCACCGGGTCGCCGGCATGACGCAGGTCGACAAAATGGGTTCCTTTCACCGTCTGCCCGTCCTTAATGTCAAGGCAGGGAATAATTCTTTTCGCTAACACAACTCCGACTTCCTATCCGTTAATTCGTTTATTTTCAAAGAAATGCCCGTAAATCGTCCGGCGTGATGCGGCCTTCATACAAGGCCTTGCCGAAGATGACGGCTGGCACTCCCATCGCTTCCAGCCGGACGATGTCGTCCACGCAGCCGATGCCGCCGCTCGCCACCAAATACATCTCTGCATCGCGCTCCAGCAGCTCCCCGTACAGCCCGAAAGCGGGCCCTTGCAGCATGCCGTCGCGGCCGATGTCCGTACAGATGACCTTTGATATGCCTTTTCGCCGATAGTTGTCCAAAAAAGAGAACAAATCGGCGTCACTCTCCTCCTTCCATCCGCCCACCGCGATGCGGCGATTTTTCACATCGGCACCCAGTATTATCCGCTCCGGCCCGTACTGCTCTATCCAGCGGCAGAACCGTTCAGGATTTTTTACAGCCACGCTACCGCCCGTCACCATCCGGGCTCCGCTTTCGAAGGCGATGTGCAGGTCTTCGTCGGTCTTCACGCCGCCGCCAAAATCGACCACGAGCGAAGTGCGTGTCGCGATTTTTTCCAGCACGGCATGGTTCACCACGTGATGCGAAGCCGCCCCGTCCAGGTCGACCAAATGCAGCCGCCGGATGCCACACGCCTCCAGGCGCACGGCCACTTCGAGCGGGTTTTCGTCGTACACCTTCCTGCGCTCGTAATCGCCCTGCGACAAGCGTACACACTTGCCGCCGATGATGTCAATGGCCGGTATCAGTTCTATCATAAATCCAGAAAATTTTTCAATATACGCTCGCCCACCGCCCCGCTCTTTTCGGGGTGGAACTGGGTGGCAAAGAAGTTGTCTTTGTGCAGCGCCGCGCTGAACGGCACGATGTAGTCGGTCACCGCGGCCGTATGCTCATTCTCAGGAACATAGAAGCTGTGAACAAAATACACGAACTCCTCTTTCGCGAAGCCTCGGAACAGGGGGCCCGTCGTCTTCGCGATCGTGTTCCATCCCATGTGCGGCACCTTGTCTTCGTGTCTCGCAGACTGAAAACGCTTTACATCCGCATCGAAAATACCGAGGCAGTCCACCTGCCCTTCCTCCGAATGGCGGCACAGCAGCTGCATGCCCAGGCAGATGCCCAACAGGGGCTTTTCGAGGCTTCGGATGACGGCGTCCAGGCCGGAGGCACGCAGATAGGCCATCGTCGTGGCAGCCTCGCCCACCCCCGGAAATATCACCTTGTCGGCCTCGCGAAGGACGGCCGCATCGGACGTAATCGCGGCTTCCACGCCCAGGCGGCGCAGCGCGTAATCCACCGAGCGGACATTCCCTGCATTGTATTTTACGACGGCTACTTTCATCACTATTTTTCTTTACCGGATGTCAACGTTTTTCATTCCTTTTTCTGCGGCCTCCGCACGGCATGCGAAAGCACGACCGGAGCGGTTCCTGCATCCGGCGTGCAAAAATAACGATTTATTGCCAAACAACGAAGTTTTCGAGCACAATGTTTCAGAAACCGAGCCAAAACCGTTTCGTTTTACACCCTTCACGCCCCTGCGCCGACCCTTCGACGCATCGGGCTTCCGCCAAAAATCGGGTCGCCGGCGAAAAAAAATCCGCGAAATGCTTGCAGATACAAAATTTTGGCTACCTTTGCAACCGCATTCGCAAGCGAAGGCAAGCGAAACGGCAAAAAGGTGCGGTAGTTCAGCTGGTTAGAATACATGCCTGTCACGCATGGGGTCGCGGGTTCGAGTCCCGTCCGCACCGCCTCCGAAAGGGGAAACACCCTCTCCCCACAAAAAAAATCAAAGCGCATATCTCAGTCTCAAACGCAATATGCCGTGGCTGTGGACGTTTTATGACAATCCGCAATTGCACATGCCGAATACGAACAACGCACTGGAAGGGGTCTTTACAGACATAAAGACAAAACTAAGGGTGCATTCGGGAATTACGAGAATGAGGAGAATGGCACTCATTCAGGAATACATAGCAAGGCATTATTAGACATATCCTCCCTTTTGCATATTAGAGAATATTCTACCCATTTTTATCCTCCCATTTGCATATTAGGCCCCAATAAATAAGGGACAGCATACCTTATCCATAATCGAGTAGGTCGGGAAACGAAAGTTTTCTGACCTACTTTCGTTTCCTTTCCTCTCACGCCACCGTACTTGCCCGTCTGGCAGACCAGGAGGCCGGCCTAAGCTTGGCCAGAGGTTTAGCCTAAGCTTGGCCAGTAGGCTGGCCCAATACTTGGCCGGTAGGCTGGCCCAATACTTGGCCAGTAGGCTGGCCCAATACTTGGCCGGTAGGCTGGCCCAATACTTGGCCAGTGGGCTGGCCCAATGCTTGGCCAGTGGGCTGGCCCAATACTTGGCCGGTAGGCTGGCCCAATGCTTGGCCGGTAGGCTGGCCCAATGCTTGGCCAGTGGGCTGGCCCAATACTTGGCCAGTGGGCTGGCCCAATGCTTGGCAGGTAGGCTGGCCTAAGACCGGATGCGACAAGAGCTATAGCGGACTTCGTCAACTTGCGTCCGGCTTGTCATCCGCCTGATGCGCCTTGCTACTATGTTCCTGTTCGTCAGGCCACGATTTCGCTATTGCTTCTTCTCTGCCGAGCGTCACCACCCGAAACTTGCAAGTCGCTTTGGGGTTCGTCGGCAACTACGCCCCGCGTGGACTTTCACCACAGATGTATGACATGCCCGTCATACCAAAAAAACAGCCAAGTCCCATTCGACTTGGCTGTCTTTTCTTATGGATATTTACCGATTATCTGAAAGATATTCGATAGATACTTTCTTTTGCAGGGCGATTAACGACGAGTTACGGTCATCGGCAGTTTAATCACTACCTCATGGTCGTACATGTCTTTGTAGACCATCTTCAGCGTAGAAGGAACATCGGCAATCGGGTTCGTCTGATCAACAGTCTGGGTTGCTTCGAATGAAAGCGTACCATTACCATCCGCGGGAACTACTTTGAAGTATTCATCTTCTACATTGTTACCATTAGAGATTACGTGAGCTTCTACGAATCTCAAGCCGCCCATCTGTCTTGGGTCTCCTCCGTAAGGCTCGTTCAACCATGCGTTGTATTTTCCGTCTTTTGAGCTGATACCCCGGATAACACAATCAAAGGAGAACTCTGTTCCATTCGGTGTTGCGAATGTGTAGTCCGTACCATATTTCAACTTGGTAATATCAACATTTTCAGCTTTCCAACCTGCAGTTGGGTATGCTTTATTTAATTCCTCATAAGTACCCCAATGCCACGTATAAGTGTCATTGTAGATGCAGTTGAATACGGTATTGAAATCCGAACCCTTTACTTTTACCCAATAGTTTCCTTTTTCGTCTACATATGGATTTTCGTCCTTAGAAGCAGAAGCAATCTTTCCGAAGTTGTAGTACACGGTAGTGGCATGTTGCGTCTCGTTGTCAATAAAGAACTCATCGACCTCCAATACCTTAGCAGGAGTTGCCGTATTGGCCACTTTCTTCGAGCCATCAAAAGCAGCATCGGCAAAGCTTACTTTATACCGTTCAGGATGATCGCTTCCCCAGTTGAATATATCGTTCATACCCATTTTACCCTTTATTGCACTCGAAGCAACCCAGCTTTCGGTATCGTTGTTATCATACGGTGTCAAGTAGCAATTATAAATGCGGTTTGCATCCAGCTGGTTGGACTTCATGGAGAAGCCTTCGCGTTCCACCTCCGTAGGCAGGGTCTTGGTCATGTAGATATCAATGGTAGCCAATACAAACGCTTTTCCCTTGGTATAGATAGTCAGCGTACCTTTGTACGGCGTGCCATCCTTAATCTTAGCCCAATCTTCTCTTTGTGTACCAGCTGTCGTACCGGTGTACTTGGTATAAATATCAGCAACCTTTGTTAAGTCAACAGAAGAGGGATCCAAATTCCAAGTATCAAAAATTACATTACCCGCTGCATCTACAAAGTAAGCATTGAAGATAGGCTTATTGCCAGCTTCATCCAACCAAGTAGCTTCGATAGCTTCTCCAGTCAGTTCAGACAAACCGACAGGTACTTCTGCTGATTTAGCCTTGTCCGGGCCCTCTGTTAAGTCAACACTTGGTACAACTGTTGTATCGAACCTACCCCAGTTTTGTTTCTCACCTACATATACATAGAATGCTTTGCCATCGGGATCTACCAGTGAGCCGTCGTAGTTGACAGCATAAACACGGAAGCCGATAAAATCACCTTCGGCATTCACGTCTTCGGGGATAGTCAGTTCCAAAGAAGATTCGCTTGTCACGGTATTCAAGCCCTTAATATGATAAGATCTCCAGGCATTGACCTCAGAAGGCTTGCTTTCTACGGCACAATCCTCATCCAATGTAACATAGAAACCACGGATGTTTGCGGCGTAAGGTTCGTTATTTACGGTCTCATTGATAGTTACAGTAAACGGTTTACCGGCTTTTACACCATATGCAAGTAATTTTTGTCTCATGTCATTGCCATCCAGCACTACATTTTTACCATTACCCGTTGTGATAGGTTCTGCCCAAGGAGCATATTTGTAATTACCCCTGACGTCTTTAATCATGTCCCATGTCAGTTCCTCATAAGAAACCGGTGTTCTGTCTTCCGAATAAGAGTTATTCTTACCATTCCAGCGGTTATGGATGTCTGCAACCGGTGTCTTGTCTACATTGAAGTGCAATTCGCGTTCAGTTCCTTTAACGGGTGAAGAAAGAGTTAATCCATACTCGGATACAACTTCTCTTCCGTCATGTTCTTCGCTACTTACCATTACAGCATACAGGATGGATTTTCCATCTTTCAGAGTAGCTGCGGCGTTATAAGCTGCTTCATCATAGTTGTCTTTCAGTTTTACAGTAACCTTCCACAAACCGTTCTGAGACACTGTTCTGGTCAACAGCTCGGTATAAGGTTCAATAGACTTAACTTCTACCAAATCACTCAGATCCTCCATCTTGCTGTTCACCAGTCTGATCATATACTCATCCAACGTTGCAGTTGTCGGAGATACACGGATAACAAAGGAGTCTTCGAATGTTTCCTTATTACCCTTTGTAAATGAAATCTCACCGTCCATTCCCTCACCGAAAGTCCAGGTTCTGACAGCTTTGGCAGAAACAAGATCCAAATCTATATATGATGAATACGCACCTGCATTATGACTTATCATTTCCTTATATAAGGATACATGCGTAACCTGTTTCTTCAATAGAGTAGATATTATATCCACTTTGGCATCTACGCTACCTACGATTTCCATTATGCGGTTTGTAATCGCCTCATACATCTCGTCAGTCAGTACACCTGCCCGCAGATCTCTCATCTCATTTTCCAGCTCTTTCACACGGCCTTGAGCTTTCATTATCTCTTCTCTATTCCAATCAACAGAACCCTGCAATGAAGCAATCGCGTCATTTACTCCATTCAGCTGTGACAACTGACCCCGCATAGTTGCCAACTCTGCAAGCAACTGGTCGATAGCATCTTTATTTGTAGCTATGCTATCTTTCATTGATTGGTATTCTTGCAATGCGGCAATCTGTCCTTCTACGACACTCATTCTCTGCCCTAATTCAGCAAGCTTCGCATCCAACTTCTTAATGCTACCGGTCAAAGTCTCATCTGTCTTGACC
>NZ_CANRPM010000041.1 GCF_947632445.1 uncultured Bacteroides sp. | reverse complement strand
TATGGGGGTTATTATATAACGTACCGAGTCAGTCGAATATTTTGGTTAGCCCTGCCACGGAACTACGCCGCTGCCCCGAGAAACGGTTGTTGAAGTCAAAAGTAAGCCACTTGTTCAGCTGTGTTTGCAGTTTGGCAGTGATGTTGTTTCGTTCATAACCTGAGTTGACCATGATACTCTTTTCATCGTTACGTGACATGCTGACTGAGTATTTTGTCTCTTTTGTACCACCGCTGACACTTAGATTATATTGTTGTTGGATACCTGTACGACCAAACAGTTCTTCCTGATAATCGGTACCCTCCATGGATTTGTAGATATCCAAGTCATCGTATGCACCATAGTAAGTACCGTCTTGGTTCAATTCTTGTTGCCACATAACGTATTCATACGGATTAAGTACGCCGACGGCATCTATGCGCTTTCGCATACCTACTGAAGCTCCAAGGTTTACTTGCGTCTTGCCTTCGCTACCCGACTTGGTCGTGATGATGATAACGCCGTTGGCGCCTCGTGCACCATAAATAGCAGTTGAAGAAGCATCTTTTAATACATCAATGCTTTCAATGTCGGATGAAGCAATATCGCTGATGCTCGATACGGGGAAACCATCAACAATGTAGAGCGGCGAGTTGTCTTGTGACAACGAACCACCACCACGCACACGGATTTTGATGTCGGCATCAGGTGAACCTTCTGTCGTTGTGATGGACACACCGGCCAATTTTCCAGTCAGAGCTTCCGACACATTCGTGACAGGTACGGCTGTCAATTGTTCTGAGCTAACGGAGGAAACTGAACCTGTTAAGTCTCTTTTAGATACGGTACCATAACCGATGACTACAACTTCTTCCAGAGCTTGGGCGTCATCTTCCATAACGATGTCGATGTGTGTCTTCCCCATGACAGATGCTTCCTGCGTTGTCATACCTACATAAGAGAATACGATGATGGCATTGGCAGGTACATTAAGGGTGTAGTTACCGTCAATGTCTGTAATGGTACCATTACTGGTATTCCCTTTTTCAACTACGGAAGCACCGATGACGGTTTCTCCTGTTTTGTCTTTCACGGTACCTTTTACGGTTACGTTTTGCGCCGATACGCTGAGCGATATCAAGGCTACCAATAGGGTTAGTAGCGTGGTGCGCATGGTTTGCATCTTGTTAGACATTCTTAGCATGATATTAAATAATAAGTTAAGTTCCTATTTAGTGTGGTCGAACACACTGTTAATTCATCGCCACAAAAGTATAAGATTGCATACGCAGGTATGTGGAATATTTGTTTTTAGGGTGGGAATTTTTGTTATGAATGTGGACTTTAAGAATATTTCTCCAGAAAACATGTTGGGTAACATGTTTTTGAAATGGAAGGCGTATTTTGCCTTGCTCAGGCCAGGACAATGCTTTCGATTGCTTCTGGCTTATCGACAATATGCTTCGGACAAAAGGCTTCCAGTTCGGTGCGCGGGCGGAAGCCCCATGTAACGCCGCAGGCGGTGATATGGGCGTTGAGGGCTGTTTGCATGTCTACACCCGAATCGCCTACGTAGAGGGTGTCGTCGGGAGCGATGGAGGCCTGCTTGAGGATGTCGAAAACGATGGAAGGGTCGGGCTTGGAGGCTATTCCTTCACGCTGGCCATAGACGGCGACGAAGCGGATGGTGGGGAAGTAGCGGGCGATGAGCTTTTCGGTGGCCGACTGATATTTGTTGGAAGCCACGGCCAACTGGATTTGTTGGGATTGGAGGCGGGCCAACAGTTCGGAGATACCTGGGTAGGGACGGCTCTTGTCGGCATTGTGCAGGTCATAGTAAGGGATGAAGCGGCTACGGACTTTCAGAATGTTTTCTTCCGTTTTTCTTCCTTCAGGCAGGGCGCGTTCGAAGAGTTTGTTGATGCCGTTACCCACCATGAACTTGTAGGCGGCTTCTTCGTGGGTGGGGTAACCCAAAGTTTCAAGGACGTGGTTGGTGCTTTGTGCCAAGTCGGCGATGGTGTTCAGCAGGGTGCCGTCAAGGTCGAATATAACCAGCTTTTTCATTTTGTCTCTTCCTTCTGTTTCGTCTTTTCCGCGCAAAAGTAGCATTTGTTTTAATAGGACGGTCGGGGGTATGTGGAAAAAGCATCTTTTACAAGGAAAAAACAGCCTTTTCCTGTCCGAAAAGCATCGTTTAACAGGGAAAGGCCGTTTCTCTTATAGGATGGTTTGGACAGCTTGTACCTTACTTGGTGATGCGGAACCAGTCGATGTCTGCCCATCCGCCGTCGTTAGTCTTGATAGTGGGGCGAGTGCAGAAGGTACCTATCTTGGCACCTATCCATTTGCCTTCCCTGGCTTGGAAGGAATTGCCCAACTTCTTGAAACTCTTTCCGTTGAGGCTATAGCTGAAGTCGCACATTACCACAAGGTCGTGACCGCCTTCGCTCTCGGCTATCTTCTTGTCGTCACAACTGAATTTGACGCGCAGATAGACGGTTGGGTCGGTCAGGGAGGCGGAGGCGTTGACTTGTTCGGGTGTGCCTTTTTCGGCTTTGAGGCATTCCACTTGCGAGAGCACCAGCCCTTTCTCTGTATTTTCAAGGATAAGGCCGGCATAGTCGAGCCCCATCACGACGAGGCCTGTACGTTCACCCTTGTACTTGCCGATAGGTTTGAACGTGAGCTTCATCGTGGCGGTAAAGTTCTTGGCAGGCGTTTTTTGGAGGAGCAGGTTGGCTACGTCCCACAGGTTCCTGTAGCCTTCTACGACGGGGTAAGAGTAGAGACGGACGAGGCTTTGGTCGCCGGCATAGTAGGCCCACTTTTCGTTGATGTTGGCGTGCCATTGCCATTGGGGTGAGAGTGTGTAGCCGTCGAACTCGTCACTCTCCTGCGGAGTGCAGATGGGATAGGCTTTGCCCACGTTGGGTTTCTTGTATGTCAATACGGGTTGGCCACATCCGTCGCCGTCATTGTCTTCTCCGATGACAGGCCAACCGTCCATCCACTTGATGGGTTGGAGGTGTACGAGGCGGCCATAGGCGCCTACGTCCTGAAAGTGAAGGAACCAATCTTCGCCCGTTGGCGTGTCTACCCATGCGCCTTGATGGGGCCCGTTGACAGGTGTATCGCCTTGGGCTAACACCTTTTTCCATTCATAAGGTCCATAAACGTTCTTCGAGCGGAGCACAACCTGCCAGCCGGTGGGCACGCCGCCGGCGGGGTGGAAGATGTAGTAATAGTCGCCCTTTTTGTAAAACTTGGGGCCTTCGCATGTTTCGTGTGCTTCGTGCCCGTCGAAAATGATGCGCGAGGGGGTGATGGCCTGCGTGGCTTCGTCGTTTAGTTCGCAGATGGCGATGACGCTCTTTAGTTCGGCGCGGCTGCCTGCATAAGCATGTACCAGATAGACCTTGCCGTCGTCATCCCACAAGGGGCAGGTGTCGATGATGCCTTTGCCTGCCTTCACAAGTGCAGGCTCTGTCCAAGGCCCTTTGGGATCCTTGGCTTTTACCATGAAAGCACCCTGATCGGGGTCGCCCCAGAAGATGTAGAACTTGCCGTTGTGGTGGCGGATGGAGGGCGCCCATACGCGATTGCCATGTTCGGGCCGTTCAGGAGTACTTTCAGGAGTTAGTTTATAGGGGATGGCCGCACCGATGATGCTCCAGTTCACCAAGTCTTTGGAGTGAAGAATCTGGAGGCCTGGCAGGCAGTTGAAGCTCGACGAGGTCATGTAGAAATCGTCGCCTACGCGGCAAGCGTCGGGATCGGAGTAGTCGGCATAAAGGATAGGATTTTTATAGGTACCGTCGCCTTGGTCGGCTACCCATACCTTCGATACGTAGTTTTTCGTTTGTTGGGCGGATAGTGACATGCCGACCAGCATGCTGAGTCCTAATAATGCTTTTGACAAATTCATAATAGATAGGTTTATGTTTATGTACTTATACGGACGAAGGCTCGTTTACACTCAACGGATGATGGTAACCTTTATCGGATTTTCCAGTTCTTCCTTCCATTCCTGCATGTATTTAAACCATGCTTCGGAAGTAGGGTAGCCGAAAGTCTCCTTGCGTGAGGTGAACATGGTGTAATAGTAGAAGCTGTCGCTACCAGGGGCAGAGACGGTGTAGAGGAAGTTATCTTTATCCTTCACTTCTTTGCGGACATATTTCTGCGGGATGTAGGTGGCGATGCCGATGGTTTCCTTGGCATATTTTACCGTGTCGTTGACGGGCCAGTGTCTGCCCCAGCTACCTACCAGCCCTTTGTGGTCGGAGTAGGAAATGGTTTCGTTGCCCATGATGTTTTGCACGCCTGTACAGAAGGTCTCTTCCTCTAATGGTTCGGCAAAGGTCGTCTCGATGCGCAGGTCGCGATGGCCGGCATAGAGGATGTAGCGGTGCGTCATGGTCAGTTCCTTTCCCTGGTATTCCCATCCTTTGGCTTCCACTTCTGCGACGGTGCGGATGGGGCCATAGGCCAGAATGCGCTCTGTGCGGAAAGCTACAGGCGCCACGTGGGTAGCCTTCTGTCCGTCCCATCCCTTGAGGGCGCCGATGCCACAACTATTCCCCACCAGCAGCACGTCGTCGCCAAAGCCGCGTGCCAGTTGTTCGTCGTTGGGATAGAACTGGCTTTCCTTCAGCTCCATACCTTTATTAAACTTGCCGTATGGGTCAAGGGTTTGTTTCTCATTGAAATAGACGCGATAGCCTACGAGTTCGGATTCGAACATGGGGCCGTGGCCGTGTACCATGCTATAGAAGTCCGTTGTACCAGGCACAGTGATGGATTGTACGGGTGCGTGGCGGTTATTCTTGGCGTCGCGCGCCAGCATTTGGGCGAATACGCGGGCAGGATATTGTTTGGTCGGTTTGGCTGAAGACAGGGTGAGGATCAATTCTTTATTCGTATGGGCAGGCATGTCGATGACGAAAGCCAGTTCGTCCGCTTTCAGGTCACCGTTGAGATCGTCCAACTGGGAGGGAATTTCCTGCTGGTCGTCCATAACAACGGCCGAACGAACTTGGAATACGGCTCCCGTTTGGTCGAGGCGGATGACTACGGGTGCATCTTTTTGTACACGGTTGTCTGGGTTTTCGAGTTTGATCTTCAGTTGTATCGTCTCTTGTGCGGTCATCAGTATGCAGCTACCGCAAAGGATACTTACTAAGGCAAATAGTTTTCTTTTCATGATGTGTATGTGGTTTTAAAATTACTTTGTTACAAAAGTAATAAAAAAATGATAGTTTACGACGATTTTTCTGATTCAATCAAAAAAGATTTTCATCCCTGCGGTCTGAAGGGCAGACCACAGGGGTGATTTTAGTGAAACCTTTATTCCATTATTTGTGTTGATTTATGCCGTTAACTTGATGTTATTCGTTATGGTAGGTTTTCCCGTTAACTTTCACATTCTTGGAATCTTTTACCTGCAATACTTCTCCTTGCGTATCTACTTGCGTGTTGTCAATCGTCACGTTTTCTGCCTGGCTGATGACAATGCCTTGCTTGGCGTCGTTGATGACAATGTCCTTGATGTTGACATTGCGTATTGGCATCTCAGGCAGGCCGTTGAAGAACATGGCTCGACCTATGTTGCCGGCCGTGATATTTGAGATGTGGATGTCACGGAAGGCTGGTGTCTCCTCTGTTACAGGCGGGATGGCGGCCTTCATGCGTCCGGCCAGCTCCTCTTCGGTCTCTTCGCCGGCTCCCTTACCGCCGTAAAAGAGGTCGAACAACAGGGCTTCATGTGGGATGTCTATCATGTTAATGTGGTCAATGTAGATGTTCTCTACCACGCCGCCGCGTCCGCGGGTGCTCTTGAAGCGCAGGCCTACGTCGGTACCTAGGAAAGTGCAGTCGGAAACGTAAATGTTTTTCACGCCACCCGACATTTCGCTCCCTACCACGAAGCCGCCGTGTCCATGCAGGACAATGTTGTTCTTTACGATGACATTCTGGCATGGTTCGCCGCGCTTGCGGCCGTCTTCGTCTTTGCCTGACTTGATGCAGATGGCGTCATCGCCTGCATCGAATATGCTATTGATAATTAATGTATTGTTGCACGACTCCAGATCGAGCGCATCACCGTTCTGCGAATACCAGGGATTGAATACTTTGACGTTGTTGATCGTGATGTGTTCGCATGACAAGGGGTGCAGGCACCAGCTGGGTGAGTTCTTGAAAGTTACGCCTTCGAGCAGGACGTTCTTGCTTTTCACGATGTTGAGCAGGACAGGACGAAGCCAGGGGCGGATTTCGTCCCACTCCTCATCGGTTTCGATACCTACGGGGTTATTGAATTCCTTACAGGCTTTGGCGCCCTTGAGTGAGCCTTCGGTGGGATACCAGATATCATCCTCTACTATGCCGCCTGAGGTAACAAGCGTCTTCCATTGCGAAGATGTGAGTTTCCCTTTCTTGACAGGACGCCAGCTGTCGCCCGAGCCGTCGAATACCCCATGACCTGTGATGGCGATGTTTTCAGCGTTTCGTGCCGAGATAGGCGACTGGCAACGGCGTGTCTCGAGTCCTTCGAACGAGGTCTTTATAATAGGATAAGCCTGAAAATCGTCTGTAAACAATACCAGCGCGTTCTTTTCTGTATAAAGGTTGACGTTGCTCATCAGTTCGATAGGCCCCGTCAGCCATAAACCTTCAGGGATGATCACTTTGCCTCCTCCCTTTTCGTTAACAGCTTTGATGGCATCGTTGATGGCTTGGGTATTCAGCGTTTTGCCATCGGCTTTAGCTCCAAAGTTTTTGATGTTAACCGTATAATCGGGGAAAGACGGTTGGATGACTTGAGGCATATTAAAAGGCAGGTTCTCGTAAATGCTGTTGTCAATGTCGCTTTTGCATTGCGTGGTTTCCGCCTGTTGTGTGCAAGCCACAGGAACAATTACGCTGGCAAGCACTAATAACTTTTTGACAAATGTGTCCATTCGTAATAGCTTTTGAATTTTACTATCACAAAAGTACCGTAATATCCTCGGTCTTGTGTGTATTATTTGTTTGTTTAGGTGTATTTTTTATCATTTAGCCACTTCCTTCCCTCGCTTTTTCGGGAAACTTACGTGGAAACTTCCTATCTTTGCGGCGTAAACTTTAAAAAATAGGTATGAGTTACAATTTATTGAAAGGGAAAAAAGGCATTATTTTCGGTGCTCTGAACGAGCAGTCCATTGCTTGGAAGGTCGCAGAAAAAGCTGTTGAAGAGGGTGCAATCATTACGTTGTCTAACACCCATGTAGCTGTCCGCATGGGCGAAGTATCTGCTTTGGCTGAGAAGTTACATTGTGAGGTAATCCCTGCCGACGCTACCAGCGTAGAAGATCTGGAGAATGTGTTCAAGCGTTCCATGGAAATCCTAGGCGGACCGGTCGATTTTGTACTCCATTCCATTGGAATGTCTCCCAACGTGCGTAAGAAACGTACGTACGACGATTTGGATTACGATATGTTGAGCAAGACACTGGATATCTCCGCTGTGTCTTTTCACAAAATGATACAGGTTGCCAAGAAGCTGGGTGCCGTTGCTGATTACGGTTCTATCCTGGCACTGAGCTACGTAGCTGCACAACGTACATTCTATGGTTATAACGACATGGCTGATGCTAAGGCTCTGCTCGAGTCGATCGCGCGCAGCTTCGGTTACATCTATGGACGTGAACACCACGTGCGTGTCAACACTATCTCCCAGTCGCCCACAATGACTACAGCCGGCTCGGGTGTGAAAGGCATGGACAAACTGCTCGACTTTGCCAATCGCATGTCACCGCTGGGCAACGCTTCGGCCGATGAGTGTGCCGACTATTGCATCATGATGTTTTCCGATCTCACCCGCAAGGTTACCATGCAGAACCTTTATCACGACGGTGGTTTCTCCAGTGTGGGTATGAGTCTCCGTGCTATGGCTACTTACGAGAAGGGCCTCGACGAATATAAAGATGCCAACGGAAACATTATCTACGGCTAAAAGATGTATAATGGATAATAGAGTATTTTTCCGTTATCCATTTTTTCATTATTTCTCTTTCACTCTCAAGTTTAATTATACCGATGGAAACTGCACTCTATCTGCTGCCTGTTACCTTGGGCGACACTCCGTTGGAAAAAGTACTACCTATATATAATAAGGAAATCATAGCTGGCATCCACCATTTTATTGTAGAAGACGTCCGTTCAGCCCGTCGTTTTCTGAAGAAAGTAGACAAGGATAAGGACATTGATTCCCTGATTTTCTATCCGCTCAACAAACATACGTCCCCTACAGACATTTCGGGCTATTTGAAACCACTTGAAGGAGGTTTGTCTATGGGAGTCATTTCTGAAGCTGGTTGTCCGGCCGTGGCCGATCCAGGTACTGACGTAGTGGCTATTGCCCACAGCAAGGGTCTGAAGGTGGTGCCCCTTGTAGGCCCTTCGTCCATTATCCTATCTATCATGGGATCGGGTTTTAACGGGCAGAGTTTTGCCTTCAATGGTTATTTGCCCATCAATCCGGTCGAGCGTGTCAAAAAACTGAAGCAACTGGAGCAACGAGTCTATGCCGAGCACCAGACGCAGCTTTTCATCGAGACTCCTTATCGCAACAACAAGATGTTAGAGGATATTCTTCAGACTTGTCGCCCGCAAACATGGCTTTGCATAGCGGCCAACATCACGTGCGAGGGCGAATTTATCCGTACACGCACCATTAAGGATTGGAAGGGGCACACGCCAGACTTGACCAAAATCCCCTGCATCTTCCTGCTTTATCAATGAGTCTTAGATAGAATAGTCTCTCTTTATCCGTATTTATAGATCATTGAGAATATACGATTGCCTGTCACGTTGCTTCCGGTATTAAGAGGCTGGATTGTTCAGCCTCTTTTCTTTATTTCTTAAGGTGATGGATCGATTTTTCTGCATGGTAGGATGATCGCACCAGCGGACCGCTTTCCACTTGTGTAAAGCCTTTCTTCATTCCCATTTCTTCGTAGCGTTTGAATTGGTCGGGAGTAATATATTCGGCCACAGGATAATGGCGGCGCGAGGGTTGCAGGTACTGGCCGATGGTCATGATTTGGCAACCTGCGTCCCGCAGGTCGTCCATCAGTTCCTCGATCTCGGTGGGCGTTTCGCCTAAGCCCACCATAATGCCCGATTTGGCCGTGATGCCACTGGCAGCTATCTGGCGGATAACGTTGAGGCTTGTATCATAGCGGGCGGCGCTGCGCACCAGAGGACTGATGCGACGCACAGTCTCCATGTTGTGACTGATGATGTCTGGATGGGGTTCAATGACCTGTCCTACCAGCTCCTTGCGTCCTTGGAAGTCTGGAATCAGCACCTCGATGGTAGTATTGGGGTTCAAGCGGCGTATTTCACGGATGGTTTGTGCCCAGTGAACGGCACCTAAGTCGGGCAGGTCATCACGGTCGACGGAGGTTACTACGGCATGCGAGAGCTTCATTAGCCGTACCGACTCGGCCACATGTGTGGGTTCTTGCGGGTCGAGGGATAGGGGGTGTCCCGTTTGTGTGTTGCAGAACTTGCAACTACGGGTGCAGATGTTGCCGCCTATCATGAAGGTGGCCGTGCCCCGTCCCCAGCATTCGCCCATGTTGGGGCATCGGCCGCTGCTACAGATGGTGTGCAGGCAGTGTGACTCAACGATGCGTTTCGTCTCGGTGTAGCGTTCATTTGTGCCGATACTTATTTTAAGCCATTCAGGCTTACGTACTCGTACCATTCTCCATTCATTAAAGGTTGTTTTTAAAGAACTCTGTCAGTCGCGTGTACAAGTGCATGCTTGTATTGCCGCCAAAGATGCTGTGGTTACGGTTGGTGTAAACCTGCATTTCAAACTGTTTGCCCAGCTGAACTAAGTGTTCGGCATATTCGGCACAGTTTTGGTAGTGCACGTTGTCGTCGGCCATGCCATGTACCAGCAGCAGGTGTCCGTTCAGCTTGTCGGCTCGGGTGAAGGTCGATGAAGCCTTATAGCCTTCGGCGTTCTCCTGCGGTGTGCGCATGAAGCGTTCACCATAGACAGTGTCGTAGTAGTTCCAGTCGGTTACGGCCGCAACGGCTACGCCCGCCTTGAACACCGGTGTGCCCTCGCTCATGCTCATGATGGTCATGTAGCCGCCAAAGCTCCAGCCCCAAATGCCGATGCGGTTCTTGTCCACATAGGGTAGGTTGCCCAAGTAGAGGGCTGTCTCCACTTGGTCGCGGGCTTCTTTGACGCCTAAGTTCAGATAGGTGCACTTTTCGAAGTCGGCACCGCGTCCGCCCGTGCCGCGTCCGTCCACACACACTACGACGTAACCTTGCGAGGCCATGAATGTTTCCCAGCTGATGCCGAAGGCGTCGAGCACCTGTTGCGAGCCTGGGCCGCTGTACTGGTATTGCAAGACAGGATATTTCTTGCTGGGGGAGAAGTCGGTGGGCTTCATCATCCAACCGTTCAGCTGTGTGCCATCGGTAGTGGTGAAGCTGAAGAATTCTTTTTTCGGCAGGTTGTATTCGGCCAGCAGAGCCGTCAGTTTTTTGTTATCCACAAGAGTAGTGAGCACCTGTCCCCGGTTGTCATTCAGCGTGATGACCATCGGCGTGTTGAGGTTGGTGTAGCGGTTCAGGTAGTATTTCATATCCGTACTGAACAGGGCCGAGTTGGTACCTTGTTGCGTGGAGAGTTTCAGCTTCTTGCCTTTGCGGTCTGTTTTATAGACAGCGGTGCGCATAGGGCTCTCTTCGTTGCTGGTGTAGTAGAAAGAGTCTTCCTGTGGGTCGTAGCCTAAGAAAGTTTTTACCTCGAAGTTGCCCGAAGTGACTTGCTTGGATAGACTTCCCGTCATGTTGTACCAATAGAGGTGATTGTAGCCGCTTCGCTCACTGACGAAGCTGAAATTGTTGTCGTAGAAAATCACCTGGTCAAAGACATTCTCCTTAATGTATTTGTCGCTTTCGTCACGAAGCACCAGCTTGCACATCGTGCTGCGTGGATTGGCGAAATAGAGGTCGAGGCGGTTCTGGTGGCGGTTCAGCGTCATGATGGCCAGCTTTTCGGGATCTTTGGTGAAGCGGATGCGGGGAATGTAGCCGTCCTCGTCCAGAGGTACGTCGATCTGGCGGATGACCTTACTCTTGATGTCGAACGTATGGACGCTGACCTTCGAATTGGCTTCGCCTGTTTTGGGGTACTTGTATTCATAGGCGCCGGGATACTTCTCGTAGGCCTTGATGTGAGGCTTTTCTCCAGCAAAAAGGGGAAAGGAGTAGGATTTTACCTTGCTCTCGTCCCAGCGCACGAAGGCTAATATCTTGCTGTCGGCGCTAAACTCCAGGGCGCGGTTGTAGGAGAACTCCTCTTCGTACACCCAGTCGGGTGTGCCGTAGATGATTTTGTTACGTTCGCCGTCCTTGGTTACTTGGCTTTCACTGTTTCCGTAGTAGCGCTTCACGAGGAATACGTTGTTGTCACGTACAAAAGCTACCATCGAACCGTCTGGCGAAAAGACGGGCACTTGTTGCGGTCCGCCGTCCGAGAGCTTTTCCACCACGTTGTTGATTTTCCCCTCAAGGTTACGCTTCAGACTGTACAAGTAGTGCACGGCCGTGTACGAGCGGCGGTAGATGGGGGTTGTCTCGGTGGCGATGAGTAGCATCGAACCGTCTGGCGAGAAGCTATAGCTGTCGAAACGTTTGAAGGGACACTCGCGGGCAGTGGCGGCATCGAACAGCACTTCTACCTGCTTGCCGGTCTTGAAGGAATATTTAATGATTTGTGTGCCTTCGGCGTTCATCTGCGAATAATGCTCGCCGTCGCCGGGGATGGGGATGACTCCGTAGATGGTTTCCGCGCGAAACTTACCCCTCACGACATCTTCCAGTGTGAGTGGCTTTCCGCCTTGAGCGTAGGCTGCCAGCGTCAGAAGGCAGCAGAGTAGGGTAATGCTGATTTGCTTCATGTCTCTTTTTTGTTTTTTTGCAAAGATAAGCCACATTCGGACGAATGCCAAAAAAACGCCCTTGTCAAGGCGTAAAAATCTGTTAACAAGTTCCGCTTTTTGCGTTAATAAAACTAATGCACTGTTTCTCAATCGTGAAAACGATGCTTAGCGGCAGACAAAGCGACGCTTTCTTCTCGATAGAAATGCAGGTTAAGAGAGTCAGGCGGTTTTTTGAAAATGGGTGGAAGATGACATTTCCGATGTGAAATTGCTTCGATTTGCTGGAAACTTCTGATAAAATACTGTAACTTTGTGGCTTGATTTTGAAATGTAACTGATACGATTATGGCAGCAAAACCTTGTATCCCGAAGGGATCCCGTGACTTTTCGCCCATAGAGATGGCGAAACGCAACTATATATTTGACACCATCCGCAACGTTTACCACCTCTACGGTTTCCAGCAGATAGAGACACCTGCTATGGAAATGCTCTCTACCCTGATGGGCAAATATGGCGAGGAGGGCGACAAGCTCCTGTTCAAGATACAGAACTCCGGCGATTACTTCTCTGGTTTGACTGATGAAGAATTGCTGAGTCGTAATGCCTCCAAGCTGGCCAGTAAGTTCTGTGAGAAGGGTTTGCGCTACGATCTCACCGTACCCTTTGCACGCTATGTGGTGATGCATCGCGACGAGCTGACGTTCCCCTTCAAGCGCTACCAGATACAGCCCGTATGGCGTGCCGATCGTCCGCAGAAGGGACGCTATCGCGAGTTCTATCAGTGCGATGCCGATGTGGTGGGCAGCGACTCCCTGCTCAACGAAGTGGAGCTGATGCAGATTGTAGATACCGTATTCAGCCGCTTTGGTATCCGTGTCTGCATCAAAATTAACAACCGGAAGATACTGACCGGCATCGCCGAGATTATCGGTGAAGCCGACAAGATAGTGGACATCACCGTGGCTATCGACAAGTTGGACAAGATAGGATTGGATAATGTGAATGCCGAACTGCGCGAAAAGGGTATCGACGACGCAGCCATCGCCAAGCTGCAACCTATCATCCTGCTTAGCGGCTCGAACGAAGAGAAGTTGGCCACGCTGAAAAAGGTACTGGACGCCAGCGAAACGGGTCTGAAAGGCGTAGCTGAAACGGAATTTATCTTGACGACTCTGAAGAGGATGAAGTTGAAGAACGAAATCGAATTGGACTTGACGCTGGCCCGAGGGCTGAACTATTACACGGGTGCCATATTCGAAGTGAAGGCAATCGACGTACAGATAGGAAGCATCACCGGCGGCGGACGCTATGACAACTTGACAGGAGTCTTTGGCATGGCAGGTGTCAGTGGTGTAGGCATCTCGTTCGGTGCCGACCGTATTTTCGACGTGCTCAACCAGCTTGACCTTTATCCGAAGGAAGCTGTAAACGGCACGCAGCTCCTTTTTATCAATTTTGGTGAAAAGGAAGCAGCCTTCTCGATGCAAGTTTTGGCACAAGTCCGTGCAGCAGGTATACGGGCTGAAATCTTCCCCGATGCCAGCAAGATGAAGAAGCAAATGAGTTATGCCAACGTCAAAGGCATCCCCTTCGTGGCACTGGTGGGCGAGAACGAGATGAACGAAGGCAAGGTGACACTGAAGAACATGGAGACGGGCGAGCAGAAGCTTGTGACGTCTGAGGAACTGATGGTTGAGTTGGAGAAGTAATCCGGTGTTATTGGATGTGTCGAAAGCTGTAATTATTGCATAAATTGGACTCGGCAGTGTCAAATTGGCAGTTTTATTCTGACAAAATAAGTTTGGTACGCTTTTCGTATATCCTTTTTCGCTTGCGTCAGGCAGGCGGAAATTAAGAAAATAGTATAATATAAAAATGTAAAGACTATGAACATTAAACCATTGGCAGACAGAGTTCTGATACTCCCTGCACCCGCAGAAGAAAAAACGATCGGCGGTATCATCATCCCTGATACGGCTAAAGAAAAGCCCCTAAAAGGTGAAGTGATTGCAGCCGGCAACGGTACGAAAGACGAAGAAATGGTGCTGAAAGCAGGCGACCATGTACTCTATGGCAAGTATGCCGGCACGGAAATCGAACTTGACGGCACCAAATATCTGATTATGCGTCAAAGTGATGTACTCGCTGTACTGGGATAAATTTTTATTTTTCAATCATCAATTAAATTAAAAAATCATGGCTAAAGAAATTTTGTTTGATATAGATGCCCGCGACCAATTGAAGAAGGGCATCGACACACTGACTAACGCCGTAAAAGTAACCCTGGGTCCGAAAGGCCGTAACGTTATTATCGAGAAAAAGTTCGGGGCTCCCCATATCACGAAGGACGGTGTAACCGTTGCTAAGGAAGTGGAATTGGCCGACGCTTATCAGAACACCGGTGCACAACTGGTTAAGGAAGTCGCTTCGAAAACAGGCGATGACGCAGGTGATGGCACAACAACCGCTACCGTATTGGCTCAGGCTATTGTAGCTGAGGGATTGAAGAACGTAACGGCTGGTGCCAGTCCGATGGATATTAAGCATGGCATTGACAAAGCTGTTGCCAAGGTGGTTGAATCCATCAAGTCTCAGTCTGAGATGGTAGGCGACAACTACGACAAGATAGAGCAAGTAGGTACCGTGTCTGCCAATAACGATCCTGTTATCGGTAAGCTCATTGCCGATGCTATGCGCAAGGTTTCCAAAGACGGAGTCATCACCATTGAGGAGGCTAAGGGTACAGATACGACTATCGGCGTAGTAGAAGGTATGCAGTTTGACCGTGGTTATCTGTCGGCTTACTTCGTAACCAATACCGAGAAGATGGAATGTGAGATGGAGAAACCTTACATTTTGATCTATGACAAGAAGATTTCCAACCTGAAAGATTTCTTGCCTATTCTCGAACCCGCCGTACAGACAGGCCGTCCTCTGTTGGTAATTGCAGAAGATGTAGACAGCGAGGCATTGACTACCCTGGTAGTAAACCGTCTGCGTAGCCAGTTGAAAATCTGTGCAGTTAAAGCTCCGGGCTTTGGCGATCGTCGTAAGGAAATGTTGGAAGATATCGCCATACTGACGGGTGGTGTAGTTATCAGTGAAGAGAAAGGCTTGAAATTGGAACAGGCTACTATCGAAATGTTGGGAACTGCCGAGAAGGTAACCATCACGAAAGACAATACGACTATCGTAAACGGTGCCGGCGACAAGGAGAATATCAAGGAGCGTTGCGAGCAGATCAAGGCTCAGATTGCCTCTACAAAGAGCGATTACGACCGTGAGAAGCTTCAGGAGCGTTTGGCCAAGTTGTCAGGTGGTGTGGCAGTGCTCTACGTAGGTGCTGCTTCCGAAGTTGAGATGAAGGAAAAGAAAGACCGTGTGGACGATGCTTTGCGTGCAACGCGTGCTGCTATCGAAGAAGGTATCGTGCCGGGTGGTGGTGTAGCTTACATCCGTGCCCTTGAGTCGCTCGAAGGTCTGGAAGGCGACAATGCTGACGAGACAACTGGTATCCACATTATCAAGCGTGCCATCGAAGAACCGCTCCGCCAGATTTGCGCTAACGCAGGCAAAGAAGGTGCCGTGATTGTTCAGAAGGTTCGTGAAGGGAAGGGAGACTTTGGTTATAACGCACGTACCGATGTGTACGAGAACTTGCATGCAGCAGGCGTGGTAGATCCCGCTAAGGTTACTCGTGTAGCTTTGGAGAATGCCGCTTCTATCGCAGGCATGTTCCTGACAACGGAGTGTGTCATCGTCGAGAAGAAGGAAGACAAGCCCGAAATGCCGATGAACCCCGGTATGGGTGGCATGGGCGGCATGATGTAATCGGCCGATTTTCCCTGATACATTAAACCTATAAGCAGCCGCGGTGTCTTGTCAGAGAGATACCGCGGCTTTTATATATGAACCGTTAACCATTTAACCATCAATCATTAACTATGGCTTTTATAGATTATTACCAAGTATTGGGCGTGGACAAAAGCGCTTCGCAGGACGACATCAAGAAGGCCTACCGCAAGCTGGCGCGCAAGTTCCATCCCGATTTGAACCCCAACGATCCTACAGCCAAGGAAAAGTTTCAGGCTATCAACGAGGCAAACGAGGTGCTGAGTGACCCTGAGAAGCGTAAGAAGTACGACGAATATGGCGAACATTGGAAGCATGCCGACGAATTTGAGGCACAGAAGCAGGCCCGTGGTTTCGGAGGTTTCGATGTTGGAGCACAGGAATTCCATACGGACGGCAACGGTACTTATTGGTATTCGTCCGATGGACAGGAGTTTACAAGTAGCAGTGCAGGCGGCTTTTCCGATTTCTTCGAGGAACTTTTCGGTTATCGTGGTAGAGGAGGACAGAGTGCTCAGGGAGGCTTCCGAGGCCAAGACTATCAGACCAAACTGAATTTGACACTTCGTGAGGCCGCACAGACCCACAAGCAAGTGCTCAGTGTAGGTGATAAACAAGTGCGCATCACCATCCCTGCCGGCGTGGCCAATGGTCAGGTCATCAAGTTGAAGGGCTATGGAGCTCCGGGCATGAACGGGAGCCCAGCGGGTGATCTTTACATTACGTTTGTCATTGCCGACGACCCTGTGTTCAAGCGGCTGGGCAACGACCTGTATGTTGATGTCTATACCGACTTCTATACGGCCTTGCTGGGCGGCGAACAGATTGTCAATACTTTAGACGGACAGGTGAAATTGAAGGTAAAACCTGGCACGCAGAGCGGTACTAAGGTACGTCTCAAAAGCAAGGGATTTCCTATCTACAAGCAGGAAGGAGTGCAGGGCGACCTGATTGTGACCTATCATGTCCAGTTGCCTACCCATCTGACGGAGGAACAGAAAGACCTGTTTCGTAAAATTCAGCGTATGAACTAACTAAAAACGAACCGTTATGCAGAATGAATTGATTGTTATCAGCGATTATTGTGATAAATGTCATATAGAACCTTCGTTCATCAACCTCCTGCAGGAAAATGAACTGGTCGACATCTTGTTTGACGAAGGTCGTCCCTGCCTTGCTTTCTCCCAGCTGCCCGACGTGGAACGTTATAGCCGTATGTATTACGACCTCTCCATCAATATGGAAGGTATTGATGCCATCCATCACTTATTGGAGCGTATGGACGAGATGCAACGCGAGATACACGACCTGCGCACTCGCCTGCGGATGTATGGAGATGTGTTTTGATGTTTTCCGCAATGGCCTGAACGACGCGGAAAAAGATTGTTTGGCTTATTGATAAATTTGACTATCTTTGTAGCCGATAATGAAAACTTCTAAATAATGTAATCATGATGAAAAAAACAATCCTCGTTGCTACATTGGCATTGCTGGCCTTCGACATGTCGGCCAAGAAGAAAGCTGAGCCCAAAGAAGAAGGCTTTGTTTTCACTACCGTAAAGGAAAATCCCATCACCAGCATCAAGAACCAAAACCGTTCGAGCACGTGCTGGTGCTTCTCCAGCCTCGGCTTTTTGGAGAGTGAATTGCTGCGTTTGGGCAAGGGCACTTACGATTTGTCCGAGATGTTCGTCGTACACCACACTATGGTAGACCGTGCCGTTAACTACGTGCGCTATCATGGCGATGCACCTTTCTCGCCTGGCGGAAGCTTCTATGACGTCATGTATTGTATGAAGAACTATGGCCTTGTTCCGCAAGAAGCCATGCAGGGTATCATGTACGGCGATACTCTGCCTGTACACAATGAACTGGATGCTGTGGCCGGCGCTTATGTGAAGGCCATTGGTAAAGGAAACTTCAGCAAGCTGACACCTGTATGGAAAAACGGTATCAGTGCCATCTATGATACTTATCTGGGCAAATGTCCCGAAACCTTCACTTACGAAGGCAAGGAATATACTCCGAAGAGTTTTGCCGCCAGTCTGGGCATCAACCCCGATGACTACGTGTCACTGACTTCATACACCCACCATCCTTTCTACACACAGTTTGCCATTGAGATTCAGGATAACTGGCGAAACGGCTTGTCCTACAACCTGCCTATCGACGAGCTGATGGCCGTTATGGACAATGCTATTCGCGCAGGTTACACCGTCGCATGGGGTAGCGATGTGAGCGAGCAGGGATTTACTCGTGATGGTATCGCCGTTGTGCCCGATGCAGATCGGGGTGCCGAACTGACAGGTTCTGATATGGCTCGCTGGACAGGTATGACTGCTACGGACAAGCGTAAGGAACTGACTTCTCGTCCTCTGCCCGAAATAGAAGTAACACAGGACATGCGCCAAATTGCCTTCGACAACTGGGAAACGACTGACGACCATGGTATGATTATCTATGGTATTGCCACAGACCAGAACGGTAAAGAATACTTCATGGTAAAGAACTCTTGGGGATTGAGCGGTAAATACAAAGGTATTTGGTATGCTTCCAAAGCGTTTGTTGCCTATAAGACGCTGAACATCCTGGTACACAAGGATGCTGTGCCTGCCGAAATCAAGGCTAAGTTGGGTATTAAATAAGAAAATATAATATAGACTTTTATTAGGAAAGTCAGCCTTTTGTTATGCGAAAGGCTGGCTTTTTTTGTGCCGAAACCGTCATGTTGCATACAGGAAAACAGTGAATGCACAAAAACTCATTGTTGATATTAAGGGGCAGAACAACGTAAGCTCCCGTTCGGTTTTCTTGTTTTAAACGGGTAGGGAAGCGGGTCGTAATTGCTCATTCCCGCCTATATTGTGCATTTTCTGTCTTTATTGCTTGCCAAACCCGACACTTTCCGTAAATTTGCAGGCTGATAGCCAACTATATATTGGCTGTTGGCATAAATAGAAAGAAAATATTTATACTAATTATATAATATCATGAGTTTGAAAATCGTAGTATTGGCAAAACAAGTGCCTGACACCCGCTGTGTGGGCAAGGATGCCATGAACGCCGACGGTACTATCAACCGTGCGGCCCTTCCGGCCATCTTCAATCCGGAAGACCTCAATGCGCTGGAGCAGGCGCTACGTCTGAAAGACGCACACCCGGGCTCGACCGTCACCATGCTCACCATGGGGCCGGGACGTGCGGCTGAAATCATTCGCGAAGGACTATATCGTGGTGCTGACGGCGGATATTTGCTGACCGACCGCGCCTTTGCCGGTGCTGACACACTGGCTACCTCGTATGCATTGGCTACGGCTATCCGCAAGATAGGAGAGTACGACATCATCGTGGGCGGTCGCCAGGCCATTGACGGTGATACGGCACAGGTAGGTCCGCAGGTGGCCGAGAAACTGGGCTTGCCGCAGATTACTTATGTAGAGGAAATTCAGGAAGTGAAAGAGGGCCGTATCCGTGTAAAGCGCCATATTGATGGCGGTGTGGAGACCGTAGAGGCTCCGCTGCCCATCGTACTCACCGTGAACGGTAGTGCCGCTCCTTGCCGTCCGCGCAATGCCAAGTTAGTGCAGAAGTATAAACGTGCCATGGGCGGACAGGAGAAAGCAGCCCTGACCAAAGACGGCGCTGAACTGCCCTATACATTGCTCTACGAACAGCGCCCCTACCTGAACATCACGGAATGGAGCGTGGCCGACGTCAATGGCGACATCAAGCAATGTGGTCTTAGCGGTTCGCCCACCAAGGTGAAGAAGATCGAGAACATCATCTTCCAGACCAAGGAAAGCAAGACCCTGACAGGCAGCGATGCGGATGTAGAAAATCTGATTGTTGAACTTTTGGCTAACCATACTATCGGATAAGATTATGAACAACGTATTTGTATATTGTGAGATGGACGGCTGCCATGTTGCCGACGTCAGTCTCGAACTTTTGACTAAAGGCCGTAAGTTAGCCAACGAATTGGGCTGCCAGCTGGAAGCTATCTGCGCCGGCGCCGGCCTTGAAGGTGTAGAAAAACAAGTGTTGCCTTTCGGTGTAGACCGCGTACATGTGTTCGACGCTCCGGGTCTCTTCCCTTATACGTCTCTGCCTCACACTTCCATTCTTATCAATCTGTTCAAGGAAGAGAAGCCGCAGATTTGTCTGATGGGAGCTACCGTCATCGGTCGCGACCTTGGTCCGCGTGTATCTTCTGCTCTGACCAGCGGATTGACAGCCGATTGTACCCAACTGGAAATCGGCAGCCACGAGGACAAGAAGAGCGGCGTGACTTATGAAAACCTGCTCTACCAGATCCGTCCCGCTTTCGGCGGTAATATCGTAGCCACTATCGTCAACCCCGAACACCGTCCGCAGATGGCGACCGTCCGCGAAGGTGTGATGAAGAAAGAAATCCTCGACGAGAACTATCAGGGCGAAGTCATCCGTCACGACGTGGCCAAGTACGTCCCCGAAACGGACTACGTAGTGAAAGTCATCGACCGTCATGTAGAAAAAGCCAAGCATAACCTGAAGGGTGCTCCTATCATAGTGGCCGGAGGTTATGGCATGGGTTCGAAAGAAGGCTTCGACATGCTGTTCGAACTGGCGAAGGAACTCCACGCCGAGGTAGGTGCCAGCCGTGCCGCCGTCGATGCCGGTTTTGCCGACCATGACCGTCAGATCGGTCAGACCGGTGTAACGGTTCATCCCAAGCTGTATATTGCCTGCGGTATCTCCGGGCAGATCCAGCACATTGCCGGTATGCAGGATGCAGGTATCATCATCTCTATCAACAACGACGAGAACGCTCCCATCAACA
Organism: uncultured Bacteroides sp.; assembly: GCF_947632445.1. Taxonomy (GTDB): domain Bacteria; phylum Bacteroidota; class Bacteroidia; order Bacteroidales; family Bacteroidaceae; genus Bacteroides. The sequence goes on along the minus strand of NZ_CANRPM010000041.1, from coordinate 5,503 downwards.
CGATTGCCGACTATGTCATCAATGGAACGGTGGAAGAAGTAATTCCCAAAATGATTAAGTACTACAAAAAGAACAGTAAGTAAATGGCAAATTTTTATACTGAACACCCGGAATTGCGCTTCCATCTGAACAATCCGATGATGGAACGTATTTGCGAACTCAAGGAACGCGACTATAAAGATAAGGATGAGTACGACTACGCGCCGCAGGACTATGCCGACGCGATAGACTCATACGACAAAGTATTGGAAATCACCGGCGAAATTACCGGTGAAGTGATTGCCGCTAACGCAGAAGGCGTGGACGAAGAAGGCCCTCACTGCGGCAACGGCCGTGTGGAATATGCCAGCGGTACGAAGCAGAACCTCGATGTCATGGTGAAGGCCGGACTGAACGGCATGACTATGCCGCGCTGCTACGGCGGCCTTAACTTCCCCATCACTCCATATACCATGTGTGCGGAGATTGTGGCCCAGGCCGATGCCGGCTTCGGCAACATCTGGTCGTTGCAGGATTGTATCGAGACGCTGTACGAATTTGGTAACGAAGATCAGCACAGCCGTTTCATCCCTCGCATCTGCGCCGGCGAAACCATGTCCATGGATTTGACCGAACCCGATGCCGGTTCTGACTTGCAGAGCGTCATGCTGAAGGCAACCTACGACGAAGCCAACCAGTGCTGGCGCCTGAACGGTGTGAAGCGATTTATCACCAACGGCGACGCCGACCTGCACCTCGTACTGGCCCGTTCGGAAGAAGGTACGCGCGATGGCCGCGGCCTCTCCATGTTCATCTACGACAAGCGCGACGGCGGTGTGGATGTACGCCGCATCGAGAACAAGCTCGGCATTCACGGCTCGCCCACTTGTGAATTGGTTTACAAGAACGCCAAGGCCGAACTTTGCGGTGACCGCAAGTTAGGCTTGATTAAGTATGTGATGGCGCTGATGAACGGTGCCCGTTTGGGTATCGCCGCACAGTCTGTCGGTCTCAGCCAGGCCGCCTACGACGAAGGTCTGGCTTATGCCAGAGACCGCAAGCAGTTCGGCAAAGCCATCATCGAGTTCCCCGCCGTTTACGATATGCTGGCCACGATGAAAGCCAAGCTCGACGCAGGCCGCTCGCTGCTCTATCAGACTTCGCGCTACGTCGACATCTACAAGGCGCTGGACGACATCGCCCGCGAGCGCAAGCTGACGCCCGAAGAACGTCAGGAACAGAAGCGCTTCGCCAAGATGGCCGACGCTTTCACGCCGCTGGCCAAGGGTATGAACTCCGAATATGCCAACCAGAACGCCTACGACTGCATCCAGATACATGGCGGTTCCGGCTTTATGATGGAATACGCCTGCCAGCGCATCTACCGCGACGCCCGCATCACAAGCATTTACGAAGGTACGACCCAGTTGCAGACGGTGGCTGCCATCCGCTACGTAACGAACGGAACCTATGCTTCCATCCTGCGTGAGTACGAACAAATCCCGTGCGGTGAGGCCATACAGCCGCTGATGGATCGTGTGAAGGAAATGACCAACAAGCTGGAAGCCTGCACCAACGCCGTGAAGGAAGCCCAGAATCAGGAGTTGCTCGACTTTACCGCACGCCGCCTCTACGAGATGGCTGCCGACTGCGTGATGTCACAACTCATCATCCAGGATGCTGCGAAAGCGCCCGAACTCTTCGCACAATCGGCACAAGTGTACGTCAATTACGCTGAGGCCGAAGTGGAGAAGCACTTCAACTTCATCCGCAAGTTCAAGGTTGAAGAACTGGAAAGCTATCGCAAGTAACAGGTCTGCCTTCGGGCGACATACAGTAAACTAAAAGAGGATGTCCTCGTTGTGAGAGCATCCTCTTTCTGTCTTTTGGGGCCGTCGTCAGTCCTCTGTCTCAAATCCGGCTTTGCTCGGTATCATGCCATTTTTCTCATGACCCGTCCACCTTATTATTTCAGTTTGTTCAGCCAATTCTTCACACTTTTTCTGGCCTGTTCGCGGGCGTTTTGCGCTGTCGCTCCACGTATTGCCAGGCCTTCCGATACAGTGGCGCCCCGGCAAACCTTCTTCAGTTTGCTTTCCGTGCCGGACAATCCGCTGCCTTCATGCGTACAGAACGGGATGACCGTCTTGCCCTGCCAGTCATGTTTCTCGATGAACGTATAGACGGGCATCGGCATATCTCCCCACCAGTTGGGATAACCGATGAAGATGACGTCATAGTCTGCTACCGCCGCATCCCCCTTAATGGCTGGACGGGCTTTGGCAGCCAGCTCCCGTTTGGCCACTTCCGTACATTCCGTGTAACCGTCGGGATAAGGCGTTACCGGTTCGATGCGATAAAGATCGCCGCCTGTCTCGGCCGCTATCATCTCGGCAACGATGTGGGTATTGCCTTTCTCAATGTGTCCTACGGCATAATTCTCGCCTGTCCGTGAGAAGAACGCCACGAGTGTTTTTTTCGTTTTCATATCTGGTTCCTTTCTTTGATGATTTTGTGCACATGATGTGCAGGGCAGCATGGCGAACAGCATCGCACCCAATGCAAATGATTTCAGTTTCATACAATTCATCCTTCTGTTATAACGTCCGTTTCTTAAAATCCACTGCAAAGTTAGCCGGTTCATAAATGCCGGTTGTTATACAAAATACGGATAGTCTTCACAAAAACACTGATATTGTTTCGCATGGTATGGGAATGCCGATAATGTTCCTTACTTTTGTATCGCGAAACTTCAATGGAAATAATATGGAGCATGCATTACTGAACATAGAGACGGTAACGGAATACGACGATATGCTTGGTGTGGAGACCTTGCATCCGCAAGTCAGCGTGATAGACTTGTCGAAAGCCAAACCTATGCGCCACATGCGGCATACGTTCAACTTCTATGTGATATTTCTGAAAGACGAAAAAAACTGCGACTTGATATACGGGCGCCAACGGTATGACTACCGGAAAGGCTCGGTCGTCTGCCTGGCTCCGGGACAGGTTATCGGCATCGACGACACGGGTGAGGAATTCCAGCCCAAAGGCTACGCACTGTGCTTTCATCCCGATTTGATTTACGGGACCAATCTTGGACGTAGCATGAAAGAGTATGTCTTCTTCTCTTACGAAGTCAACGAGGCATTGCACCTTTCGGAACGGGAACGCACAATATTCATTGACTGCCTGATGAAGATACGGGAAGAGCTTCAACACCCCATAGACCGGTTGAGCAAACGCTTGATAACAAACCATATCGAGCTGTTGCTTAACTATTGCCTCCGTTTCTACGAACGCCAGTTCATCACGAGACAAAACATGAACCGTGACGTCTTGACCCGTTTTGAGGCCTTACTCGACAATTACTTTACGGGCGACAACGCCTTGCGGAAAGGATTGCCCACCGTGAAATACTGTGCCGGCGAACTTTGCTTTTCGCCCAACTACTTCGGCGACCTGATTAAGAAAGAAACGGGGAAGACAGCTTTGGAATGGATACAAAACAAAATCATCAGCACCGCAAAGGAACGGTTGCTTTTCTCCTCCGGCTCTATCAGCCAGATTGCCTGTAACCTCGGATTTCAATATCCCCAGCATTTTACACGGGTATTCAAAAGAATGACCGGAATGACTCCCAACGAATATAGAGAAAAAGCCGATGCGTGAAGACACAGTGCGTCGAGGCGGCAGTACAACGCCTTTGAACCGTCAGTTTAAAGGCTTTGTACTGATAGTTTAAAGACGTTGTACCGACAGTTTAAAGGCGTTGAACTGGCAGTTTATTAACGGTAGACTGGAAATAAACTGGGATTTATTCTATATGGCGCTGATATTGCAGGCATTAGAGATGTAATCATTTACGCCTCTAATGCCTTTTGAATGTTATCAAGAACCGAAAAAAGTTCTTCTATCTTATGAACGATACGCTGTTGCTCGGCAAGAGGAGGCAGTGATATTATCTCATTTTTTACTATATCGCCAGATATTGCCTTAAATGTAGTTCCTGTAGCTTGATTCTCAAACCTTTTCTGTAATGTCTGCAATAAATAGAAATAAAAGTCAACATCACCTTTAAAAGGTTTTAATGAACATAAGCCACGCCCAATGCAAATTTTGTTTTGTGTTATATTTACAATACCTACAGGAGCCCGAACACATAATAATAAAGAATTTGCATCTGCTATTTTTGTTGGTTCAGCAGTGAAAATATTTGATGACCTAAGATATTTATCAGAAAAACATAATTTTCCTTGATGAAATTCTATTCCTTTATTTTTATTAATAGAATCACCATTAGGAGACTGACCCATAGTTATTTTTAGAATATCACAAAGGCGACAATAACCCCACCCATTCGGTAACTTCTCACTATGCCCGTTATCGGTTGTTATTTGGGCATTGGGATTAATGCGTTTGAGCAGTTCCGATGCGGGTTCGTCGTTTGGGTCTTGCGGCACAAGTTTCCCGTGAATAGCAAGGTCGAGAATTTTGTTCTTGGTTTGCTTAATGATTGCTTGTAAATCAGATTTGCCTTGTTCGATTTGGTTTATTAAAGTAAACCAATGCTCTATCTCTGCGACAATACGATATTGTTCGGCTAATGGTGGCAATGCAAATTATAATATTGTGTAGATCATTAGCAGACAGACTCATTAAGCCTATTCCTTTCCCTTTTATTCCTCCTTTCGCTTTGCTATTCATTAGAGAAAAAAGGAAGTATTTGGTGCATACTGGAATATATGCCCTTAGTCTATGAAGATGATTTTGAATGCATATAGGACTATCATAATTCCAAATGGCTGCTCTTCCTATGTCTCCGCCTTCACAGACAAGAAGATCACCTTTTTTTGCTGTGTATTTTTCAATCTCTGATTCTATAAAACGCATCTCTTTGACTTCGGAAAAATCAAACTTATCCCAATACACATTAGAAGTTGTAATGTATCTGTGTAATTTTCCCTTTTGAGTAAGTGATGTTTTTTGCTTCCCATTATTATGTTGAAAGATATCCCCTAATATTGACCAACACCATCCATTAGGCAATATATTCTCATAATGGGGCGTATCAGAAGTTTTTGATGTTTTTTTGGATGGCTTTATTTTTCCTTCCTTAATCAACAGTTCTTTCTCCGCTTTGATACGCTCAAGCAATACAGATGCAGGCTCGTCATTCGGGTCTTGCAGTACAAGTTTGCCATGAATAGCAAGATCGAGTATCTTTTGACGTAATTTTTTTGTATCCATTACTCTTTAATCTCTTGCGGGTTGTTAAATATGAAATTACAGATTCTTTCAGCGGCTTTCTGATTTGCAGATTCAATATCATCCTTCCCCCAGAAATCAGACGGATATGAAGATAATGCTGTTGCTATACCAAAACTGCTTCCAACATAACCTTTTTTGTCCTGTACAAGTGTCCCTTTTTTTGTTTTAAACCAATCTCTGTCTAGTCCTGAAATAGCGTTACAACAAAAAGTAACATTATGGAAAAGACAGAAACAAAGTACGTTAAGCGCAC
>NZ_CANRPM010000040.1 GCF_947632445.1 uncultured Bacteroides sp. | reverse complement strand
TATCATTTTGGATCCTGTTACTTCTGCAACCTGCTTGGCTGCCAGTTCGGTATTGCCGGAATGTGTGAAATATACGATTACTGATTTCATGTTATTATTGTTTTTTGCTTGAGCTTGTACTGTATTGCTGCATGAGATGGCTATCGCCACGGTCATTGCAAAAATGTATTTGAATGTGTGCATAATAATATGTATATTATTTGATTATTCCAATTTCTTTGAGCCATGATGAAATGTTCTGTTCGTTGATTCGTCCGTTCATCAGTCCCTCGCCGGTCAGATGAGCGGCATCGGGTGTAAGCTCCACGATGCGTGCCAATGTTTCGTCTATTTTTCATATCGAAATAACTTGTTGAACGATTATTTCATTTTTCCAGATGCAAAGTTAGACAGAGCTGTTCATATCGAAAGCACAAAAAATACGGTTCGAATTACCATTTTTTCGGGAATTGATACAGTGCCTTAATCACTTCGATATAGGATGACTGCAAAAACCGAAATAAGTGCAGTTTCAACCGAATTTCTTGTAAAGCCTACCCGAAAAGTTCTCTCTACTTTTGTTCTGTCATAACGAAGACGATATAACCCAAAACAAAAATATGGATATGAAAAAGAAAATTCTAACAGGACTTGTGGTGCTGGCTTCGATTGTCGGCAGCCCCTCTTTCGCGCAGGATATTTATAAGACTGTCGCCAATGTACCGATGGTACAACTCAACAATGGCATCCTGATGCCGCAATTCGGATTGGGGACATTCCTCCAGCCCTCCGATGAAGTATGCGAACAGTCATGCCTCACGGCATTGAAAGCAGGCTATCGGCATATCGACACCGCCCATGCCTACAATGACGAAGCAGGTGTAGGACGTGCCGTAAAAGAAAGCGGTATTCCGCGCGAAGAGATTTGGATAACTTCCAAACTGTGGCCGAACGAATACGGTGAAGGAAAAACGGCACAGGACATCGACGCCATGCTGGAACGTATGCAGTTGGACTACATCGACCTGCTCTACGTACATCAGCCGATAGGTGATTTTGTCGGCGCATGGAAAGATATGGAGAAAGCGGTAGCGGCCGGCAAGGTACGTGCCTTGGGCATCAGCAATTTCGATGCGAACGACGAGGTGTTCAACCGCATTATGGAAGCGGCGACCGTCAAGCCTGCCGTATTGCAGATAGAGTGTCATCCCTATGCACAGCGTATTGCCGTGCGCGAAAAAGCAAAGAAGCACGATATTCAGGTGGAATGCTGGTTCCCGTTGGGTGGTGCGATGAGCAATGGGGCGTTGCTGAAAGACCCGACAATCATGGAAATTGCCAAAGCACATGGCAAAACTCCCGCACAGGTGATTTTGCGTTGGCATATCCAAGAGGGATTCTCGGTTATCCCGGGCGCATCGAATCCCGATTATATCGAAGAGAATATCCAGATTTTCGACTTCGAGCTGACCGATGAAGAGATGGCACAGATGCGCGGGCTGAACAAGGAGCAACGCTTCTTTAACATGTCGTTTTCAGATGTCGAGCGGATGATAGGATTATAATATTAGTTTCCCGATATGAAAGAGAATAAAAAAGAACGTATTACGCGCCGTGAAGCCCTTAAGCGTATGGGGGCTGTCGCCACGCTGCTGTCGCTGGAATTGTCGGGTGTTTCATCACTCGCCTCGTGTGCAAATAAAAAGGCAAAACGCCGCATCATCTTTTTCTTTACGGCAACCGGCAATTCGCTGTTCGTCGCCAAGATGCTATCCGATGATGTGCGTAGTATTCCGCAGGAGTTGAAGAAGGATGAGTTGGATTATGAGGCAGACGAAATAGGATTCGTATTCCCGGACTATGCTGCCTCGGCGCCACTCATCGTCAGGGAATTTGTCTCCAAGGCAACATTCCGTGCTCCCTATATCTTCTCGGTGATTACCTACGGAAACTTTTCAGCCAATGTCTGTGAGTGGTGGGATAAGTTCGCCAATGAACAGGGATTACACCAGCAATACATCAAGTCGCTGCTGATGGTGGACAACTATCTGCCTGTATTCGATATGAATGAACAGATAAAAATTGACAAGCACACAGACGAGAATCTTGCAACGATTATCGAAGAACTTGCCGCACATAAGGAATACATTGAAAAGGGCGAGCTGGGTTGGTTCAACGAAGAGGGGCTTGAGCGACTGCGCGCAGCCCACTTCCCGATGACTGCCGAACGGTTGATAGCAGTCGATCACGAGAAATGTATCGGCTGCGGATTCTGCACACGAGTATGTCCGCGTGGCAATTTCAAACTTACGGGAGATGGCATTCGCGCCGAAGGATCGTGCGAATATTGTCTGGCTTGCGTTCACAACTGTCCGCAAAAAGCGCTTACCCTTCGGTCACCGATGGAGGGACGGCCGGGCGAACGCAATCCCGAAGCCCGCTACCGTCATCCAGACATCTCAATCAACGAAATCGTCCGGGCCAATCAGCAGTAGATTCAATCATGATTCCAAAGATTTTTTGAATAATGTATTACAGAACATTGGGATTGAGCGGTCTGCGGGTGTCTGCCATCGGCTTGGGCTGCATGGGCATGAGCCATGCCTACGGTGCACCTGCCGACAAGCACAAAATGACGGAGCTATTGGCCGATGCCGTAGAGATGGGCTACACCTTTTTCGATACGGCCGAAATCTATGGTACAACCGACCGCCCGCACGACAACGAGGAACTATTGGGTAAGGCGCTACGAGCGTTCCGCGATCGTATCGTCATCGCCACCAAATTCGGACTGGCCTTCGATGCACCCCATGCAGCGGGGCCGCATACCTTGATTCCCGATTCGAGACCTGTGACTATCCGCCGTTCGGTGGAGGGGTCGCTCCGGCGTCTTTGCACCGACCGCATCGACCTTTACTACCAGCATCGCATCGACCCGAAGGTCGCACCCGAAGAAGTGGCAGCGACAATGGCCGAACTGATTCGGGAGGGTAAAATCACGCATTGGGGCATTTCGGAAGCGAGTGAAGAATATCTGCGCCGTGCCCACAAGGTCTGCCCCGTTACAGCCGTGCAGAACCGCTATTCGATGATGGCACGTCGGCATGAGACACTGTTTCCTGTGCTCGAAGAGTTGGGAATCGGCTTCGTAGCTTTCTCTCCGCTGGCCAACGGACTGCTAACCGACTGCTATACGGCGGATACGACATTCGATCCGGCAACAGACTACAGGGCTTCGATGCCCCAGTTCCGACGGGAGAGTTTCGAACAGAACTGTCCCCTCTTTGCCCTTATCGGTCAGCTGGCAGAAGAACATCACGCCACACCATCGCAGATTGCGTTGGCGTGGATGATGAACAAACGGCCATGGATTGTGCCGATTCCCGGAACACGTCATCTGTGCCGGTTGAAAGAGAACATCGGAGCCGCCGATATTCATTTGACCGCAGTACAGGTGGAAAACATCGACGCGGCACTCCGTGCCATACGGATGAGCGAAGTATTCGGAGGTTCACCCATAAAACAGTAAATTATGAAACCGAAAGTAATAAGTTATATGATAAGTTCCATTTCTACGATTATCAGAAAGTCAAAGGAGGATGCGCCCATGAAAACCCATTTGAAACTCGTATGGCTGCTCGCCGCCTTGTTCGGTCTGTTCGAGGGAGGAGTCGCGACAGCCCAACCGGCCGCCTCGTCCGCTGCTCTTATGCCGAAGAGCAAGACCGAGACAATCATTCACGGCGTGGTGAAAGACCGGCAGAGCCGCCGCTATCTTTCGCATGTCAATATCACACTCGAAGGAACGAATATCGGCACGGTGAGCAATGCCGAGGGCATGTTCGAACTGCATTTCCCGACGGCTGATTTCCGGCGCGTGAAGTTTTCACACATCGGTTATGTTTCGGGCTATCTCTATCCGGCCGAGGTCGGCAATGCGTTGACCGTCTGGTTGGAACCGGCTGAAACGGTACTTTCGGATGTGGTCGTTTATGGCGCGGACCCGCGTCGGATCGTCTCAGAAGCAATCGACAAAGTCGCACAGAACTATCCGACGGAGGCAAATAAGCTGACACTGTTTTATCGCGAGACCGTGCAGAAAGGCCGCCGTTATATCGGCATTTCGGAGGCGATGATGGAACTTTTCAAAACCTCCTATGCGAGTCGTGCGATACACGGCGATCGAGTGAAGGTACTCAAGGGCCGGCAGTTGATGAGTCAGCGCCGTCGGGACACGTTGTCGGTGAAGATGGCAGGCGGCCCGAATCTGGCTTTGTTCATGGATATAGTCAAGAACCCGGATGCGCTGCTCGACCCTGACTATTTGGATGATTATCGATTCGAAATGGAAGGCATGACCGAAACCGACGGCCGGATGCAGTACGTCATCGCCTTTCGTCCGCAGAGAAAACCGCACTATCCGCTTTTTAGGGGCCGGCTTTACATCGACCGGGAACGGTTGGCTTTCGTGCGCGCGGAGTTCGAAATGGATTTGACCGAAAAGGAGCTGGCCATCCGTTCCGTCCTGAAAAAGAAACCGGCAAGTCTGCGCTTCAATCCACAGAAGATTGCTTTTGTCGTCGGATACAGACAGCAAGGCAATCGGAGCTGCCTGAACTATATTCAGTATGTTCTGCGGGCGAAATGCGATTGGCGCAAACGGCTTTTCTCTTCGGTGTACACGACCCATACCGAGATGGTAGCCGTCGATCGCGAGGAGGCTCCGACCGAGACGATCGACCGCAGGGAGGCATTCCGTTCCGACCAGATTTTCAGCGATATGGTCGATGAATACGGCGATGCGGATTATTGGAAAGGGTACAATATCATCCTGCCGACCGAATCGTTGGAACATGCGGTCGGCAAATTGAAAAAGGCCGCGCTTCCTTAATGGGATTGCGGTATACGTTTCATCTATCACGAAACAATGATGTAAAGAGAGTTCCATGAATATATGCAAATAGATAGTAATGAAAAAAATAATTACCATCGTATTGTCGGCGGCACTGACCGTATGCAATACATTAAACGCACAGGAGACAATGAAAGAGAACAAAGCATTCGCCGTGGCCGATAGGTCGAATTTCAAGAGCCACAACAGTAATCCGTGGGGATTGGTTTATGCCGATGCCCTTGCGGAGAATAAAAAAGGGGCTGTGAACATCCACCCCATTACCTATGATTTGAACAGTCTGAAAATCGCCGCCAACGTCTATATACCTGCGGGCTACGACCCTGAGAAAAGTTACCCGGCCCTCGTTGTGGCGCATCCTAATGGAGGTGTGAAGGAGCAGATGGCGGGACTTTACAGCCAGCGCATGGCGGAAAAAGGTTATATCTGCCTTGCTTTCGATGCCGCCTATCAGGGTGCCAGCGAGGGCGAGCCGCGCAATACGGACAAACCCGCCTACCGCATCGAAGATATTCATCGTGCCGCCGATATTCTGCTACAATATCCGGGAGTCGATTCCGAACGCATGGGAATTCTCGGCATCTGCGGCGGTGGCGGCTACACTCTGGCGGCAGCACAGACCGACAAGCGTTTCAAGGCGGTCGCTACGTTGAGTATGTTCAACACGGGATTGGTGCGCCGCAACGGATTCCTCGATTCGCAGACGAGCAGCGTGCAGGAGCGTCTGGCCGATGCCTGTGCCGCCCGTCAGAAAGAGGCTGAGGGCGGCGAAATCGAATACGTCGGCGATATGAGCGGCGTGACTCCCGAACAGGCTGCCGCGCTGCCGTTCGCCCTCTACCGCGACGGCTATGGCTATTACTTGCAAAGCCATGCGCACCCCAACTCGACATTCCGCTACACCAAGAGCAGTCTCGTTGACTTGATGGCATTCGATGCCAGCGAAGGAATGTATCTCATCAACCAGCCTTTATTGATGATGGCCGGCAGTATCGCCGACACGTTCTACATGACGGAGCTGTGTTACAGCAAGGCGACCGGCACGCAGCAAAAGGAACTGTTCCTGATTCCCGGTGCGACGCATATCAAGACCTACTACGTGCCTGAGTATGTGAATCAGGCAGTGAATAAGCTGACGGAATTTTTCGGAACTAACTTATAAAAACGTCGAATATGAAACATGGAATGATGAAAAGCCTGGCGATTGCTTTGCTCGCCGGCTTTGTGTTCTCCTGCTCGGAGAGTGACGAAAACAATACCGAGCCGCAACCGACCTATACGGTTACGGTGTCTGCCACCGAAGGCGGAACCGCCAGAGCAAACAGAGACACCTGTCCTGCAGGCGAAGAAGTGAGCGTGGCAGCCACAGCGAATGAAGGGTATCTTTTTGCCGGATGGTATGAAAACGAGGAGACGGTTGCGACGGAGGCGGTTTACACGTTCGTCATGCCGGCGAGAAACGTCGCGTTGCAGGCACGCTTCGAGCAGGAAGCGGCAGTACCTACGGCAGCGGAGGCAGTCGATCTGGGGTTAAGCGTGAAATGGGCTTCGTGGAACGTCGGAGCCTCGGCTCCCGAAGAGTTCGGCGGCCGCTACGGATGGGCAGACCCGACCGGCGAGAAGCAGACGACCGAACTCGACGACTATCCGAGCGCGACGCCGCCCGACGACATCTGCGGCACGGAGTACGACATCGCCCGCACCCGGTGGGGCGACGGCTGGCGGCTGCCCTCGCAGACCGAATTTCAGGAGCTGGTCGATAACTGTACGTGGGAATGGACGGAGGTGAACGGCGTGGCGGGATGCCGTGTGACCGCCGCCAACGGCAATTCCATCTTCTTCCCTGCCGCCGCATCGCGCGACGGCGAAACCGTATCGAATCAGGTCGGACAGCGCGGATGCTACTGGAGCGGTACACTCTATCCCGGCGGCAATGCCCGCTACGCCTATTATTTCTATTTCTACGAGAATAACCAACAGCCTGCCCGCAATAACCGCCGTTATATGGGTTATTCGGTACGTCCGGTGAAAGAATGAATCTATACAGATGACGCAAATCATATGGTAAGCCGTTGAAATATCGTTAAAAACGGGAAAACCTGCCATCGCTGCGACTGCGATTGCAGGTTTTTTCGTATTTTTACAGCCGGTAATCAAGCAATTACAGCATGGAATACAAAAAAGATATTATCGCTACCGACCGGTTGGGCATGGTAAGCATAGATTCCGAGGAGGAATACTTGGCGCATCTGCTCTGCTTGGGCGGGACGTGCCGTTACCGTTTCAACGAACGGGATTTCGAACTGCACGCCGGGGATTTGTCGATTATCCGCAAACGGAAAATGATTGATAAGGTACACTCTTCGGAGGACTTCCGATGTAAGATCATTTATGCCGCACCTGAGTTTATCGAATTGTCTACGCCACAAAGCAACTACGGCATGAAAGGGTCGCTGGCGCTGTTCCTCAATCCTGTAATGCACCTCACGCCGGAACAGCAAATCGTCTGCCGCCGGGATTTCGAGCTGCTGGAATCGCGCATCGCCGATACGCAGCACCGCTTTTATCGGGAAACGCTCATCAATGCCATGCAGGCGGCCATTCTCGATTTCTTCGACTTCCATGCCAGCCTGTACGGCCAGAGCGACATCTCTACACAGAACGCCTCCATTATGAACCGTTTCCTGAAAATGCTGGAAGAAGGAACCTACCGTAAGCATCGGGAAGTATCCTACTATGCGGATTGTCTGTGCATCACTCCGAAATACCTGTCGGAAGTGTCGAAAAAGGTCAGCGGATACGGCGCCAACTATTGGATCAACCGTTATACGATACTCGACATTTCGCGTCTGTTACGAAACAAATCGCTCTCGTTCGTGCAGATTTCCGATATGTTCGGGTTCTCATCGCCCGCCTATTTCAGCCGCTATGTACAACAGAATCTGGGCGTAAATCCATCGGATTACCGGGAATAGTTCGTCGCCCGAATCGGTCGGAATCGGTAAAAATCGCAGTTTTTACCGATTTCTTTGTATCGCCTTTTCTCTATCTCCCTGCTATCTTTGCGATGCAACAATTAAAAATCAAAGCGATATGAAATCATTGGTCATTACAGCATTGCTTTTTCTGACCTTATCGGTCGGAGCAAAGGCGCAGGAGAACGCAAAGCCATTTACCCCCGAAGAACAAGTCCTCGTCGATTTGTCGAACAGCAAATGGAACTGGATGGCGGAAAAGAATACCGACAAGCTGGCGGAGCTGTTTCACGAAAACGCGCAGTTCGTCCACATGGGCGGTTATTGGGGCAAGGAGCAAGAACTGAACACGATTCGTTCGGGAGCCATCTGGTACAAGAAAGCCGAGATACACGATGTTGAGGTCAAGTTCGCCGCAGGTACAGCAACGGTTTACAGTCGTATTCATCTGAACTCCGAGGTCAACGGGAATGCCGTCCGTTTCCCCTTCATCGTAACGGAAGTCTATGTCATGGAAAACGGTCGGTGGCAGCTCTCTGTGCTCGCATTTACTCGAACGTTGGGGGAATGACAGACGATCGGGACTTATGCTGAATCCTCGATAATCAAAGTAAATCAAACAGATCAACATCCATATTATATCCCTCTTCTACTGATTTACGAATTGGTCAAATGCTTCGTTCACTTGAAGCATCCATTCGGGAAGTTCTGCCTTTGCATTGACAATAAGTTCTTCGGGCATACACTTGTAGAAAGCGTATGCCATTGGACCGGAAATGGCGCCAAGTGTATCTGCATCGCCACCCAATGCAATAGCAAGTTTAAGACAATCGACATAGTCTTTGCTTTCCAAGAAACAGATTAGTGCAGCCGGAATGGTTTGCTGGCATGTTTCATCAAAGCCATAGTCTGGTTTAATAGTAGCATAAGTCAATCCAGACCAGTTTGGGTAATATTCATCTAAAACATTGTGCCTGATGTAGTCCTTATCTTTTCCTTGCATACCATAGTAAATGGCAAGGGCTGTAGCCACAGCTCCTTTGATGCCCTCTGGATGATCGTGTGTCGGAAGCGCAGTACGAGTGGCAAGTTCAATGCACTCATCCTTACTTTTGGCCATAAAGCCAGCAGCTGATACTCTCATCCCGCTACCATTTCCGTATGAATGATAGGACGGCTGTATTTCTTTTGCTATTAGCCATTTTGCAAAACGACCGCCAAATCCTCTATAAAAGTCTGTACGACATCTTTTCCACAAGTTTTCAGCCATATCCAAGCCTTTCAGCAAAGCTTCTGCACAGGCAAACGTACATACCGTATCATCTGTGTAGGTATTCGATGGCAGCAGGAGATCAACCGCATTATAGTCTTTTGTCCTCCCCATGAACTCATAAGGCATGCCGGCAATATCGCCAATGGCAACACTAAGCAATAAATCTTTCATATTCTCTTGTCTCCTTTTTTAAAATTCCAAGCGGAACCCTTTTTGTTTTAATTCATTATAACTCTCTTCATTGAAACTATACAGATAAGCTTCACGCTTCGGTGTAGGCCAAACGGTTTCATCCAATTGTGTAAGGATATTGAAATGAAGCATCTTCTTTGCGAAATTGCTCCTGTCAAAGTGTACATCCAATATGGCTTCATAAAGGTTTTGAAGTTGCTTCAATGTGAACTTTTCCGGCAATAGTTCAAAACCGATGGGTTCGAAATGAATTCGCTCACGAAGCCTTTTCAACGCTTCACGTAGAATTCTGTCATGATCAAATGCCAACTGTGGAACATCATCAAGAGCAAACCACTCAGCCTTCGACGCATCATCTCCGCCCTTCACATCTTGTATTCTTACAAGTGCGTAATAAGCGACTGTTATGACTCTTTCTCTTGGGTCTCGATTCGGGTCACTGAAAGTATGGAATTGCTCAATGTAAGCACCAGTGAGTCCTGTTTCTTCTTTAAGTTCGCGTAATGCTCCTTCTTCACATGATTCACCCATCTTAATAAAGCCGCCGGGGAATGCCCATTTCCCTTTATACGGGTCAATGCCTCTTTCTACAAGTAGTACCTGTAGTCTTGTGCCATCAAAACCAAAAATCACACAATCGGTTGTCACAGACGGATGTGGATATTTGTAACTATACATTTTATCTTCCATTTCTCTCCTTTGGTAAATTTTACACCACGAAGGTACACACTTTCTTTTAATCGCCAAAAGTTCTTGGTAATATTTACACAAGATAACTCATCTATAATGCTTTTAATACTATTTATGTATATTTCCCAATAAAAGAAGCTGATATGAAAGGCCACTTGATCTTCTTCTTGCTTATACTTCTTTCTTTGTAGAATCTCATACAGTTTGTGTCCCACTAAAAAATAAATCAGCCACTTACCGTTTGTAAATGGCTGATTTCTCAACGTCGGAGTAACGGGATTTGAACCAAAGACCATACATCCTGACACAGTGCTTTGTCAGGATGTCACACAGTGCTTCGTCAGGGAATAAGAAAGCACTGCATGAGAGGGTGACGAAGCACTGCGTCAGCAGCTCACAAAGCACTGCATGACACTCCAACCAACTGCCCGTCAAAACACGATGATTTCTTCGGGAGCTGTAGTCAGTTTCTCCAAGCCATCGGAAGTCACCACCCATGAGTTCTCGATGCCCAGCGGGCCTACTCCCGGCAATACGATTTTCGGCTCAAGGGCAAAGACCATGCCCGGTTCCAGTTCCTGACGGATGCGGGGAGCTATCACAGGGGTTTCGTTGATTTCCAGTCCGATACCATGTCCGATAAACTTCGCCTTCTGCCCTACTCCCATGAAGTAATCGGCAAAACCGGCTTTCTCCACTATTTCAATGGCTTTGTGGTACAGGTCTTCGCAGACGACGCCCGGTTTGGCCATGGACGATACGGCCTCCTGTATCTCCAGACAAGTCTGATGGGCCGCATAAGCCTGTTCGGTCGGTTTGCCGACAGCGTACACACGGCTCATGTCGCACAGGTATCCATAGAAGTTGCCGCCCATGTCCACCATGAAAGTCTGTCCGGGCTGTATCAGGGTGCCGTTGGGCCCACCGGGCAGCGAAGGATCAAGTCCGGCACCTCCCAACGCAAAATCATAAGGAGAAGGGGTAGCAGCGTTGTCACCCGCCAGCAGGCTGCCCATGAATATCTCCATACTCCGACCGAACACACGGAAGATGCCGAGACAACCTTCCAGCCGCATCAGCCGTTCGATTTCAACGGAAAGCTGAAAGTCAGTCATACCGGGTCTGTAGACCGACGGGATCTGCTCGTAGGCCTTGGCATGAGCCACGCCCGAACGACGGAAAAGTTCAATCTCCATCTCGGTCTTTGTGCTGCGTGCCTGACGTATCAGTGAAGAACCGCAAGAAACCACCTCCGTTTCGGGGAAACAGGCTGCCAACCGATTGTATTCACAGAAAGACAGTTCGTCCCCTTCCAACATCAATTTCTGAGGCAACGGCAAGCCACATTCCCGAATCAGGCCAGGCAACTGTTCGGGCTTACGGATAGACATCACATGTTCTCCCTCAATGGTATTGGGACGTTTCACGAACAAACGGGCAAAATCGTTCAACGGCAAGTACAGATAACCGCTGACCACGCATCCGTATGTATAAACCAAGTTGACATTGCAAGTAATAAGGGCAGCATCTATCCCCTGTTGAGCCATCAATATGCGTATTTTATCACGCCTCTGTTTCAATTCTGGAAATAACATTTTCTTGGCTGTTTATGGTTTCTGCTTGCAAAGGTAATAATTTTAGGGAATAAGCATCACGTATCAAGAAAGTAAGTTAACCTTTCAGACGGACAGATATATACCTACGAACAGGTTCCATTTCACTTCCCGGCTAAAAACACTCTGCCCCGTACCTTCACAGGCACGGGGCAGCATAAACCACAAATACAAATACAACTAAACAAAGTTTTCTTCTATCTTATATTATACCTTGCCCCATCATGGCATGTGCCACCTTCATGAAGCCGGCGATATTCGCACCTTTCACGTAGTTGATGTAACCATCCGGTTCTGTTCCGTATTTCACGCACTGTTCGTGGATACCGTGCATGATGGCATGCAGCTTTTCGTCCACTTCGGCTGCGCTCCAACTGAGGTGCATGGCGTTCTGCGACATTTCCAGCCCGCTGGTAGCCACACCCCCTGCATTGACAGCCTTGCCCGGTGCGTACATCATCTTATGTTCGATGAAGAGGTCGATCGCCTCCGGCGTACATCCCATGTTCGAGATTTCGCCTACGCACATCACGTTGTTGGCAATCAAGTGACGGGCATCTTCACCATCCAGTTCGTTTTGGGTAGCGCACGGCAGTGCAATGTCTGCCTTTACTTCCCAAGGACGTTTGCCGGCCACGAATGTGGAACCTGGGAACTGTTCGGCATACGGAGCTACAATATCGTTGCCCGATGCACGGAGTTCCAGCATATAGTCGATCTTCTCACCACTGATACCGGCAGGATCGTAGATGTAACCGTCCGGGCCGGAGATAGTCACCACTTTGGCACCCAACTCTGTAGCTTTGGTAGCAGCGCCCCATGCTACATTTCCGAAACCGGAGATAGCCACCGTCTTTCCCTTGATGTCAATGCCCTTGGTTTGCAACATCTGGTTCACGAAGTACAGACCGCCAAAACCGGTAGCCTCGGGACGTATCAGCGAGCCGCCGAATTCCAATCCCTTACCGGTAAAGGTACCGGTAAACTCACGGGTCAGCTTCTTATACATACCGAACATGTAACCCACTTCACGGCCGCCTACACCGATGTCACCGGCAGGCACATCCATATCGGGACCTACATGACGCCACAACTCCAACATAAAGGCCTGACAGAAACGCATGATTTCAGCGTCGCTCTTGCCGCGCGGAGAGAAGTCCGAACCGCCCTTGCCGCCCCCCATAGGCAACGTTGTCAGGGCGTTCTTGAATGTTTGCTCAAATCCCAGGAACTTCAGAATAGACAGATTGACCGAAGCATGGAAACGGATGCCGCCCTTATAAGGCCCGATAGCATTGTTGAACTGCACGCGATAGCCCAAGTTGGTCTGCACTTCACCTTTGTCGTCCACCCATGTGACACGGAACGTGAAGATGCGGTCGGGTTCCACCAAACGTTCGATAATCTTTGCTTTTTCAAATTCAGGATGCTGATTGTAAATATCTTCAATGGAAAGAAGTACTTCCTTTACGGCCTGAAGATACTCAGATTCGCCGGGATGTTTAGCTTCCAAAGAAGCCATGATACGTTCAATATTCATAATATTACGCTATTTAAAAAAGGTTTTATCAATGGTTCACTCGTTGTCGGCCGGACAAATTGTCAACTAACAACGCTGCAAATATAGGCATTCTTTTCAAGTATCCTAAATTTTAAGGCGAAAAAATCAATGGATAATAATAAATTGTCATTCAAAGAAAACCAAAAGGCCTTTCAGAAAAGAAAATGAAAGCCACACACCTAAATTCTGAAATTATTCTTACCTTTGCATTTATGATTTTATGGAACTTTATTAATCCAATAGACATTTAACCCGTTAATTAAGGCATGAAAACCAAACTCTGCTATCTTTTGACTGTTTTCTGTTGCCTGATATTGGCAAGTTGCAGCACTGATGAGCCAGCATTCACCTTGTCGCAGAATACTTTCAACGACATTCCTCCCGAAGGGAAAAACCTGTCGCTCCAGATTCAGACTTCCAGTGAATGGACAGCCACCAGCCTCAATAAAGATTGGTGCAGCGTAACGCCGGTCACAGGAACCGGTAACGGTACTATCTCAATCGAGGTATCAGGCAATATTTCCAAAGACCGTACCGGAACAATCGTCATCTATTGCAACGGTACCCAAACCAATATCAACATTAACCAAAAAGCATTGCCCGAAGGCAAGGAACTGCTCTATCGGATTCCTGTCATTTTCCATGTATTATATAAGGAGAAAAACAACCCTAAACAGTACATCAGTGCTAACCGCATCAAGACAGTGCTGGCCAACGTAAACCAGTACTATAAAGGCAGGACTGTCGCAACCGGCGGTGAAGCCGGCCAGAACATCAATGTGGAGTTTTATCTGCCCGAAACAGACCAATCAGGCCATCAGCTTGAAGCGCCCGGAATTGAATACGTTGCCTGGAATGAAATGCCCATTGATTGTGAGTCCTTCATGGAAAGCAAGAATTCCAAGATTCTAAACCTGTTATGGGACATGAACAAGTATATCAACATCATGTTATACAACTTTGCAGAAATAGAAGACGGTATTATATTGGGTATCACCAGCCTGCCTTTATCCACCCAAGGCAAAAACTACCTGGAAGGACTACAATCGGTCGAATACACCTACTTGGAAAATTCCAATCTGCCGTATCCACAGTGCGTATCCATCAATACCCTTTATTTCAACCAAGACACCCCGAACAATTCCTACAATTCGGCTGATACCAATGTTACTTTGGCGCATGAGTTAGGGCATTACTTAGGATTACACCATGCTTTCAATGACAAAACAGAAGACCCCAATGCCGATTCCGATTACTGTATGGACACACCTCCCTACAACCGTTCTCTCTACGAACAGAGCGTTATGATACCAACCTACCAGGCCTGGAAAGCCAGCAACCGTGACATGGCAGTCCTGGAACCCGGCTTCCTGCGCACGAATTGTCTCAATCCTGAACAGACCTTTACGTCCTACAACCTGATGGATTATGAGATCAGTTACTCCGACCGCTTTACGCCTAACCAAAAGGAACGCATGCGCCATGTGCTGGAATACAGCCCGCTGATTCCCGGCCCCAAACGGACGGCAAGCACCCGCAGTGCAACTCCGCAAGGTGTATTAGACATACCTGTTATATATGAAATATGCTACATACATTGATGCAGACAACAAAAAAACCGATTTTTTGCCTGACTAATTTTGGAAAGACATGCTCAGCAAACTGAAACTCAATCTGCTCTATCTGAAAGATACGCAGTTCGCCAATCTGATGACCCGCCGTATCTTCAACGTACTCCTGATAGCCAACCCCTATGATGCCTTTATGCTCGAAGATGACGGCCGCATTGACGAAAAAATATTCAACGAATACACTTCGCTGTCGCTGCGCTATCCGCCGCGCTTCATGCAGGTGAGTACCTGCGACGAGGCATTGGCCCAGTTGGAAAACATGACCTATGACCTCATCATCTGTATGCCGGGCACGGGCGACAACGAAGGATTCGACGTGGCACGTACCATTAAGGCCGCCTGGCCAAGCATCCCGATGGTCATCCTGACCCCCTTCAGTCACGGTATCACCAAGCGCATCGCCAACGAAGACCTCAGCACCTTTGAATACGTATTCTGCTGGCTGGGCAATACCGACCTGCTCGTGTCTATCATCAAACTGATTGAAGACAAGATGAACCTCGACCACGACGTCAAGGAGGTAGGCGTACAAGCCATCTTATTGGTAGAAGACAGCATCCGGTTCTATTCTTCCCTGCTTCCCAACCTCTACAAGTTTGTGCTGAAGCAAAGCCAGGAATTCAGTACCGAAGCATTGAACGCCCACCAACGCACCCTGCGTATGCGCGGACGTCCCAAAATCGTATTGGCCCGAAATTACGAAGAAGCCATCTCCATCTATAACAAATATAAGAATAACATACTCGGCGTGGTGACCGATGTTCGCTTTCCGCGCACAGAACGTGGCGAAAAAGACGGCATGGCCGGCATACGCCTCTGCGCTGCCATACGCGAACAGGACCCGTTCGTGCCGCTCATCATCCAGTCGTCCGAAACGGAAAACATGACCTACGCCTCCAAGTACGGCGCTGCCTTCATCGACAAGAATTCCAAGAAAATGGACGTTGATCTGCGCCGCATTGTGTCGGACAACTTCGGCTTTGGTGACTTCATCTTCCGCAACCCCGACACGATGGAAGAGATTGCCCGCGTAAAGAACCTGAAGGAATTGCAAAACATCCTGTTCGCCGTTCCCTCGGAATCATTTTTCTACCACATCAGCCGAAACCATATCAGCCGCTGGCTCTACTCGCGTGCCATGTTCCCTATTGCCGAGTTCCTGAAACCCATCACTTGGAATACTTTGCAAGACGTGGATGCCCACCGCCAGATTATCTTCGAAGCCATTGTCAAATACCGCAAAATGAAGAACCAAGGCGTCGTAGCCGTCTTCAAGCGCGACCGCTTCGACCGCTACTCCAACTTTGCCCGTATCGGCGAAGGTTCGCTGGGAGGCAAGGGTCGTGGTCTGGCTTTCATCGACAACCTGGTGAAACGACATCCTGAGTTCGAAGAGTTCGACAACGCCCGTGTGGCCATACCCAAAACTATCGTACTTTGTACCGACGTGTTCGACGAATTCATGGAGACCAACGACCTCTACCAGGTAGCTCTTTCGGACACGGACGACCGTACCATCCTGCGTTATTTCCTCAAGGCCAAGCTACCTGACCGCCTTGTCGAGGACTTCTTCACCTTCTTCGACGTGGTGAAGTCGCCCATCGCCATCCGTTCGTCGTCGTTGCTCGAGGATTCCCATTACCAGCCCTTTGCCGGCATCTACAATACGTACATGATTCCCTACTTAGACGATAAGTACGAGATGCTCCGCATGCTGAGCGATGCCATCAAGGGCGTCTATGCCTCAGTCTACTTCCGCGACTCCAAGGCCTACATGCAGGCCACGAGCAACGTCATCGACCAGGAAAAGATGGCCGTCATCCTACAAGAAGTGGTAGGTAATCAGTACGGTCCCCGCTTCTACCCCAGCATGTCCGGCGTGGCACGATCGCTCAACTATTACCCCCTGGGTGACGAAAAAGCCGAAGAAGGTATCGTCAACTTAGCTCTCGGATTAGGCAAGTATATCGTAGACGGCGGCCTAACGCTCCGCTTCTCGCCCTATCATCCCACCAAGGTGTTGCAAACCAGCGAAATGGAGATAGCTCTCCGTGAGACGCAGACCCGCTTCTATGCCCTCGACCTGAGCAACTGCGGTCACGACTTCTCCATTGACGACGGTTTCAACCTGCTGAAGCTCCACGTCAAGGAAGCTGAAAAGGACGGATCCCTTAACTACATCGCCTCGACCTACGATCCCTACGACCAGATTATCCGCGACGGTCTGTATCCGAGCGGACGCAAGGTCATCACTTTTGCCAACATCCTACAGCACGACGTCTTCCCCTTACCGCGCCTGCTGCAACTGGCCCTGAAGTATGGCCAAGAAGAGATGCGAAGACCAGTAGAAATCGAATTCGCCGCCACCCTGAGTCGCGAGAAAGACAAGACGGGCACTTTCTACCTGTTGCAGATACGCCCCATCGTGGACAATAACGCTGTGCTCGACGAAGACCTCACCGCCATCCCCGACGACCGCCTGCTGCTCCGATCCAACAACTCGCTGGGGCATGGTATTATGAACGACCTCTATGACATCGTCTATGTAAAGACCGACCACTACAGTGCTTCGAACAACCAGAAGATAGCCTGGGAAATCGAAAAGCTTAACCAGCAGTTCCTAGACGAGGGGCGCAACTACGTATTGGTAGGTCCCGGCCGCTGGGGCAGTAGTGACACGTGGCTGGGCATCCCCGTGAAGTGGCCCCACATCAGTGCAGCACGTGTCATCGTGGAAGCCGGCCTGACCAACTACCGCGTAGACCCCAGTCAGGGCACCCATTTCTTCCAGAACCTGACGTCGTTCGGCGTGGGCTATTTCACCATCAACGCCTACATGAACGACGGCATATACAACCAGGATTTCCTCAATGCTCAGACCGCTCTGCACGAGACGGAATTCCTACGTCACGTCCGCTTCGAGCGGCCTATGACCGTCAAAATGGACGGCAAGAAGAAACAGGGTGTCGTGCTGATGCCGGAAGAGTAAATCGACCACACTTCTACCCACTCCGTACCTGCTCCCTATCCGAAACCCGTCGGTAAAATCCGATCAGAAAAAGATACGGAAGCAGGTACGAAAGTGGTAGGGTTCAATAATGTTTCAACGATACTAAAACAAAATTCGTATATCAAAAACATGAATGCAATGAAGTATTCTTTGGCTTCACCCACTCAACTTAAAACGAACATAAATCCATAAACCTTATGTGTCCCAACTCTCCCCAAGCCAGGGTCCTCGCCGCACGCCCCAAAACACTGACGGCCGCTCTCATCCCCGTGATGTTGGGCAGTGCGCTCGCCTTTGCTGACCAACAGTTTCAGACGAAGGAAGCGATACTGTGCCTACTGTTCGCCTTCCTGATGCAGGTGGCAGCCAATTTTATCAACGACTTATTCGACTTTCGGAAAGGCAGCGACCGCAGTGATCGCCTCGGCCCCCGACGGGCATGTACCGAAGGATGGATCACCCCACATGCCATGACTATAGGAATCTGTATCGTGCTGACACTAGCTTGCGTATGCGGACTGGGCGTATTGTACTTCACATGGGGAAACCTGCCGCACGGCGGATGGGGACTGATACTGCTGGGCGTACTATGCCTGCTGTTCGCTTTCCTCTATACTACGGTGCTCTCCTATAAGGGATGGGGCGACGTGCTGGTACTGGTGTTCTTCGGCTTCGTGCCCGTATGCGGAACCTACTATGTGCAGACGGGACAGGTGAACTGGGACGTATGCCTGCTGTCGCTCGTATCGGGACTGGTCATCGACACGTTGCTAATGGTGAATAACTACCGTGACCGCGAACAAGACCGAATCAGCGGAAAACAGACATTGGTCGTAAGATACGGAGAACGGTTCGGAGCAGGCATGTATTTAGGATTGGGATTAGCAGCTGTCGGCATCTGTGTCGGATTAGTCATCACCGGACGACTCACATGGCTGGAATTTGTCTGGGCACCATGCGTTTACTTCTACCTGCACACCCTGACGTGGCGTAAGATGATACAAATCAAGAAAGGCAAAGAACTGAACCGTATATTGGGCGAGACATCACGCAACATGCTGCTCATAGGGCTGCTGCTCGCAACGGCATTGGCCTCCTGACTATTCAGTCCAATCCCCCGCACCAAAATGTTAATGGAACTCGCAAAAACAATAAAACATGTTATAAAACACGCGTTTTTTCTTGCATTGTTTGCGGATTTTCAGAATGTCCGTATATTTGTGACGTGTTTTTCATAGTATTAGATTTAAGGTTAACAAAGGTGAGGGCTCAGCGGAGCCCTTTTTTCATGCCCATAAGCAGACCCATCCTAATCGCAAAAAATATTATCCAGCCAATTCCACAACTTCCAAATCCTTGAAAACACCGTTCTCGATGACAAAACGCATCAATGTACGCACTTTATGGAAACCATACTTGCCCGCCGCACCGGGATTGATGTGGAGCAGGTCGAGCGTCTTGTCATACTTCACTTTCAGGATATGTGAATGTCCGCTGACAAACAGCTTGGGAGGACGCGTCAGGATGCTACCGGCAATCGAAGGATCGTACTTACCGGGATAGCCGCCAATGTGTTTCATCAGCACTTCGGCTCCTTCTACCTGGAAACGGAGGGTCTGCGGATAAATCCGACGGATGTCCTGCCCGTCAATGTTACCATACACCGCCCGAAAGGGACGGAAAGCAGCCAAACGCTCGGCCACTTCGAGCGACCCGATATCGCCCGCATGCCAGATTTCATCGCACGGTTCGAAATATTGCAGGTATTTCTCGTCCCAATAACCGTGTGTGTCGGATAACAAACCTATTTTTATCATCTTTCCATTTGTTTTTATCTGCAAAGTAAGTACATTTGTAATACATTCGCAAAAGAAGAAAACGCTATTCGACACCGAACCGGCATTTCTTCTGCGCCTAAATCTACAAATTATGGAATACCAATTCTTCAAAAGAGACATCAGCTGGCTGTCCTTCAACTACCGCGTGCTGCTCGAGGCGGACGACGACTCTCTGCCGTTGTACGAACGTATCAACTTTATCTCCATCTATTCGTCGAACCTTGAAGAATTCTACAAAATACGTGTAGCCGACCACAAGGCCATCGCTACCGGCAAGAAAACCGAAGACGACGAAAGCGTACAGTCCGCCATCGAACTGGTGGATGAAATTAACCGAGAAGTGAATCGGCAACTGGAAGACCGTATCCGCATCTACGAAACCAAGATAATACCTGCCCTGCGCAAGCATCACATCATCTTCTACCAAAGCCGACAAGTAGAAGACTTCCATCAGGAATTTGTCAACAGCTTCTTCCGCGAAGAGATTTTCCCCTATCTGGCTCCCGTACCGGTGACCAAAGATCGAGTCATCTCCTTCCTGCGGGACAACCGCCTCTATCTGGCGGTACGCCTTTACCGAAAGGACGTATCGGATGTAAAGCCGGAATACTTCGTGATGAAGTTGCCCTACAGCAAAGTGCCCCGCTTCATCGAATTGCCGAAAAAGGGGAAAGACTACTACCTGATGTTCATCGAAGACATCATCAAAGCCAATCTGCCGGCTATCTTCCCAGGCTATCGGGTGGACAGCAGCTACTGCATTAAGATTTCGCGCGATGCCGATATTCTGATAGACGATGCCACCAATAGCAACGAAATCATTGAACAACTGAAGACGAAAGTCAAAAAACGGAAGACAGGCGCCGTATGCCGCTTCGTCTACGACCGTGCCATGCCAGCCGATTTCTTAGATTTTCTGGTAGACGCTTACCAAATAGACCGTAACGAACTGGTGCCGGGCGACAAACACCTCAATCTGGAAGACCTCCGCCACCTGCCCAGCCCAAACCCGAACCTAAACTTGAAGCCTGCCCAGAAGCCGCAACCCATGAAGCTGAACTGCCTGAACGAACGGGAATCGGTGTTCGACTACGTCGCACAGCGAGACTTACTACTGCACTACCCTTACCATTCGTTCGAACATTTCATCCATTTCCTCTACGAAGCCGTCCACGAACCGATGGTAAAGGAGATTATGGTGACACAATACCGTGTAGCCGAAAATTCAGCCGTTATCAATACCCTGATTGCAGCGGCGCAAAACGGAAAGAAAGTGACCGTTTTCGTAGAACTAAAAGCACGCTTTGACGAAGAAAATAATCTGGCTACAGCAGCCATGATGGAGAAAGCCGGTATCCGTATCATCTACAGCATACCCAAACTAAAGGTACATGCCAAAGTAGCACTTATACTGCGCAAAGACTTGGCAGGCCATAAACTCACCAGTTATGCCTACATCAGTACCGGAAACTTCAACGAAAAGACCGCCACGCTCTATGCCGACTGCGGGCTTTTCACCAGTAATGCAGTCATCGTAAACGACTTGTACAATCTTTTCCGCACCCTGCAAGGCAAGGGGAAGGTGCCATTCTTCCATCGTCTGCTCGTGGCAGGA
The DNA here is from genome assembly GCF_947632445.1 of uncultured Bacteroides sp. GTDB lineage: Bacteria > Bacteroidota > Bacteroidia > Bacteroidales > Bacteroidaceae > Bacteroides. Next base: position 6,158 of record NZ_CANRPM010000040.1, on the reverse strand, counting down.
TTCAATCTCATCCCCGAACTGAACCGATTGATCGACCGGGAAATAGTCCTGTCCAAGACCGGAAAGGGAGGCCGCATTATCCTGAAGATGAATGCCCTGCAAGATCCGGCCATGATAATCCGCCTGTACGAGGCATCGGAAGCCGGCGTAGAGATAGACCTCATCGTGAGAGGCATCTGTTGTCTCATTCCCGGACAAGCATACAGCCGTCACATCCGCGTGACCCGTATTGTGGATACATTCCTGGAACATGCACGCGTCTGGTACTTCGGTAACGGCGGAAAGCCACAGCTCTTCCTCGGTTCGCCCGACTGGATGCGCCGTAACCTATACCGCCGGATTGAAGCGATGGTTCCTGTCCTTGACCCTTCTCTCCGGCAGGAACTGACAGACATGCTGGAAATACAGCTGGCAGACAAACGCAAAGCCTGTTTCGTGGACGTCCAACAACACAACTGCTGGAAATCCACGCATCCGCAGAAAGAGAAAATCCGTTCGCAATACACCTTCTACGAGTATCTGAAACAGAAAAACAGCAACTCTACAGCAAAATTAAATAACAAAGGATGAATACAGATAAAGAAAAGGCCGCCCCGCAGGAGCGACCTTTTCTATTATATAGGTTCTAAATCAATTAATAACCATAGTTCTGATATGCTTTCTTACCCGCATCATCAAGAACATTATTATTTTCATCTGTAAACAAGTCGAGAGTAGACTGTTTAAACGGTTTCAATGTATGATATGGCTGAACAAAACCCAATCCCTTGCGGTCAGACAAAGAGCCATCGCTTACTTCATTATCGGCTACAGGCCAGTAATCTGGACCTTGAGTCAAGGTAGAAGCTTCTTTATTGTGATACAATATACGAACATACTGCCATGCAGAATGATGCAACCAATCATAATAAATCATTTCCATATTAAATTCACGTGCAATTTCATTCAAAATGAAGTTCTGGAAACGATCCGCTTCACTCAACGTTCCACCAAGAATACTCTGACCGGGATACATTTCACGTACAGAGGCTTCTGAGCTTCCATCCCAAGAAGAAGCATTAATATCCATCTTAGACGAATTGTCTTGAGTTACGGAATAAGGATATTGATGTTCTGAAGGTTCAAGATTTTCACTTCCCGGATACAGACGGGCAATCACTTCGGCACGATTCTCACCCGGACGATAGGCAGCACGTTCACGAACTTTATTAATATCCTGGATAGCACGCGTATAATCACCTTTCAATCCATAAGCATTTGCACGAATCAAATAAGTTTCTGCAATACGGAAGATAGGTACATCACGACCTGAATAATAATTGTCAGCACCCGGACGGTCCGGGTCGTCATACTTACGTGTTGCAGGCTGCGGCTCTTTAGACATATTATTCAAGCCTCCATGATTCGTATGATCCAAATAGGGTTCATTAGCATTCCTCTGGTTACGAACAGCACGATAATAATATTTTCCATCTTTCTTCACCCAACGGGCAAACAGGAAGTAAGGTTGAGCCTCTGCTTCATCCAAATCAATTGCGGTAGCCTTTGTATTTTCCAAATAAGCATAAGCCAAATCACCGGAACCCATCTTATGTTCACCTGCTACAGCCTGACGACCTCCCCAAGACTGACGATCATAAGTCGGTAAAATATGCTCATTAAAATAAGAAGCCTGTTCTTCAGTCCATACATAAGTTCCATTATTTGGATCATCATTGTATGCATAATACGGCAAGTTGGGCACATAACCACTCGCACCACCATCACCACGACGCGCAGTTTGCATTTCTATCCAAAATGATTTTTCAAAACGAGAATCAATGGTCTTGTCTGCAAACACATCGAAGCCAAAATCATTGGTAGAAGCGATGTTAGTACGTCCACGGTAAGGATAGTCACAGCAAGTTTCAGGAATACCCCATAATCCAACCATGTAAGATGGCGACAAGAAATACATCATACGATTACCGTAACGTCCGTTGTTGCCATCTGTTGCCGGATAACCATAGACACAAGAGAAAACAATTTCCGGGCTGGACTCGTCAGAGAAGTCTCCTCCCTTACGAACAAACAATGTCCCATAATCTGTAGCCAAGCTATAATGACCATCCTGATCAATTACATAATTACTATAATAGATGCAAGAATCAAGGTCGGCAGAGCCTGTACCTTTATACAACATTCCTAAATAAGATTTAGGATTTGTATTATCAATCGTTCCGTCGGAATTACGACCGTATTCAGCAGTGCCATAGTCCTTACCCATATAACGATACAAATATAACTTAGCCAGGAAATGGGCCGCGGCACCTTTAGTAGCTCGTCCAAATTCACCGGATGCCATACTTGAAGCAGTCGGAAGATTATCAAAGCCATAACGAAGGTCAGAGATTATCTGACGATAAATAGACTCAGATGATTCACGTTTGAAGGCATAATTGCCGGGCATTCCTGCTGTATAACTTCTTGGGAAGTAAACATCGCCCAAGAATGTATTCAGAATATAAATACAATAGGCCCTGTTAAACAATGCTTCGGCTTTTGCGCGAGCAGATTCTGCAGAACCGGCTGCATATTTACCTTGACCTTTACCTTCGTCAATAGTCTGGATAGCACGGTTACAGTTGTTTATTGTAGGATAATAACCCAGCATCTGGTTACTCGTGTATTCAGCACAAAGTCCATCCATGTTATTAGCCGGAGCTCCAGTGGAATTCCAGACAGAGGCAGAATAGTTAGAGGTTGTCGCCCCTGATGCACTCATATTATCAACACCAAGAAAGTATGTACGAGGTCCCTGTTCATATTGTTTTGATTGGCGGAACGCATCATAAGTAGCAGTTATCAATTCTCCCATACCCTTCTCTGTATTGAAATAATCCTGAGTAATGGTAGCTACCATTTCTTCTTCCAGGAAACTATCAGAGCAAGATACCAATGACAGTGCTGCTACAGAAAATATAATATATCTCTTAAGTTTCATAATTGTTAAATTAAAAGTGATTAAAATCCAAGACGAACACCGATTACATAACTACGTGTCAACATAGTATTGTTGGTCTGACCACCTGTAGTTTCACCTTGACTATTAAATTCAGTCCATCCTGTTGTATCATCCGGGTTAATACCTGCCTTAACCAGTTCTCCACCCCAGATAAATGGATTCAAACACTGTGCATATATCTGACACTTGTTGACACCTGCCTTGCTCACCCATTTCTTCGGCAAATTATAAGAAAGTGAGACATTACGCAAAGCCACCATATTACCCTTCGTGTAACTCATATATTTACTATAATCTGTTACACCGGTATATGTACCTCCACTATACTGAATCGGATACTTACCTCCCGGGTTATCCTCACTCCAAAGATCTTTTTCAACACGACGCCCCATAGTCTGTGTCAAACCATAATACAAACCGCCAAAACGTCCATAGAAAAATGCGCTCAATTCCCAGTCTTTATAAGTAAATGTAGTCGTGAAACCTGCCGAACATTTCGGAGACCAGTGTCCTAAATGTTTCTTATCATCATCATTGATCGTACCAAAACCGTTATCTGCATAAGTAACGACTTCTTGATGTACCCCACCGGCAGCATCAGTCCATTCAATATTTGCAGTTTTAGCACCTTCCGTACCGGCGGGAACCTCCACCAACGGCTGATCTTCAATCATGGCCATACCCGGCTTCATGACGATACCATTCGCGTTATAGAGAGCCAACATCCTTAAATCTTTGTCGGTATTCTGCCACAAACGATCATATTTATAATTCCAAACATCATCAATTGGACGACCGATGAACCAACCATTCGCAGTATCGTCAACTTTACCATTTGCCAATTCTACAATCCATCCTTTATTCGTAGAGAATGAGAAGTCTGTCTTCCAAGTAAAATCATTGGTTTTTACGTTGATAGTCGATAATGTAAGTTCGAAACCACGATTAGCAGTCATACCGACGTTTGTACGGATTGAAGTATAACCCAAGATTCCCGGAATAGCTTTAGACAAAATCAAATCCTTTGTACGGGCTTCATAGTATTCCACACTACCGTTAATACGGTTATTCAAGAAACTGAAGTCGATACCTACGTTGGTTGATCCGGTCTTTTCCCAACCCAATCCTAAGTTCGGCAGTACGTTTGCTTTTGCACCATTCGATATTACACTTGAATTTCCAACACCAAAGAATTTACCGGCGCCGGAAGCCGTCATTGCACCTGATGTCTGGTATGGGCTTACTGAAGCATTACCGGTAACACCATAACCTACACGAAGTTTCAATTGGTCAATCCATGATATATCCTTCATGAATGATTCTTCGTTAATTTTCCATGCCAAAGCTGCAGAAGGGAAGAAATCCCACTTATTACCTACAGCCAATACAGAAGCTCCATCCCAACGACCTGTAACAGTCAACAAGTAACGGTCTTTGAAGTTATAATTCAAACGTCCCATGTAGGAAGCACGAGTCTGTTTAGAATAATCAGAACCAATACCATTACGGGTAGTGTCAGAGTTATTCAGACTATACCAAAGAGCTGTCGGGAAAGTACAGCTGTAAGCACGATACTGCAACCCTTCAGCACGATACATTTCAGCAGACTGCATCAAAGTTACCCCAATGGTATGAGCTTCCTTGAATGTTTTATTGTAGAAAATCATATTTTCCAATGTCCAGGAAATATTCGTATCTTGATCATTAAAAGCTACATTAGGAGCGTATGCAGTATTTTCCAACGGGTTAGAGAATTCTTCACCATAATAACTACCGTAACGTGAATTACGAGTTTGTGCACCCAGGTTGGTACGCCATTTCAGACCATCCAGAGGAACCCATATCTTACCCAAATCCAAATCTAAATGAGAGCTCAGCAACATAGTTGTCACACGAGTTTCGTTGATAGCCTTATCAATATCCCATGCCGGGTTGTGTTCCAGACCATTGTTGGAACCAACACCCTGAATAGGATTTCCATTTTCATCAAAAGCAGGATAAATTGGTAATAATGTAAGGGCATAACTATAAGAGTCTTTAGCACCTGTATTACTCGATGAGCTATTATTGATAATACCATAGTTTTGGATAGAGTGACTTGCCTTAACATCAAGGCCTACAGTTATCCATGGCATAGGAGTGACTTCACCACTGATGTTGGCTGAATAACGTTTATAATCCTGGTCCTTTACGGCAGCCTCCTGACCCAAGTAAGCTAAAGACATATAAATATTGGAAGTTTCCGTTCCTGAAGAAAGAGAAATCTGGTGATTCTGCGTGATACCTGTACGAGTCACCAACTTAGTCCAGTCTGTAGTCTGAAAAGCATTAGGGTTATAAACCGGCACCTGGGCAGCATAACCTTTAGCAATTTCTTCCGGTGTTGCATTACGCAATACGTAATTGCCGTTGGCATCTTGTTGCCATGCACGATCAAAGTTGACTTTTGCTTCAGGTGTATTACCCAAGTCAAAGATATTGGCAATCTGATCTGGATCAGGAGCCGTTCCATACTTGCCCGGATAGTTGTCAGAATTGATTAATTTCTGCATCTGCCAGTCAACATATTCACCTGAATTCATCCAGTCTGTCATGGAGTTCATTCTCGAAAAAGTCACATTACCGCTATAATTAATTGAGGCTTTTCCTTTAGTTCCTTTTTTAGTAGTAATCAGAACGACACCGTTTGCACCACGAGAACCATAGATTGCCGTTGCAGACGCGTCTTTCAAGATTTCCATTGACTCGATATCGTTCGGGTTAAGGTCTGCCATCGAACCGGCAGTCAACGGAATACCATCGACTACATAAAGAGGGTCATTGGAGTTGTCGATTGAACGAGTACCACGAATACGTACATCACCCAACTGCCCCGGTCGGCTATTTGTAGAGATTTCAACACCGGCAGCCTTACCCTGCATCGCTTGCAAGGCATTTTGTACCGGACGTTCTTCGATAGCAGCAGAAGTTACACGAGTCAAGGCACCGGTAACGTCGCTTTTCTTCATGGTACCATAACCAACAACGACAACTTCGTCCAACATCTCAGCATCTTCAACCAATATAACATTAATTGAACTTAGGCCTTTAACTGGAATAGATTGTGTTTTGTAACCTACAAAACTAATTTCTAAAACAGCATCTTCAGCCACAT
>NZ_CANRPM010000039.1 GCF_947632445.1 uncultured Bacteroides sp. | reverse complement strand
GTATCTACCGACTGACAGATGCGTATCTACCGACTGACAGATGCGTATCTACCGACTGACAGATGCGTATCTACCGATTGACAGATGCGTATCTATGCTCCCCATAGATGCGTATCTGTACTCCCCATAGATGCGTATCTTTCATTTTGCAGATGCCGGGCTGTAAAAAAATACCCGCCCGGCTGCGGATGTGCAGTCGGGCGGGTAAACTTAGGAAGGCAGGCGCCGTCATGGGCTGTACCGGCTGCCTGCCGTTGTGTCATTCTCCGGCTCAGAGGGGACTTCCTCCCTCGTCGTCGCCGCCATCCGAAGAACCGCCGCCGTCTGTTCCGGCACTGTCGTTGCCGTGCCCTTTGGCCAGCTTGTCCACCCATGCGAACTGTGCCTTTTGCAGGTCGGCTTTGAACGCTTCGTCGGGCCTGAAGGTCAGGTTGACAGACTTGATGTTGCTGGCCGAGACTTGCTCCTTCGTGTCCACTCCCATGCTGGAGATAGCCACGCTGAAACTGCCCCAGTTGCCCAGCTTCACGCTTTCCCCGCTCAGCAGGCGGCGCAACAGGATTTTGCGCAACTGGCGGATGGCCATGATAGCCTCCGCAGGGTTGAGCGTGGTCTCGTCGGCCAACTCGGTTGCTACTTGCGTTTCATCCACCTGTGAGGTGGTGACCTGCGTTACATACCATTTCTGAGGTTCAGACGGTTTGTGCGGATTCACTTTCGGAATCGCTTTAATTAAGATTGGCATAACACATTAAATTTAAATGGTTTATTAATAAGCTGCCGTCCTGTTTTACTTCTTCCGGCAACATGAAGAAGCGGGGCCGTTCCGAAACGGCCCCTTATATCTTCGCGGTGCGGGGCCGTTATTTAGCCTTACATTCTATTCGTGTTCCGTCGGCCTGCACGGCATAGATTTTTACGCCGCTGTTGTTCAGCTTGATGGACGAAGGTACCTCGAAACTGAGGAAGTTGGAGAAGAAGAGCAGTTTTCCGTTTTCCGAGCCTTGCCTTAATTCGAAGGCTACAGCCTCCTTGCCGTCGATAATGCCGACACGCTGTCCCGATATGGTGTACTTGACATCCTTCGTGATTTTCTGTCCATCGCCTTCGAACTGCGTGTAGTAGCCTACGTCGCCTACCTTGTAGTCCCCGATACCTTCGTCATTGTCCTTGCGGTCTTCCAAATAGTAGAAGGCGTGTTTCGGGTCGGGGAGCTTGGCCATTTCTTGCTTGGCCTTCTGTATCATCTGCTGGGTCACATTATATTTGAAGTTTCCGTATTGCTCGATGGTCTCGTTGTTCACCGGCTCGAAGAAGCCCCACATCTCGAAGAACTCCGTCAGGTTCTCGTTCGCTACTTGGCTGGCCTTCACGGCAAACTTCAGCTGGGCCGCACCCGGATCTTTTTCGTCGATACGGTCTTCGCGCAGCCGTTTGAACAGTGTCTGGAAGAAGTCCGTCTTGTGCTTGCAGCGGTGGTAATAGTTCCACAGCTGCCAGTTCATACGCATGTGCAGCTCCGTATCTTCGTTCTGATGGGTGGACGTTCCCATATTCCACCATCCCTCGTTGTTTATGCAGCGGGCGGTAGCCAAGGCGCTAAGCTCGCTTCCGCGCGAACAATACCTCTTCAACTTGTAGAGGACGTAGTTGGAGAAAAGGTTGTTGGACGACTCGGTGGAGCTTGGCCAGTTGATGGCAGCCTGGTGGATGTGTCCTATCTCGTGCGCCGGCCCCCAGGCGTTATCTTTCTTGGCCATAACGTTATCTCTCAGCAGGATGTTGTCCAAATAAGTATAGACGAAGCCGATTCGGTAGTCCGATGCCCACATGTAGCTGCCTTCGGGCGATATGGCAAACAGGTGGTTGTTCACCTGCGAGGGGCGCACGTCGTCGATGCCCATCAGCTCCTGTTCCCATTGGATAATCTCGTCCCACAGGCCGATAGCCGACAGGATGTCTTTGGGCACGGCGCGTATCATCCGGTCGCGGTGGAAGAAGAACATGATGCGTTCGCCGCGCACGCAGAAGTACTTATAGGTAGCTTTCCCGATGAGTTCCTCGTATTTATCGTTCGTCTTATGGGTCTTCAGGTCGAAGAAGCCGCTTACTTTTCCGCTGTCCGGCCCGATGTGTATGGTAATGGGCTTCGAGTTGGGGTTGGTCAGGTCGGCGGTGTACATGATGAAGAGCATGCCCTTCTGCGTGAACCCTACCTTGTTGACGCCTTCTTGCAGGAAGCGTGTCTCTCCGCTGGCGGCTGTCTGTACGTAGGCATCCGCCCCGGAGCCGGTCTGTTCTTCCCCGATGCACTGGACGGAGAGGGAATTACCGTGCGTGTCGCCCACGAGGATAACCACGGAGTCACCGGGTTCTACGTAGATGCCGGTCGGGTTGTCCAGGTTGCTGTATTTCTTGGTCATCAGCCTTTCGGCCCATTCTTCCACGTTGCTGTAGGCCTCGTAAGACTGGATACGAAACTCTTTTTCCCACTCATCATAGGTATTGTTGCGCAGCATGAAGGCAAGTTTGGCGAAGTAGCCGGGCAGGGCGTTCATTTGCTCGTCGGTCACTTCGGATTTCAGCTTGGTACATGTAAGGTCGGTAAATACGGTCAGCAGCTGCTTGTCGAGGCTTTTCTCCGTGTTCTTCCGGTAAAATTCCATTTCGTCGCAGCTGACATAGCCTCCCGCACCCGATTGTACCACGAATTTCACTTTGGTTACTTTGGAATAGGTTTTGCCGAAAGGAACCCTAGTAGGTGCCCCTTGCATCTTGAAGTCATAGTTTCCAAGCAGTTGCTCGTTGGGGTCGCTTTCGGTAGTTAGATAGATGTCGACTTTTCCGAAATTGCCGTTCCCGTATCTTGAGTAATAGATAAGGTAATCGAGATCCTCTTTGTCGAAGTAATATTCCAGCGTAACGGGGAGTTGTGTCCTGTTATTCCAACGGGAATGATATGGCTTTCCTTGATTGCCGAACTTCCCGTCGAAACTGTTTTCAATACCCTGACCCTGGCTCTCTTCGCACTCGCTGGCATGTCCGCCGGTAGGCTTTACTTTAAAGTCTCCTTCCACGATTATATCTTCTATACGCGCACTCTTGGATTCCTGAGTTACCTTGTAGGTAGCGGTCGTTTCCGTATATTTGGTTCCGGTGTAGGTGATGGTGGTGCTGCGGTCTTCGTATGAAGGATTGGCGTCTATGGTATAGGCGTAGTCTTTATCTGTCAAGGCGCGGGTCTTCGTCGCGGCATGCAGCCACGTTGCATCTTCCGAGGTAGTCACCGTATATTCGATATTGGACGTGACGGTGATGGTCAGCGGGCCGCCTTCAGCCGTCACGGTTTGCGCATCCCGCTTCAGAAGGATGGCCGGTCCGAGGCCCAGCTGCCGCACCTCGATAGTGTAGTTTTTCACGCTGGAGCTTACGGTTACATTGGCCGAGCGGACGTCGACCTCTTGGTTTTCCAATAAGCTGATTAAGATTGAACTGGACGAGGAACGCTCCTGCGAAACCAGACACCAGGGTTGGTCGGATTTGACGCTCCATTGCGAAGCTTCCAGATTTGTTTTGACTCTGATGTCCCTGAAGGCCGCCCCTTGTTCGAAGTCCTGTCGCAGATCGTCTTCTTCGATGGAAAACTGGGGAGTAGCCGGTGCATCGTTGTTGTCATCGCTGCACGAAGTGAACCATAATGCGGTACACAAGCAGATTGTCAGTAGTGATACGACTTTCATAGAGTTTTTATTTTTAAAAGGTTGATAATATACATAAGGCCGAGCCGCCACAAAGGTAGAAAATATTTTGGAATATCCTTCACTTTATGCGAAAAAAAAGGAGACAAAACAATAAATGTGTTTTCCCTCCTTTCTTTCTTTTTGGTAAATCGGATATATATAGTAGTGAGTGGAGGGGCAGTTCTTTCGAATACTGCCCCTAAAAGGTTAGAAGAATGTTATTTACCAAAAATTTGCATTTCACCGCAGTTCCAGTGTCCTCCCTGACATACGTTTCCTCCCTTGCTTTCGGTCACGGAGAAACGTACATAGGTAAACGAATCATCGGACGAGAATACATTTGAATCGTATTCTTCATCGCCCTTTGTAAATTCGGTAGTCACCTCACCTAATTCTTTCCAGGTGCTTCCGTCGTTTCCGGCATAAATGATTGTTTTGATAGGTGCACCGTTTGCATTCTCAAATCGCGTCCAGAAATTGTAGGCGAAATGATGGATCGGAGCGGGCAGTTCGAAGTCGATGTAATGTCCGTAAACAGCATCAATTATGGTTCCTGAATAGTCGGAATGCCAGTGGAGTCCGGATCCTCTGCCGTCGAACAATCCGGCCAGACCCGTTCCGTCGTAGTCAACTGTAGCATTGGACGAAAGCATATCGAGCGAGAGCGGTATCTGGGTCAACTCACTTCTCGGGATGGTTTTGTTAATCCCTATGATGCAAGTCGACTTGTCTTCATCGGCAGGAATGCTGGAGTTGGATGTTCCTTTGATACGCAAGGGGATGGCTTGCTGCCCCCATGACAATTTGGACTTGTCCAAGGTTATCGTCACGGTCGCATCGCTGGAATCGTTGTGGAAGGGCGTGACCTCTATCGTATAGGAACCTTCCGCAGCCATTTGCAGGTTTTTCCCGTTTTCTGCATTGTATTGGTCCAGAACGTCCTCGTCTGCCACCACTTCGCAGTCCAGATCCCATAAGCTCACAACAGGCATCTGGACGGATTGGGTGATTGTCTCCGTCCCGGACTCACCCGTGATGTCGTCCGTAGTAATAAATCCGGTGTTCTCGAAACCTACGGTGAGTACCTGGACGCTGGGAATAATGAACGCATACCGCTTTTGTGCATTGACGGAGTCGGAAGCGCTGTAAAGCTCGAACGGGATGACGTAGGTTGCGTCTGTTCCGTCGTATTGTTCAATTTGTTCGGCTACCAGCGATACGTTTATGGTCTTGTACATGTCGGCGGCTCCAAACTGTAGCGAGGTATTGTCTACGGTATAGCAGGTGCCCGGCAATGCCTTGTAGTTTACGCCTTCCGAAGTGTTGTATGCGGCAAGGCTTGCGTCGCTCATGATGTCGACCTCGATTGATGCCGTCGTCCCCAGAGCGGAACCGGACTTGTTTACGATAAGGGAATAGTCCGTATTTTCTCCGGTTTTGTAGACGGTCAACGGCAGCTCTCCGCTATTCCTGAAGCAGAGGATGGTACTGAAGTCTGATAAGTATTCGTCCTTGCCGTCCTCACATGCGGTATGTGTCAACAGGCACCCTGCGGCAAGAAGCGCAAATAATATGTTTCTTTTCATAATGAATTCGTTGTTTGATTGTTAGTGTCCATATTACCAACCGTAGTTTTGTATCAACATTTTGTTACGGTCCAGTTCGCGTTGGGAGAACGGATACAGGTAATGGTTGTCTTTAAATACGCGTGTCTCAAAAACGGTACGTTTCCAGAAACCTGCGGGGGTATCTTGCGGGTTGGTACCTTCAAGGGGACACTCGGTATTCATGCCGTACATGGGGCCTCCGTCGGTTTCTGTAGCAATCTTCCAGGTACGGGTGTCGTAGTAACGATGACGTTCAAAGGCCAGTTCGACACGGCGCTCCTTGCGGCACAGCTCTATCAATTCGTCAGTGGTTGCATTGGGATAGACGTCTGTGATGGGATCTAAGCCGGCACGATCGCGCAGGTCTGCCCATTTGTCCATAGCCAGTTGTTCATATCCTCCGGGAAGGGCGACGCCCCGCTTCTTGCATTCCAGCACGGACTCGATGAAGTTCAGGTACATTTCGCCAAGGCGGAATGTGGGGAACGTGATGTTGCCCCAGTTGCCCGATGCCGAACTCAAACGATGATCGTAGAAGCGGTTGAGCAGATAACCGGACTTGGGATAGTCGTGGCTCTTGTTGCCGTTGCCTCCTTTGGCAAAGGAAATCATGGTAGACTGTTCGTTGTGTAGCCACCAGTTTCCGCCGAAGAATACGGTAACATAAAAACGCGGTTCGCGGTCTTTGTACATGTTGGGAGCAGTTATGTCAAAGTAACCGAATTTGCTCCAACCGGTAGCCGGATAGCTCCACGTGCTCAGCTGCAATTCTGTGTCGGTGTCATAGCCGGATTGGCGGTCTGCAATGGGATTTCCGTCGGCATCGTATCCGGTAATCGGGTAGCGGCCGTTGGACATGGCGTAGGCATCCACTTGCTGCTGCGTCGGGCCTATCGCGCCATAGGCTGTACCTGCTACACCCGTCGGTACAGTACCTACTCCCCAATAGAAGCGGTTATTGTAGCGTGACCAGATGAGTTCGTTGTTCCAGTTTACATTGGTAATGCCTGCGTAATCTTCATAAGGATTGCCGTTGCCTGCGCGATACAGTTCGTATTGGGGATTGTCCAACAAAACTTTGGCAGCTTCTGCGGCTTTCAACCATTTGGAGGCGTCGTATTGCTGGGGGAACAGTTCGGCACCCGACAGTTCGGGGAATTCCTCGGTTGCAGGGTTCTTCATGTTGCGATAGAGGGTGTTGCCGTTGAACAGGTCGCGTGCCGAGTACAGCAGCAGTCTTGAAATAACGGCCTGGCAGGTTCCTTTGGTGGCCAGTCCCCATTCCAGTTCTTCGTAGGACGACTGGATTGCGCTGCTGTTGGCGCACTCTGTCATTTCGTTGACTACGTAGTCTACACATTGTTCCCACGTGTTGCGCGGGCGGTAGAGTGCTTCCGTAGAGGCTGTAAAGTCAAGCGGTTCGTCTCCTAACAGGAATACAGGGCCGTAATCGCACATCATCCGAAAATAGTAATAGGCGCGGGCAAAACGGGCTTGCCAATAATACAGGTCGAGGTCTCTTTGGCTAACCAGCGGGTCGTTGCACTTGTAAACGTTCTGCATCAGAATGTTGCATTCGCGGATGCCTTGATAATAGCTCTCCATTTTATAATAGGGGACAGTTGTTGCGTTCCACGAACCGAAATTGATGTATCGGTAAGCACGGTCGTAAGCAATGGAACATTCGTCTGATGCTCCCAGATAAGGTTCCGAGTCACCTATATAATTATCATCAAAGTTGGGCAGAAATGACATGGCATTCAACCAATATTGCTTGGTCGTATTCCGGTTTTCCCAGATTTTCTCGAAAGTGAGCTTTTCATCTTCTTGTCTGTCCAGGAAGTCTTCGCAGGAAGCAAGTGTCAGGGTGCTTGCTGCGAAGCATAACATATAGAATGATTTGAATGTAATCTTCATAAGTCTTTTTGTTACAAGGTTTAGAAATTAGCGTTAAATCCGATGGAGAACATCCGGTTGAGCGGATAGCCCGAACCGTCTGATGAGCCTTTTTCCGGATCCCACAGCTTGAAGGGACTGAACTGTAAGAGGTTGCTGCCTGCGGCATAGAATCTCACGCTCTTGATAAAGCTCTTTTGCAACAGTGATTTCGGTAAGGTGTATCCGATTTCCACGCTCTTCAGGCGGAGGAACGAAGCGTCCCGCAGCCACCAGGTGGATGCCTGACTGTTGTTGGAAGCACCGGCTCCGCCACTACCCATGCTGAGACGCGGATAGGTGACATTGGCATTTTGTTCGGGCGTATTGTCTGACATCCATACGTTGCCGTACAGGTCTTCATTGAGAGAAGCACGTTCCATGTTGCTTGATGAGAACGGTGAGCGGATGGAAGAACCTCCCAGGAAGAAACTGGTGCGTGCCACTCCTTGGAAGAAGATGTTGAAGTCCCAGTTCTTGTATTGCGCCGTGCCGCCGAAACCGTAGGTGATTTCCGGCAGGTTGGTATAACCGACTGCCACCTGGTCTTGGCTGTCGATTTTGCCGTCACCGTTGATGTCCTGGTATTTGATGTCACCTACACGGTATTCGCCAAAGGTTTGAACAGGACTGTTGTCGATTTCTTCCTGGCTTTCAAACAGGCCGAGCGCTACTAAGGCAAACGGTTGCATAGAACCGCCGCTGCCGAAAGGCTTCCCGATGCGGTTCTGGTATTTGTATTCCCAGTCGGGTTCGTCGTTGTTCAGCAGTTCGTTTCTGTTGAAGGTGAAGTTCCCTCGTGCGGTCAACATTAAGTCTTTGTTTACCTGGTGGGAATATTCCACGGTGGCATCAAAACCTTGATTCAAGGTCTCTCCGATGTTTACATAGGGAATGGTGGAAATACCTACGATGGCAGGCAGTCCGGCACGTTGCAGGAAGATGCCGCTGCGTTCTTCACGGAAGTAGTCGGCCTGTACACGTACCTTGTTGAATAACGAAAACTCAATACCTGCGTTTATTTTCAATGCTTCTTCCCATGAGGCATTCAGGTTTTTGACTTCGCCGACACGGATACCGCCGCCGCCATTTTGTCCGTTGTTACCGTAATTCCAACTGCCGCCGCCTACGATGGACGATTCATATACCCATCTTCTTTGTCCGCCTATATCGTCGTTACCTACTTTACCATAGGATGCTTTCAATTTCAGCATGTCGATAACCTTGGTTACCGGCTGGAACCATTTTTCGTTTGACATCATCCAGCCGATGGCTACGGCGGGGAAGAAGCCGAAACGGTGTCCTCGGGCAAAATTCTCGGAACCGTTGTAACCCAAATTGACTTCTGCGAAATAGGTATCTTTGAATGCATAGGTTACACGGCCTGCCAGACCCTGATTCTTGTATGGCAGTGCGGCGTCACCGCTGCCGGCCTGGGTATTGGTATGAATTTTCTGGTTATACAGAAACAGGGCTCCCACGCGGTGGACGTCATTGAACACCCGGTTGTAGGTCAAAGAGCCTTCCAGATAGCGGGTCATCGTACCAGCACGTCCGATACCGAAATTCAAACTTCCATTTCCTGTGCGCACCGGATCCCAGATACCGTCGCCGTTGTTGTCGTCATAAATCAGACTGCCGTCTTCTGCACGGCCGCGTGCATGATAAAAACTTTCTTCCTTGCTACGGCGTTGGATAGTTGTGTTCCATGCGTCCCAGGAGAATTTGATGTTTGCGCTCAGACCTTTTAACGGCTCCCAAAGTGCACCGATGTCTTGGGTTACGCCGATAAGTGATTGGGCTGAGTTCCAGAATTGCTCACGATATCCTGAGTGCACCAGCATGTTCCAGGGGTTATAACCGGAGTCTGAGGAGGGGCCTGCCAAGGTGCCGTCGGAATATTGTGTCGGGAAGGCGTTGGGAGAAGTCATAAATGTGTATCCCCAAATCTCACCATCGCTGTCTGCATGTCCCGGTCCGAATGATTTCTCATAGATGTTGGCCAGATTGAAATTCACGATGGTGCTTTTGGTAAGGTTCAAATCGACGTTTGCTCTGAAGTTGAATTTGTTGTAGCGGATGGACGGGTTGTATCCGTAAATATTGCCTGCATTCTTGTAAATCGAACTTTCATTATAGAAAGCACCGGATACGTAATACTTGACAATGTCGCTACCGCCTGTGATATTCAGATTGACACGCTGGTTGGCTGCCATATCATCGAACAGGGCATCGAACCAATTGACATTGGGATAGAGATCGGGATCGGCATTCGTCCTGTATTTTTCGATGTCTTCGGGCGAATAGTATTGGCTGCTGTAGGCTTCGTTATATAATTCGGCCCATTCTGCAGAACCTAACATTTTCGGCCGTTTGGTCGGCTGGGTGAAACCGAACTCTGTGCGTACATTGACTTGCGGTTTTCCGACAGCTCCCTTTTTGGTCGTGATAAGGATTACACCGTTGGCGCCTCGTACACCATATACAGCCGATGCGGAGGCGTCTTTCAGAATGGAGAAGGAAGCGATGTCTTCTGTATCGACCAAATCCAAATCGCGTTCGATGCCGTCGACTAATACAAGAGGTGTGGAGGTTCCTTTGAAAGAAGATACGCCTCGGATATAGAAGTCTGCCGCACTGTTTTTACCCGGTTCACCGGAACGGCTCATGGCAACAATACCTGAGAGTTGGCCGGCCAATGCACTCGAAATGGACGAGCCGGGAACGGTCAGTTTGGTAACGTCCAATGTAGAGATGGCGCCGACGACGCTTTCTTTCTTTTGGCTTCCATAACCTACTACGACTACTTCTTCAAGGACTTCGGTGTCCGGTTGTAGTACAATATCAATCGTCTGTTGTCCTGTTATGGCTACTTCTTGTTTCTTATAGCCGATGTAAGAGAATTCCAATACTCCGCCTATCCCTTCTACGGTAATGGAGTATTTACCGTTGACGTCCGTGACCGTTCCTGTTGTACTGTTCTTTAAATAAACAGTAGCACCAATGGCCGGTTCTTTGGTGTCTCCGGTGAGAATGGTTCCTGTAATTGTCTGCTTTTGCTGTTGCAGAATTGTTGTGACTGTTTCGCTTGTACCTGTTCCGTTTTCAGGAAGTGCGAAAAGTGTACTTGGAGATAATAGCAATGATAGGACAATGCATTTTATGCACTGCTCTTTTCTGCAAAAAAATAGATTCATTTGCACATTGTTGATTTGTAAGGTTTAACTATAGGTAATTTAAAGTCGATGAACCATTTTTAATCTGATTAAAACGATTCCATTTCATACTGCGGATGATTTAAGGTGCTCTTTTCATGTTGATATTCTTGATATTGGTGATTAAATACGCTGCAATATTCCGAAAAATATTTTAATTAAACAAATAATCTGAAAGAAAAAAAATAAAAATAGTGGTATTTGTTAAAATTATCCGGTGATTTCTTAAGGTATGGCGGGGTATTTAATGAAAAAAGAGGCTGCCCTAAGACAGCCTCTTTTACTTATTTGATTTCGATCTCTTCCTTCATATCTATCTCTTCACCGTGAGGATCGTAGAAGATATATTGTAGAAACGCGAGTTTCTGATCGGGAATCACTTTGATACCTAATCCGTATTTCATTTGCCATTTACGCTTCATGGACACAAGGCCTTGATTGACGTAAGCGGCTACATACGGGTGGATGTGCAACGAGAATTTCTTTACCTTCAGTTTGTTGGTCAGATAATCAATCTTGTTCTCTAAAGTATCGGTAAATAGGATAGACGATTTTATTTTACCTTTACCGAAACAGGTCGGACAGGTTTCTGTCGTATCGACGTCCATGGCGGGGCGCACGCGCTGGCGGGTAATCTGCATCAGTCCGAATTTGCTAAGCGGAAGGATGTTGTGACGTGCGCGGTCTTTCTGCATGTTCTGACACATGCGTTCGTAAAGCTTCTGCCGGTTCTCGGCTTCGTTCATGTCGATGAAGTCTACGACGATAATGCCTCCCATGTCGCGCAGGCGTAGCTGGCGGGCCAGTTCATCGGCCGCACCTAAATTTACCTCCAGTGCATTGGCTTCCTGGCCGTTGGCATTCTTTGTGCGGTTGCCGCTGTTCACGTCTACTACGTGGAGGGCTTCTGTATGTTCTATGATCAGATATGCGCCGCTTTTATAAGAGATGGTTTTACCAAAGGATGCCTTAATCTGTTTGGTAATGGCAAAGTTGTCGTAGATGGGGAGCTGGCCTTTGTACAGTTTCACAATTCCTGCCCGTTCGGGGGCTATAAGGGTTACGTAGTCCTTGATTTCGTGATAGACAGCCTCGTTGTTCACGTGGATGCTTTCGAAGGAAGGATTGAACAAGTCGCGCAACAGACCTACGGCACGACTGGTTTCTTCGTAAATTAGTGTCGGAAATTTGGTGGCTTTCTGTACTTTGACGATAGCTTCTTCCCAATGTTTCAGTAATACTTTAAGCTCTCCGTCCAGCTCGGCTACACGTTTACCTTCGGCTACGGTACGTACAATGATACCGAAGTTTTTGGGCTTAATGCTCATCAGCAGTTGCTTGAGACGTGCGCGTTCTTCGCTCGACTTTATTTTTTGGGATACGGATACCTTGTCGTTAAAAGGTATCAATACGAGGTAACGTCCGGCAAAGGATAGTTCGGAGGTTAGTCGCGGCCCTTTGGTTGATATGGGCTCCTTGACAATTTGCACCACGACTTCTTGTCCTACCTTGAGTGTATTGGCAATGGTGCCTTCTTTTTCAAGGTCGGGAAGTAAGGCCGATTTGGTGATGGGGTTGAGTTTCTTCCGGTCGCTTAAAGTTTGCTTTACGTATTTCTCTAAAGAATTGAATTGAGGACCCAGGTCCTGATAATGAAGGAAAGCGTCTTTCTCGTAACCTACGTCCACGAAGCAGGCATTCAGGCCGGGCATCAATTTTCTGACACGGCCCAAATATATGTTGCCCACGGAGAAGGAAATACTGCGTCCTTCGCTTTGAAGCTCTACCAGCTGCTTGTCTTCAAGCAAGGCGATAGACACTTCTTTGGGCTGTACATCTACAACGAGTTCGCTTGTCACAATAATAATGCTTTTAAAGTTTACAATATACAAAACTTCAGGTAGGAAGGATTGTTTTTCTCATTCTGACCTGTGTTTGTATGATCTCATGTTCATTTAAACAAAGAACAAACTCGCGAGACATTTGTTTCGCAAGTTTGTCCTTTATTTTGTCGTCAGACTAAAAATTACTTTTTGCTTTTATGTCTGTTTTTTCTTAGTCTTTTTTTACGCTTGTGCGTAGACATTTTATGTCTTTTTTTCTTCTTTCCGCTTGGCATAGCTTCAAATTTTACGAGTTAATACTATTATTATTTCTTCACTGTTAATGTGAATGTCTTGGCAGGCTTAAATGCCGGAATGTTGTGCTCGGGGATGATGATCGTGGTGTTTTTAGAGATGTTGCGAGCTGTTTTCTGTGCTCTTTTCTTTACAATAAAACTTCCGAATCCGCGAAGGTAGACATTCTCATCCTTGGCTAAAGATTCTTTAACGGCATCCATAAAAGCCTCGACTGTTTTAAGTACAGTCGTCTTGTCAATCCCAGTGTTTCTGGTGATTTCGTTTACAATATCAGCTTTAGTCATTTTTTCTTAAAAAATATTAATACTAATGTTTACTTAAATTTTTGGGCTACAAATATATAGCTTTTCCTTGTCTCTAAAAAATATATTTCGGACATTTTTTTAAAAAAGTATTGGAATTAAGTTTTCTTGTGCGGAAAAGCGTTACATTTGTCGGCCGCCGTTCTCCCTTTTCTATGGTTTTAATGGGACAAAAGGGTGCGTTGCGGTGGAAAAAAGACCGTTTTAAGTGCAAAGAATGACTGTTTTTTCAAGAGTATTGTTGGATTGGTATGCCGAGCATCGGCGTGAACTTCCTTGGCGTGAAACCAAAGACCCATATCGCATCTGGATTTCAGAGATTATCCTGCAACAGACCCGGGTGGTTCAAGGCTATGAATATTTTCTGCGATTTGTAGAGCGTTTCCCCGATCTTGTCGCTTTGGCTGAAGCGGATGAGGACGAAGTTATGAAATACTGGCAGGGCTTGGGATATTATTCGCGTGCACGAAATTTGCATGCTGCTGCCCGTAGTATGAATGGAGTTTTTCCCCGCACTTACGAAGGAGTCCGTGCACTTAAAGGAGTAGGTGACTATACAGCTGCGGCTATCTGTTCCATCGCTTACGATATGCCTTATGCTGTGGTGGATGGTAATGTGTACAGGGTGCTTTCCCGATATTTTGGAGTGGAGGTTCCGATTGACTCTGTTCAGGGAAAGAAATTGTTTGCTTCATTGGCGCAGGAAATGCTGGATGAAAAGCATGTGGCGCTTTATAACCAGGCCATTATGGATTTTGGAGCCATACAGTGTACTCCTCAATCGCCTTCCTGTATGTTTTGTCCGTTGGCGGATAGTTGCTCAGCGTTGGCAACGGGTAAAGTAGCCCTGCTGCCTATCAAACAATATCGTACAAAGACGACGGATCGCTATTTCACCTATATATATATATGTGTCGGCGGACAGATGCTTCTCCGCAAAAGAACAGGCAATGACATCTGGCGCAATTTGTACGAACTGCCATTGATAGAAACTGATCGTCAAATGACCGTAGAAGAGTTGCTGCTCGCATCAGAATTGAAAGAGCTTGGAACCGATGTGGAACCTATTGTACGTCCGTTGCAGATAGGAGTCAAACATGTTCTGTCTCATCAGATTATTCATGCGGATTTTTATGAGATGATTTTCCCTGCTGACATTCAAGGCTTCTCGGATTATATACGGATTGGGCAAAGGGAGTGGACACGCTATGCTGTGCCTCGGCTCATCCATCAGTTCTTGGAAAAATATGCGTAAAAGTTGTGCAGATATTTGCACGGTTACATTATTCTGTCTATTTTTGGCAATCAATTTTAAAAGAAAAAAAGTTATGTCAGTCAATAAAGTTATTTTGATCGGGAATGTAGGGAAAGATCCAGAAGTGAGATACTTGGATAGTGGGGTAGCTGTGGCTACTTTTTCTTTGGCTACGTCTGACAGGGCGTACACCTTGGCTAATGGAACTCAAGTTCCTGAACGGACAGAATGGCATAATATCGTTTTATGGCGGGGATTGGCTGAAACGGCTGAAAAATACGTGCACAAAGGTGACAAACTTTATTTGGAAGGGAAAATCCGTACACGCTCGTATGATGACCAGGCTGGCGTGAAACGCTATGTGACCGAGATTTTTGTGGACAGTATGGAGATGCTTTCCCCCAAGACAGCCGGAACAGCTCCTCAAGCGGCTGCTCAGCCGAGTAGTGGACAACAGCAAAGTATGCAACCGCAGGCTGCACCTGCACAAGATAATGGAGCGGATGATTTGCCGTTCTGAGTGTTTAACTAAAAATTATTTCTTTGGATCCAGACGCTTATTTAGGCCAGTTGGCAGATGTGTTTAATGGAATAACTGTACATACACCTACTGTGCCATCCATTGTGGCCATTGTTTTGGCTGGTCTTCTTTTATTTGTATCAGGATTTGCTTCGGCTTCCGAGATTGCTTTCTTTTCGCTTTCTCCGGCCGATTTGAATACGATTGCTGAACACAAGCATCCATCTGATTCTAAAATCAGTGATTTATTGTCAGATAGCGAACGTTTGCTCGCTACGATATTGATTACGAACAATTTTGTGAACGTGACCATTATCATGCTTTGCAATTTCTTTTTCATGAATGTTTTCGAGTTTCATTCACCCATTGCAGAGTTTCTGATTTTAACCGTCATATTAACTTTCTTGCTTTTACTGTTTGGCGAGATTATGCCCAAAATATATTCGGCTCAGAAGACATTGTCCTTTTGTCGGTTTGCAGCTTCGGGCATTTCTGTGTTTCGTTCGGTGTTCTATCCGATGGAATCGTTGCTGATGCGTTCCTTTTCTTTTTTGAACAGACATGTTTCGCATAAAAATCATAATATATCGGTCGATGAATTGTCTCATGCATTGGAATTGACGGATAAAACGGAACTATCTGAAGAAAGTAACATTCTGGAAGGAATTATTCGTTTTGGCGGAGAAACGGCTAAAGAAGTGATGACTTCAAGATTGGATGTTGTAGATTTGGATATCCGAACTCCTTTTAAAGATGTTCTGAGATGTATTATAGAAAATGCTTATTCGCGCATACCGGTTTATGCCGAGACGCGTGATAACATTAAGGGAATACTCTATATAAAAGATTTGTTGCCCCATTTGAACAAAGGGGATAATTTTCGTTGGCAATCCCTTATTCGGCCTGCTTATTTTGTTCCAGAAACAAAAATGATTGATGACTTGCTTCGTGACTTCCAAGCCAATAAGATACATATTGCTATTGTAGTAGATGAATTTGGTGGGACATCGGGTATTGTGACAATGGAAGACATCATAGAAGAAATTGTGGGTGAGATACATGATGAATATGACGATGAAGAGCGGACATATATCGTGCTCAATAATCATACTTGGATATTTGAAGCCAAGACCTTACTGGCCGATTTTTATAGAATAACAAAGACTGACGAGGCTGATTTTGAAGAAGTTGCAGGCGATGCGGATACAGTGGCAGGATTATTGCTTGAGTTGAAAGGAGAGTTCCCTGTTTTACATGAACGCGTTTCTTATAAGAATTATGAATTTGAAGTACTTGAGATAGATAGCCGTCGTATTTTAAAAGTAAAATTTACAGTGAAAGAGCCAAAGGCTATAGAGATTAAGGAGGATAAGTAGTGGCTTTGTTTCTACAACATCAGGAGGTGAATCAACATTGGGCTGTATGGAAGTTGGAAGAAACATTGGAAGAACTGCTGTCCTTGCTGCCTAATAGTGGAAAATACAAGCAAGAGGTTGAAAAATTTTCTTCTGCCCATCGGCGTTTGGAATGGTGCGCTGTGCGTGTCTTACTCTATACGATGCTTGGAGTGGAAAAAGAAATTCGGTATCAAGAGAATGGGAAACCTTATTTGGCTGATAAATCGTTTTCTTTAAGCATTTCCCATACCAAAGGGTATGTGGCTGTTATTTTAGGTGGTATAAATAAAGAAGTAGGCATTGATATAGAACAGTATGCAGAACGTGTGCGTAAAGTAGCTCATAAGTTTGTCCGTGATGATGAATTACCTGGAACTTATGAAGGTACTGATACGTGGGGACTGCTTTTACATTGGTCGGCTAAAGAGGCGGTTTATAAATGTCTGAATATTGATAGTGTGGATTTTCGTGAGCATTTATACATTTGTCCGTTTGTTGTTTGTTCTGAAGGAGTATTCGAAGTTGTTGAATGTCGAACAGCTGAATGTTGCCATTTCTTTGTACATTATCGTTTGTTCACAGATTTTGTCTTAACTTATATTTGTTAGTCTTTGGACGGTCATTAGTTGGCAGATATAAAATAACGTGAGTTCGATATAAGAATATCCCTTTTTTACCAGCTATCTTGTCTATGAAAGCTCCTAAATCACTTTGGAAATAATCCGGGAGGGGCTCAAAATAGTCCTGTCAACAAAATCGCCTGATTATCAATGGATATTGTTGACAGGACTGAGTCTTTGGTAAACATTTCCGTGAAAAAATAAAAAATACCTTGTCTTTAAAGGCAGCCTATTTTTTATTGTATTTCATAAAGTTTGTACAGCTCCTGTCACCGTCGACGTAACTTGCTGATAATGAAGCGATATTGTTGACAGGACTAAAAATGTTTTTTTTGCGATGATAATTATTGCTTTCAATCTTTGTTTCCCATTATAAAAACCGTTACTTACATCCGTCGTCCCTTGGCCTGCCTTTATTTCCCCCGATGCCGATCCCGAACAGGCCGTCCGTCGTCTCACCTCCTGAATCCACCGCTACCGTTCGCCCGATGCCGAACTGACGCGGGGTCCGGCCCATCATGGAATACTTGGATGAACCCTGACACAGTGCTTCGTCACCCTCTGATGATGTGCTTCGTTCCCTCCTCATACAGCACTGCATGACACCTTCATGCAGCACTGCGTCGGGACTTCAGGAAGTGCTGCGTGGGCGGAGTAAGGGAATAGAAATTTCATTGCCGATTTATTGTCCACTATCGCAGCCTGTTGTTGCTTTGAAAAGAAACCCGCCATTGAAGTGAATTGATTTTATATCGAATTCACGTTAATATAGAAATTAGGCCTTAAATGAAAAGAAAAACATTAAAATAAAGGAGATTATCACAGAAAATCTCTACTTTTATAACTGGATTGACACAACTCTTTCCAAAACATAGAAAAAAGAAGAAACGTTATGTTTATCTTGTAGGTGAAAACG
The DNA here is from genome assembly GCF_947632445.1 of uncultured Bacteroides sp. GTDB lineage: Bacteria > Bacteroidota > Bacteroidia > Bacteroidales > Bacteroidaceae > Bacteroides. Next base: position 11,731 of record NZ_CANRPM010000039.1, on the reverse strand, counting down.
TAGGAAATTTTCAGACTGATGCAAGAGATAGCATAGTGGTTCTCACGTATATATCATGGGCTGCTTATTGTTACATCTGCATCAAAGGTTTCCTACGACCTTCATTTAGACGTGGCATAGTTGGCTCACGTTTTCTGTAATTATATCCCCCTTTGAGCCAGCAGGGTATGAACGTATGAAATAAAAAGTTGCATCCGGGATGCAATGTTTTTACAGTTTCGGTATTTAATATATAGTGAACAATTAAAATGGATAAAAATGAAAAAAAACATTCTTAGAATGCTACTCATGACATTCCTTACGATGGCAGGGTTAGCAGCGTGCAGTGACGATGATGGGGAAAATTTGACAAGTATTGCCAAAACCGAATGGTATGGCAGCCATGTTGTCACAACGACCACCAATGAGGGTGTGGAAAAAACATATACGGCAATTCTTGGATTTATATTTTCCGAAGATGGAACAAGTTGTATTGTTGAAACGGGAATCGAAACGCTTATCTCAACTAACCGAGTGACCAAATATGTAAATTACTCCCCCTTGACACATTCTGTAACCTTAACCGAATCATCCAATTCGTCCATGACAGAATATCTTGGCGTGATTGATGATGAGTCTATGCTGGTGCAACATTGTGTGAACGGTAAACTATCGAATGAAGTCATCAAACTATTCAAAAAAAGTAAAAGAAGATTTTGATAAACTCCTATCGGAAATAGATGTAGAGATTGCTAAAATCGACCTCTACGGCAATGATATTATCGAAATCTCTCTTCAATGGTATATCGGTTACGGGATATTATCACTGATTTAAGAAATGAATTACAAACCTACAGTTTCCCCACGCAAGAGAATGAAATACGCTTTTTCAAAGTTCAAAAACCGGAACTATTAAGACGGCTTCTCTATTTCCACAAAATGTGTCGTATAGAAAAGCAATGTCCTAATGGGAGTAACGAAGTTATCAGAAAGCATCTTATCGCAGAACTGGATAACCTTACTTATTTCTTTAATCGGAATTTGGATTTTTACCAATATTATCGCTCCCATTCGACCATGTATGATAAATAACGTAAGTTCGATATAAGAATTAATATATTGAACTCACGTTAAAATAAATGTCCGTTCGAAATCGCTTCGCCCGGACATTATTTCATAAACTTTGGCAGAAGTTTACTTGTTTGCTTTCTTTGAAGCAGTTTGGATGAATAAAATGAAAGGACAGAAAAGCCCGGTTCATTAGACTCACCGCTTTTTCCTCGAAAGCAATGATAAAAGATGTGCATGGCAGGTCTTCTGACTCGTTTCTGTTATCAGCGGCCTTCCCGGAAAGATTCCAGTGGCAGATGGTGTGTGCTGATAACGATTATGTGAAACTCACAGCAGCGGGACTGTCCGGGATTTGCACCCGATTCCCTTTTAATCACCTTTTCCGCTTATTGTGGGAAATAGGCGAACCAATGCGGGGCAAAGGTAAGAGTTTTTTTTGAATCGAATAGTCGTATAGAGAAATAATTTGAATAGTTTACGATTATCTCTCTTTTGTCTACTCTCAACTGGCATGTCGCAGAACCGGATGTCACGCATCACGTTCGACAAATCGAGAAAGTACAGCCTATCGGCAAATAAGGGTTGTTTTTGTACTTGCCGCTTGCATATCAGCGCAGGGAGTGCTACCTTTGCGGAGTTATGTCAGAACCAACAATATGAAATTATTCAAGAAGTATATTTCTCCGGGTTCATGGTTTTCCATGGAATATCCGGTCGTATGGAGCGAATTCGAAGACAGCGAAGGGTCGTTTCTGTTCTACAATCCCGATGAATGGACGGGTAATTTCCGCATTTCGGCTTATCGAGGCAACGCCGGTTACGGGCGTGAGTCCGTACAGCAGGAGCTGAAGGAGAACTCTTCGGCCGTATTGGTGCGTGTGGGTGCACTGGAATGTGCCTACAGTAAGGAAATGTTCGAAGAAGACGGCGAATACTATACGTCGCACATCTGGATTGCGGGTGTGGACGATATTGCTTTCGAATGCTCGTTCACCGTAAGCAAGGGCGAACCGATGGCCGAGGCCGAACAGGTGATTGCTTCCCTGAAAGTGCGCAAGCTGGGCGTGAAGTATCCTGCCGAGCTTATTCCTGTCCGCCTTTCTGAAATCTGTCAGATAAACGAAGCCTACGAGTGGGTGGAGAAGACGGTAAAAGACTTGCTGAAGAAAGATTTCCAAGGAGTGGAAGAAGACGTGGAAAGCATGCAGCAGGTGGTAGACCGTGGTGTGATAGGCCCTAAGAAGAAAGACCAGTGGCTGGCGTTGGGCATCATGCTCTGCGTCATTATGGCCAACGAAATGGACGGGCTGGAGTGGCGTACACTGATTGATGGCAACCGCGAAGCCCCCGTATTGCTCAACACCATTACCGACCAATGGATAGACCCCATGAAGCTGGTGTGGAGCAAGGTAAAGTCAGGTGAGAAGGTCAACTTGGCAGAAGCTTATTGCAATGGTTGATTGATTTCCTGTTCTTTATTTCATATATTCTTAATTCCTTATTTTCCATTTATCATTGATATAAATGTCTCCTATACTGCAAGTAGAAAATCTCACCAAGTCGTTCGGAGACCTGGTTCTTTTTGAAAATATATCCTTCGGCTTAGCCGAGGGTCAACGTGTCGGACTGATAGCCAAGAATGGAAGCGGCAAGTCCACTTTGCTCAACATCCTTTCGGGAAAGGAGGGGTATGACGAGGGAAGGATTTCTTTTCGCCGAGACCTTTGTGTGGGCTATTTGGAGCAGAACCCTTCGTATCCCGGAGAACTGACTGTGCTCGAAGCCTGCTTCCACCACGGCAACACGACCGTAGATCTTATCAAGGACTACGAGCGCTGCATGGAGACCGAAGGCCACCCCGGCCTGGACGAACTGCTTGTACGTATGGAGCACGAGAAGGCATGGGATTACGAGCAGAAGGCCAAGCAAATTCTTTCGCAGCTGAAGATACGTGACTTCAATCAACAAGTGAGGCACCTTTCCGGCGGACAACTGAAACGCGTAGCGCTGGCCAATACGCTCATCACCGAGCCTGACCTCCTCATTCTCGACGAACCCACCAACCATCTGGACCTTGATATGACCGAATGGCTGGAAGAATACCTGCGTCGAACGAACCTGACGCTGCTCATGGTGACGCACGACCGCTACTTTCTTGACCGTGTCTGCTCCGAAATCATCGAGATAGATAACCGTACAATTTATTCCTATAAAGGGAATTACAGCTACTACCTGGAGAAGCGTCAGGAACGCATTGACGCCAAGACGGTGGAAGTGGAGCGAGCCAACAACCTGTACCGCACTGAGCTGGAGTGGATGCGCCGCATGCCACAGGCTCGCGGCCACAAGGCCCGCTATCGCGAGGAAGCCTTCTACGAACTGGAGAAGGTGGCTAAGCAGCGCTTTTACGACGCTAACGTGAAGCTCGACGTCAAGGCCTCCTACATCGGCAACAAGATCTTCGAGGCCGACCACCTCTGCAAGGCTTTTGGCGACCTGAAGATACTGGACGATTTTTCCTACATCTTTGCCCGCTACGAGAAGATGGGCATCGTGGGCAACAACGGGACGGGTAAGTCGACTTTTATCAAGATACTGATGGGGTTGGTGAAGCCCGACCGCGGTATGTTGGACATCGGCGAGACCGTCCGCTTCGGCTACTACTCGCAGGAAGGGCTTCAGTTCAATGAGCAGATGAAAGTCATTGACGTGGTACAGGATATTGCCGAGGTCATAGAGCTGGGTAACGGACGCCGTTTCACCGCTTCGCAGTTCCTTCAGCACTTCCTCTTCACACCAGAGGCGCAGCATAACTACGTCTGCAAGCTGAGCGGAGGAGAACGTCGCCGCCTCTACCTCTGCACGGTGCTGATGCGAAATCCCAACTTTCTCGTGCTGGATGAGCCCACTAACGACCTCGACATCGTCACCCTACAGGTGCTCGAGGAGTATCTGCAAGGCTTTAAGGGATGTGTTATCGTCGTCAGTCACGACCGTTACTTCATGGACAAGGTGGTAGACCACCTGCTGGTGTTCAATGGCGAGGGCGATATCCGCGACTTTCCGGGCAGTTACACCCAGTATCGCGAGTGGAAGGAGGCCAAGGCACGTCACGACAAAGAACTGCAGGTAGCTGCCAAGACACAGGCTACCACGAAACCCGTGCGCACCCGTTCGGACGAGAAGCGCCGCATGAGCTTCAAGGAACGCCGCGAGTTCGAGCAACTTGAGGAGGAGATTGCCGAACTCGAAGCTGAGAAAAAGGCCATCGAAGAAGCCTTGTGCAGCGGTATGCTTTCGATAGACGAGCTGACAGAGAAGTCCCGACGCCTGCCGCAGCTGACGGACTTGATAGACAAGAAGACGATGCGTTGGCTGGAACTAAGCGAAATCGAATAAGGAATCTCGGTTTGCGAAAGCTTCCCGACGGCGTAGGGACGAAATCTCTAATCTGCGCCGGTTTAGGGGTTCTTCAGCAGGAATTCATCAATGGCTTTCTTGTATGTGGCCTTATCGGCAGCACCATGCATCAGCTGTGGCTGCTCCTTCAGAGGAATGAGTGCGAAGAGGGGAATGCTTGTGGTATTGAATAGAGCGGCAAGTTCCTGTTCTTTGTCCACGTTCACCTTGTAGATGATGATTTTTCCAGCATATTCCTTGGCCAGTTCCTTCATGATGGGAGCTACCTTGCGACAGGGACCGCACCAGTCGGCGTATAGGTCGATGATGGCAGGCTTGTCTCCTTTGTATTTCCATTCCTTACTATTCTCATAATCGAACACCTTGTCGATAAACATGGTCTTGTCCATTACAATTACTTCTTGGGCATGTCCGAGAAAGGCGGTAGCTGCGAGGGCGAGGGTAAGCAATAACTTTTTCATAATAATGGGATATTGATAATTAATACTTCATTACCTTGTGTCGTTTGAGTTCACTCCACGATACTTAGCTCGTCGATAAGATGCGAGGCGCCGGCATATTTTTCGATGATGAAGAGCGTGTAGCGGATGTCCACGCAGGCAGCACGCTGCGACGAGGGGCGGAAGGCAATATCGCCCGTCAGGCCTTCGTAGTTGCGGTCGAAAGCAGTGCCGATGAGTTCGCCACGAGCATTGAACACGGGGCTGCCCGAATTCCCTCCGGTATTGTCTGTGTCCACGATGAAGCAGACGGGCATCCGTCCGTCCTCAAGGGCATAGCGACCAAAGTCTTTTGCGAGCCAGAGCTGCTTTAGCTTGTCGGGCACCGCGAACTCCCAGTTTGTCGGGTCTTCTTTCTGCATCACGCCGTCCAGCGTCGTCTGATATTCGTAGACGGCTCCGTCAGCGGGTTCATAGGAGGCCGTCTTACCGTAGGTCAGACGCAGCGTGGAGTTGGCATCGGGATAGATGGGCTGTCCGTTGGCTTGACGCAGATCCATCATACCCTTCACCCATGTCTTGTGGGCGGCATTATAGTCTCGGTTGGCATCCATCATGGCGATGGCCGTTTGCAGCAGGCCGTCAGTGATGGAGTATTTGAAGAGCACCATCCAGTCGCTGGTCAGCCGGTAGAGTTTGGGGTTGCGTATGAACTTGTCGAAGTTCTCTCGATTGCCGAAGATGGAGTACTCGAAGCAGGCATCAATGAAAGCGTCCGTATCACCTTTAAAGCGCTTGTCGATGACTTGGAAGATGCCGATGCGTTGGCCGGCAGGAATGTACCGGGCATATGTGCGCAGCATTTCCTTGCCTACGAATTTCTCCACCTCGGGATAGGGAACAGAGGCAAAATAGTGGTCGGCTGCTTGGCAGAGGCTTTCTGTGGCAGCCTGAATGGTCACTTTGTCTTTGCTCTTGAGGGCAGTGACGAGGGCGGCGGTGTTAGGAATGCGCATGAAGTCGAGCGCTGTGACCAATGCCTCCTGGATAGCCTGCTGGTGGTAGAGGGCTGGGCGTCGTTTAGACACGATGGCGCGGATGCGGTCGAATGCGGCCCGATAGGTCGTGTCGCCCAGTTCGCGCCCGCGTTGCAGCAGGGCTTCCTGTTGGGTACGCTTGGTGTCGAGCACGTGAAGGCGCACGAGGCCTTCGTTCATGCCGATAGCATTCTTCCAATAGTTGGCGCTGGAGGCATACTTGCTGGCGTAGTGGATGCGCACGGCGTCATCCTTGATCATCTGCTCCATGAGGACACGCTGGCGGGCGTCGCGCACGTGGTGGCGCATAAAGTTGGTGGTCTGCATCCGTTCCTCCACTTCGTCGGATATCATGTAGCGCCAGTTGCGACCGGGGAAACCCATGACGAAGGCAAAGTCGCCCTCCTTGTAGCCACGGAGGCTGATGTTGAGGTGTTTCTTCACACGCAAGGGCACGTTGTCCTTGCTGTACGAGGCAGGGCGTCCGTCCTTGTCAGCGTAGATACGGAACAGGGAGAAGTCGCCCGTGTGGCGGGGCCACATCCAGTTGTCCGTGTCGGCGCCGAACTTACCGATACTCGACGGCGGCGCGCCCACCATGCGGATGTCGCTGTATTCGGTTTTCACGAAGAGGTAGTAACGGTTGCCGCCGTAGAAGGCTTTCAGTTCGGCCTTGCTGCCGGTGCCCTGGGTAATGTGCTGCTCTTGGAGGAAGCGGGTACATACTTGGGTCAGGTACTTGGACGAGAGGTAGTTGGTGCCTTGCGGGTCAGGGTCTTTCGCCAGCTGCTGTTGTACGTAGTCCGTCACGTCGAGAATGCGGTCGATGAAGGTCACAGTGAGTCCCTTGCAAGGTAGCTCCTCTTGTCGGTTCATAGCCCAGAAGCCGTCTGTCAGATAGTCGTGCTCTACGCTGGAGTGCTGCTGGATGGCATTGTAGCCGCAGTGGTGATTGGTCAGTACCAAACCTTCGGCCGAGATGACCTCGCCCGTGCAACCTCCGCCGAAGTGGACTACGGCATCCTTCAGGGCGATGCCTTCGGGGTTATAGATGGAGTCGGCGGGTAACAGCAGGCCCAGTTCCTGCATGGTTGCTTCGTTCTGCCGCTTCAGATCGGTCAGCATCCACATGCCTTCGTCGGCCAGGACGGGAAGTGTCAGGGCAGCCAAAGCTGATGCAAATAACAGTCTTTTCATTATAGATAAGGGATGATTATTTTACTATTCCACGATGTTCATCTCGTTAATGAGGTGGCTGCAACCGCCCAGTTTGTCGAGGATGAAGAGCATGTAGCGGATGTCCAGCGCGATGCAGCGTTGCAGCGAATTATCAAAGCTGATGTCGCCGCTCAGCGACTCCCAGTTACCGTCGAAAGCACAGCCGATGAGACGTCCTTCACCGTCGATGACGGGCGAGCCTGAATTGCCACCGGTGATGTCGTTCGTCGTCAGGAAGCAGACGGGCATAGTACCGTCTTCCATGGCATAGCGTCCGAAGTCTTTCTTCAGGATAAGTTCCTTCAGCTTGGCCGGAACGGTAAACTCGGGGTTCTCGGGGTCTTCCTTTTCGAGTATGCCGTTGGTGGTGGTGAAGTACTTGTAGTGCACGCCGTCCTTCGGGTTGTAAGATTTCACGTTGCCGTAAGTCAGACGAATGGTGAAGTTAGCGTCGGGGTAGGAGGGGACAGACTGTTTCATTTCACCCAGTCCACGAATGTAGGCCTTGTGCAGCAGGTTGAGTTCCTGCGAGAACTTTCCTCTTTCAGTCGCAGCAGTCTTGATGGCTTCGAGTTTAGCGCGACTGTAGGCAGTAGCCATGTCATGGTCGATGGCCTTCACGCTGGGTTTCTTTAAGAATTTATCGAAATTGTCACGGCTGCCCAGGATGGAAGTGTCAAAGAGATCGTCCACGTAAGCATCATAATTGCCCTTGTACTCCTTCTCGATGGTTTGGTAGAAGACGGGCAGTTCTTCGGGTGTTAGAGCTTTGGCCAGGGCAGGCAGGATGGCTTTGGCTACGGCGCGGTCCACTTCGGGGTCGTAGTCTTTATTGTAGATGTCGTCGTACATCGTTTCCAGTTGCTTCTTGGTGGCTTGGAATAGGGAGTCATTCTTGGTTTCGATTGCCTGCTTCATCTTATCCATTAGCGCGGGCGGACAGCCGAACTCGATGGCACCGTTCAGGGCTTCGTAGATGTATTCGGTACGACGCAGTGCCGGGGTCATTTTTTCCACGAGGGCATCTATCTTGTCTACCACGCCTTCGTATTCGGGGTTGCCTTGGGCGAAGGCAGCGAAACGTTTCTCTTGTTCAGCTTTGGTCTCGAGCACGTTGTTGTCCACGATGGCCTTGTTCATGCCAATGGAGTTCTTCCAGTAGTTGCTGCTACCGGCGAACTTGGTGGCATACTGGATGCGGGTCTTGTCGCTCTGACGCATATACTTCTTCAGTACGTCGAGGTAGACGGTGCGCATGTCTATCATGGCCTGATTGATGGCAGTCATGCGCTGGCGCACTTCGCTCTGTGTGAGGTAGCGTTCGGTAGAGCCGGGGAATCCCATAATCATGGCATAGTCACCCTCGTTGAGTCCCTTCAGCGAGATGGGGAAGAACTTAGGGGTTTTCAGAGGCACGTTTTCGGTACTGTATTCAGCAGGCTCTCCATTTTTGTCGGCATAGATGCGGAACATGGAGAAGTCGCCCGTGTGGCGAGGCCACATCCAGTTATCCGTTTCGCCGCCGAACTTACCTACGCTTGAGGGTGGGGCAGCCACCATGCGCACGTCGTTATAGACTTTATAGTAGAAGAGGTAATACTTGTTTCCGGCGTAGAAGGGAAGGGCACGTACTTCAATGCCGGGCTTGCCTTTGAGGTCACTCTTCTCCAGTTCTTCCTTGGCTACTTTGTTCAGGAAGGGGACGGTCATGGCTTCGTATTCATTCACTTCACCGGCCCTAATTCTGGAATTGATCAGATCGGTGATGTCCGTGATGCGGTGCACGAAGCGGAATTTCAGGCCCGGAGTGGGCAGTTCTTCTGCACGGCTCTTGGCCCAAAAACCGTCTGTCAGGTAGTCGTGCTCCACGCTGGAGTGCTGCTGGATGGAGGAATATCCGCAGTGGTGGTTGGTCAGGATAAGGCCTTCGGGCGAGATGATTTCGCCGGTACATCCTCCACCGAAGATGCCGACGGCATCCTTCAACGATACGCCATTGGGATTGTAGAGGTCGTCGGCTTCCAGTTTCAGACCCTGTTTCTTCATCATGTCGATGGAATTCTGCTGCTTCATCAGCTGGAGCAGCCACATGCCTTCATCGGCCTGTGCCGAGAAGGTGAATGCTGCGGTTATGGCCGCAACGAGGTACTTTTTGATTTTCATGTATGTCACTTTAATTTAATGATGGTTTATACGTTGTTTCTATAAAATCTTTATTGGGGCATGGGCAGTTTACCTTCGCAGATGGCCTGCATCACATTGGCGGGTGGGCGCTGGGCCAGATATTCTTTCTTCATGAAGTCCATGTAGGGGGCCACGTGGCTGAAGAACCGGCGGTATCCGGTGCAGAGGTAGTTGAGGCCCGGCTCGCCGTCGGTTGTGCGGGCGAAGCGGTTCTTAGGGCAGTCACCGTTGCAGGCGAAGAGCCATTCGCACTCCTTGCACTGGTGGGGCAGGGAGTCGTATTTAGCCTGCCCGAAGCGCTCCTGACGTTCGCTGTACATCATTTCCACTAATGTCTGCTGATAGATGTTGCCCAACTTGTATTCGGGAAAGACAAAGTGGTCGCACGCATAGACGTCGCCGTTGAACTCCATCACGCCGGCATGGCCGCACGTCCGTGCCATGGAGCATACGCCAGGCTGTTCGCCCACCCAGTTAGCCAGCGTGGAGTCGAAGATTTGAATGTAGTATGTACCCACATCTTCCTTAACCCATAGATCGAACAGACGACAGAGGAAGCTGCCCCATTGTTCGGGGCTGACAGAGAAGTCGGTCAGCGGCATGTCACCGTTATCGGCCAGTGAGGCCAGGTAGCGTCCGTCGCTGTGAGGAAGGATGCGCTCTACTATAGGGGCAAACTGGATGTAGTGGCAGCCCAGACCCTTGAAGAAACGGTAGAACTCCTCGGGATAGTCGGCGTTGTAATCGTTGACCACCGCCATGCCGTTCCACTCCACGCCGTGCTTCTTCAGCAGATGGATGCCTTGCATTACCTTGTGGAAGGAAAGACGTCCTTCCTTGTTTTTGCGGTATTCGTCGTGAAATTCCTGCGGGCCGTCGATGGAGACACCCACCAGCCAGTTGTTCTCCTTGAAGAACTGGCACCAATCATCGGTAAGCAGTGTGCCGTTGGTCTGGATGCAGTTGTCGATGGTGCGCCCATTGGCATATTTCTTCTGCAACTCCATGGCCCGCTTATAGAACGACAAAGGGCGCATCAGTGTCTCTCCGCCGTGCCACGTGAAGAGCACCTGAGGCATGGTCTGCGAGTTGATGTATTCTTCGATGAACTTCTCCAGCAGTTCCTCGCTCATCACATGCTTAGGGCTTTCTTTGTATAGTTTGGCCTTCTCCAGGTAGTAGCAGTAGTCGCATGCCAGATTACATACGGCTCCTACGGGCTTCAGCATCACGTAGAGCGGTTTGGCAAAGGGTGCGTAGGTAGACATGTCTGTATCTCGTAGCTTTTGATTAATTTATGTGCAAAAATACGTAAAGCAAATGAAAATACGTTTTTTGCCTCTTCCTTTATAAGGAATATTAATACCTTTGTGGCGTAAAAATCCTAAATTCATTTCTTACATGGACATGAACAAGATCTGTGTTAATTGCACTATCCCTTTGATATTGATGCTTGTGCTTTTTACTTCTTGTAGCAAACGCTATAAGATAGAAGGGAAATCTTCTGTAACGAGTCTTGATGGCAAGATGTTATATTTGAAGTCTTTCCAGAAGGGTGATTGGGTAACGGTTGATTCGGCAGAAGTCATCCATGGGCGGTTTAAGATGAAAGGGCCTGCTGACAGTGTCAGGATGGTAACTCTCTATATGGGGAGTGAAGGCATGATGCCGTTGGTACTTGAAAATGGACATATCCGTGTTAGCATTGCAAATACGCAGATGGAGGCGAGTGGTACCCCTCTGAACGACAGGCTTTATGAATTTATTGATAAGCGTAATTCAATGGAGTTGGCTATTGAGGAAGTAGATCGTAAGGAAGCGCGTATGGTTCTTGACGGTGTGATGCTGGACGATGTACATGAACAGTTGAAACAGGAATCCGATTCATTGATACACGTGATGGATACGTATGTAAAAGGGTTTATTGTGGATAATTTTGAGAATATTCTGGGGCCCAGTATCTTTATGATGATGTGCAGCGTGTTACCCTATCCGATGATGACTCCTGCTATTGAGGAGATTTTGAAGGAAGCTCCCCTTTCGTTTAAGGAGCATGTGTTGGTGAAGGATTTTATATCCAAAGCCAAGGAGAACATGAAACTGATTGAAGAACAGAAACGCCTGCGTCAGAACGTGGCTTCTACGCATCCTTGAGTGTGCCATGATATGTATAAATAAGAAAAGAGAGTGATTTCTAGGGACATTCATTAAATAGCATAAAAATAGCCAACTAATTCATACACAAATTATTGCGAATTAGTTGGCTTTTTTGTATCTTTGGGTATTCCCCCGCAAATAAGGTTTAGCAGCCAAAACGGGGGAAATAACCGAACCAAGATATGGCAAAGATACACAATATTTCAGAGATTCACCCTACTTTGG
>NZ_CANRPM010000038.1 GCF_947632445.1 uncultured Bacteroides sp. | reverse complement strand
GGGGGTTATTATATAACGTACCGAGTCAGTCGAATATTTTGGTTAGCCCTGCCACGGAACTACGCCGCTGCCCCTTTTCGTACCCGAAAAGTATTGGTCTTTATCGGATAAAACATTACCTTTGTGCCGCAAACTCATAAAGACGATGCAACGGAGATTTCGGACACTTATCATATCTATACTTCTATGCTGCCTGGCATGTTCCTCTCTGCAAGCGGCTGAAGAACAAATGCAACCCCAAGATGACAGCATCCGCCTCAGCCTACTGACCTGTGGACCCGGCAAAGAAATCTATTCCCTCTTCGGACATACGGCCATCCGCTATAAAAACAGTCGGAAAGGTATAGATGTGGTGTTCAACTACGGCCTGTTCAGCTTTCAGTCGTCCAACTTTATCCTTCGTTTCACCCTCGGCAAAACGGACTGCCGGCTGGGAGTAATGGAATACAAATACTTCCTTTCGGGATACTTGTTAGACGATCGCGACGTTTGGGAACAGACACTGAACCTGACTACGGAAGAAAAACAAAAACTAATAAATCAATTAGAGGAGAACTACCGGCCGGAAAACCGTGTCTACCGCTATAATTTTTTCTATGACAACTGTGCCACGCGCCCACGCGATCAGGTGGAACGTGCCACAAACAACAGCCTGCACTATTCCGTCGACATGGAAACGACCGATACGGGACGAAGTTTTCGTGATATCGTCCATCAATATTGCCAGGGACATCCATGGTCACAGTTTGGCATCGACCTCTGTCTCGGGAGCGAAGCCGATCTTCCTATCAGCCGCCACCAGATGATGTTTGCCCCTTTCTACGTGAAAGACTTTTTCGCTACCGCCACCTTGACCGACAGCACAGGCATCTGTACACGACCTTTGGTGAGCCAGACTGAACAACCCGTTGTCATTCCCAACGAAGACAAACAAACAAAAACGACTTTTTTTACGCCCCTGTTAACAGCTACACTTCTGTTCCTGCTTGTATGTGCTTGCTCATGGTATGGAGTTCGCAGACAAAAAAGCCTGTGGGGAATTGACCTTATTCTCTTCACAGCTTCAGGACTCAGCGGATGTATTCTGGCATTCCTGGCATTGTTTTCATACCATCCGACTGTAGGTTCCAACTATATACTTATCACACTCCATCCCTTGCATCTGTTCTGTCTGCCCTGGATGATACAAAAAGTGCGTAAAAGACAAACGAGCCGCTACATGCAAGCCAACTTTATTGTTTTAACATTATTTATACTGCTATGGGCCGTTATTCCGCAAAAAATCAATCCGACAATGCTACCTTTGGCGCTATGTTTGCTGGTACGTTCAGCAAGCAACTTGATTTTATCCCATAAACAAGGCTTAAGAAGAAGAATACAAAGATGAAAAAAGGACTGATAACCTCCATATTGGTATTGACTTTCGGCGGACTACAAGCCCAGCCGCTGCCGTCTACGCCCAAACTGGTTGTGACTTTGACCATCGACCAGCTCCGTACAGATTATCTGGAGGCATTCTCGGCCCTATATGGGGAAAAGGGATTTAAAAGACTGATGCGTGAAGGTAAAATCTACATGCAGGCCGAGATGCCCTTCGACAAACCCGACCGCGCATCGGCGACAGCGACACTCTTCAGTGGCTGCTCGCCTTCTACGCATGGAATCATCGCCACCAAGTGGATGGACGTGTCTACCCTGACACCGCGCAACTGCGTGGAAGATCCCAACTTCATGGGCAACTACACCAACCAAAACAGCTCCCCGGCCCAACTACTGACATCAACCATTGCCGACGAACTGAAGGTAGCCACACGCAATGCTGGGAAAGTATATGCCATCGCTCCCTTTCGCGATGCAGCAATCTTGAGTGCCGGCCATGCAGGCGACGGTGCCTTTTGGATAAACAAGACAAATGGCAAATGGTGTGGAAGTACCTATTACCCGGAATTTCCCGAATGGCTGAACCAATATAATGACTCCAGTTCTGTGGATTTCCGTATCAAGGACATCACTTGGATGCCCTTACATCAGGTATCCAGCTACAAATACCTGCCCGACTGGCGGACAGAACCGTTCAAATACATCTTTGAAAGCGAACGAGAGAACAAATTCTACCGACTGGCGGCAAGCCCTCTTATAAACGATGAAGTCAACCTACTGACAGAAAAGCTGTTGGAGAAAAGCGGAATAGGCAGAGATGATATACCCGATCTCTTGGCACTCACCTACTATGCGGGCAACTATAATCACCGCAGCACCCGCGAATGTGCCATGGAAATGCAGGACATCTATGCCCGTCTTGATCGAAGTATTGCCACCTTGCTTGACATGCTTGACCTGAAGATAGGATTGAACAACCTCATCTTGTGCATCGCTTCCACCGGTTATGCCGACCCCGATCCTGCCGATACGGGAATCTACCGCATCCCCGGAGGAGAATTTCACCTGAACCGCTGTGCCACTTTGCTCAACATGTATCTTATGGCCACCTATGGCGCCGGACAATATGTGGAAACTTATTACGACCAACAAATTTATCTCAACCATAAATTTCTGGAAGACAAACAGTTGGACTTGACGGAAATTCTGGAAAAGTCTGCTGCATTCTTAGTTCAGTTTAGCGGTGTAGACCAAGTCTATTCCTCACACCGGCTGCTATTGGGTTCCTGGTCTCCTCAGATAGATCGCATCCGCAACAGTTACCACCGCAAGCGCTCGGGCGACCTGCTAATTAAAGTTCTGCCTGGATGGACCATTGTTCAGGAAAATGGCAATGACAGCCATGCTGTGCGAGCTGCCGAAATTCCCGCACCATTGATTTTCATGGGTGGAGGAATCAAAGCCGAAAAAGTACGGACACCCGTCAGCACCGACCGCATCGCCCCGACTTTAAGCAGTGTGATGCGCATACGTGCTCCGAACGGATGTACAACCACTCCACTTGGATTTTGACCTATTTTCCCTCTCTTCTTACAAGCAGACAAGCCCCCGCTTCGTCGTTTGAATGTAATCATTTTCTTGTATGATAACGGATTATTGGAAAAAACTTACTGCAACTTTGTGTCCAGTGGAGTGAAATTCATACCTTTGCACACGCGAAAAACAATTATCTATCAACATTGCAATAAATAAAAAACAATTATAAAATGGGATTTAATGAATTTTTAAGTTCGATATTCGGCAACAAATCCACCCGCGACATGAAAGAAATACAACCGTGGGTAGAAAAGGTAAAAGCCGCATACCCAGAAATCGACAGTCTGGATAACGATGCCTTACGTGCCAAAACAGAAGAGCTGAAGGCATACGTCCGCAACTCTGCCGCTTCGCAGCGTGCCAAAGTAGACGAACTGAAGGCTACTGTAGAAAACACGGAACTGGAAAAGCGTGAAGAGCTCTTTGCCCAGATCGACAAAATCGAGAAAGAGATCTTAGAAATCTACGAAAAGGCACTCGACGAAATACTGCCCGCAGCCTTTGCCATCGTCAAATCAACAGCCAGACGATTTACGGAGAATGAAGAAATCACTGTAACAGCCAACGATTTCGATCGCCAGCTGGCTGCTACCAAGGATTTTGTCCGTATCGAAGACGATAAAGCCATCTACAAGAACCATTGGATGGCAGGCGGTAACGAAATCACGTGGAACATGATACACTACGATGTGCAGCTGTTCGGTGGTGTCGTTCTGCATAAAGGTAAAATTGCTGAAATGGCAACCGGTGAAGGTAAGACCCTCGTAGCGACTCTCCCCGTATTCCTCAACGCGTTGACCGGTAACGGTGTACATGTAGTAACCGTAAACGACTACCTGTCCAAACGCGATTCCGAATGGATGGGTCCGCTCTACATGTTCCACGGCTTGAGTGTAGACTGCATCGACAAGCATCAGCCCAACTCCGATGCCCGCCGCCGTGCCTACCTGGCCGATATTACATTCGGCACCAACAATGAATTCGGATTCGACTACCTGCGCGACAATATGGCTATAAGTCCGAAAGACCTCGTGCAACGCCAGCACAACTATGCCATTGTCGACGAGGTGGACTCTGTATTGATTGACGATGCCCGTACACCGTTGATTATTTCCGGTCCTGTTCCCAAAGGTGACGACCAACTGTTCGAACAGCTTCGTCCGCTGGTAGAAAGGCTGGTAGAGGCTCAAAAAAAACTGGCTACTCAATATCTGGCTGATGCCAAGCGTCTCATCGCTTCCAGCGATAAGAAAGAACAGGAAGAAGGCTTCCTCTCTCTCTACCGTAGCCACAAAGCATTGCCTAAGAACAAACCGCTCATCAAGTTCCTGAGCGAACAGGGCGTAAAAGCTGGTATGCTGAAGACCGAGGAAATCTACGTGGAACTGAACAACAAGCGTATGCACGAAGTGACCGATCCACTCTACTTCGTCATTGATGAGAAACTGAACAGCGTAGACTTGACAGACAAAGGAGTAGACCTTATCAGCGGCAATTCCACTGACCCTACCCTCTTCGTACTGCCCGATATCACTGCCCAGCTTTCCGAATTGGAAAATGAAAAGGGCCTGACAGAAGAAGAACGTCTGGCCAAGAAAGACGCCCTGCTCACCAATTATGCAATCAAGTCGGAACGTGTACATACTATCAACCAGCTGCTGAAAGCTTACACCATGTTCGAGAAAGACGACGAATACGTTGTAATTGACGGACAAGTGAAGATTGTAGACGAGCAGACAGGCCGTATCATGGAAGGCCGCCGCTACTCCGATGGTCTGCACCAGGCCATCGAAGCCAAGGAAGGTGTAAAGGTGGAAGCTGCCACACAGACATTCGCGACCATCACCTTGCAGAACTATTTCCGTATGTACCACAAGCTGTCAGGTATGACCGGTACAGCCGAAACGGAAGCCGGTGAATTTTGGGATATTTACAAACTGGACGTTGTAGTCATCCCGACCAACCGTCCCATTGCCCGCAAGGATATGAACGATCGCGTCTACAAAACAAAACGCGAGAAATACAAAGCCGTCATCGAAGAAATAGAAGCCATGATACATGCCGGACGTCCCGTGCTGGTAGGTACGACATCGGTAGAAATATCGGAAATGCTGAGCAAGATGCTGACCATGCGCAAGATTCCCCACAACGTATTGAACGCCAAGTTACATCAGAAGGAAGCTGACATCGTGGCCCAAGCCGGTCAGAGCAGTACGGTAACTATCGCCACCAACATGGCCGGTCGTGGTACCGATATCAAACTAAGCCCGGAAGTGAAAGCCGCAGGCGGTCTGGCCATCATAGGTACAGAGCGTCACGAGTCTCGCCGTGTAGACCGCCAATTGCGTGGTCGTGCCGGACGTCAGGGTGATCCGGGTTCATCCGTATTCTTCGTTTCACTGGAAGATGACCTAATGCGTCTGTTCTCGTCCGACCGTATCGCCAGTGTGATGGATAAACTGGGCTTCAAGGAAGGTGAAATGATCGAACACAGCATGATTTCCAAGTCTATCGAACGCGCGCAGAAGAAAGTAGAAGAAAACAACTTCGGTATCCGTAAACGTTTGTTGGAATACGATGACGTGATGAACAAGCAGCGTACCGTAGTCTATACCAAACGTCGCCACGCATTGATGGGCGAACGTATCGGCATGGATATCGTCAACATGATCTGGGACCGTTGTGCCAATGCGATCGAAGCACCGGATTACGAAAACTGCAAGATGGATATTCTGCAAACTTTGGCTATGGAACCTCCTTTCACCGAAGAGGCATTCAAGGACGAGAAAAAGGAAAAACTGGCTGACAAGACATTCGAAGCTGCCATGGAACTCTTTAAACGCAAGACCGAACGCATGGCACAGATAGCCTATCCAGTTATCACACAAGTATATGAAAACCAAGGCCACATGTATGAAAACATACTCATCCCCATCACCGATGGCAAGCGTATGTACAACATTTCCTGCAACCTGAAGGCGGCATACGAAAGCGAGTGTAAGGAAGTAGTAAAGTCGTTCGAAAAGAGTATCCTGCTCCATGTCATTGACGAAGCTTGGAAAGAAAACCTGCGTGAACTGGATGAACTGAAGCACTCCGTACAGAACGCAAGCTACGAACAAAAGGATCCGCTGTTGATTTACAAGCTGGAATCTGTCAACCTGTTCGATGACATGGTCGACAAGATCAATAACCAGACCATCTCCATCCTGATGCGCGGCCAGATACCTGTACAGGAAGCTCCAGACGAAAGCCAGCAAAAACTGCAACGCAACGTAGAGGTGCACCAGGCTGCTCCCGAACGACGTCAAGATATGAGCAAATACCGTGAACAGAAGGTAGACCTGAATGATCCAAATCAGCAGGCTGCTGCAGCAAGAGATACACGTGAACAACCTAAGCGCGAACCCATTCGTGTTGAGAAGACGGTTGGCCGCAATGATCCTTGTCCGTGCGGAAGTGGCAAGAAATACAAGAACTGTCACGGACGAAATCTCTGAAAATGACTAAAAGATAACAAGAACAAACAAAAAACTTGTTATACCCATTTAACAATAGCCTTGAACGTTTTTTACCGTTCAAGGCTTTTCTTTTATCACTTAAAAGATTATTTTTGCTACCAGATAAATAGAAAAAAAGAATATCCTGATGAAGAAAATGCTACTTTACTGCTTGGCTACAGTCGGTTTCCTGTGCCTAAACGCCTGTCAAACTGTAGAACAGCTATCCATAGACTATATGCTACCGGCTGAAATCAGTCTTCCTGCCAACTTGAAGCGTGTCGGCATCATAAACAATATGCCGGAAGATCCTGACAACAAACTCATCATAAGTTCAGAAGATAAGAACAAAGACAAAACTGAAATAGCCCGTCACACAGACTACTATAATGGCGATCCACAAATCACCACCGAAACCTTGGCCGAATCCATAGCCAATGAGAATTATTTCGATCTGGTAGTTATCTGCGACTCGGCATTAAGGAGTCAAGACATGGCGCCCAGAGAAACAACTTTATCCAATGAAGAAGTTATCCAGTTGACCCAAGACATGGGAGTAGATTTCCTCATTGCTTTGGAAAATATCCAATGCCGTTCCTTACGCAAAGTAAGTTACCTGCCGGAATGGAGAGTATTCTACGGTACCGTAGATGTGAACGTCTATCCGACCGTAAAAGTCTATCTGCCCAATCGGGATACACCAATGGTTACCGTAAACTGTACTGATAGCATTTTCTGGGAGGCATCTAACAGCAATAGAACACAACTCTTCAACCAATTGATTTCTGAGAAAGATATGATAGAACAAGCTTCCAGCTTTGCTGGTACCGTTCCCGTAAAATATTTACTCCCCTATTGGAAAACAGCCAAACGCTATCTTTTCACTGGAGGTACCGTCAACATGCGCGATGCTGCCATTTACGCTAAAGAAAACAACTGGTCGGAAGCCATACGCCTATGGGAAGCTGAATATAACAACAAAAAAGGCAAAAAGAAAATGTATGCAGCCTGTAACATTGCTTTAGGCTATGAAATGCAGGATAGCATAAACAACGCCTACGAGTGGGCTGTCAAAGCACAGGAAATCGCCAGGGAAATTGACGAAGTAGATCGGAAAAAGACAAGCCCTCTCCTGCCAAGTGACATTCCCAACTATCTTATGACAAGTTCTTATGTCAGTGAATTGATGGAACGTAAGAACGGATTGGCACGCCTGAATGTTTAAAATGCAAAGAATTAATTATGATTTTTAATAACAATCTGCAAAGGATTCTCTTTTTTTTCTACCTTTGAAAAGAATAACAAGAATATAAGCGATTATGAAACTCAATCAAGCCTCACTCTCCCTGCTGGAGAATACCATAAAAAAAGCTGTAAGCAGATATAATTGCGTCCACGAACAAGCCATCGTGACAGATATTCATCTACAAGTGAATCCCAACATCGGCGAATTGTTCATCTATAACGATGACGACGAAGTTCTGGCCAATACGACCATCGAAGAATGGGGAACCTATGACGGCAATGACTTCAATAAAGATATAGAACGTATCTTATCCGGCCTGCTGAACGATATGAAAAACGCAGGAGATTTCGATAAAATGACCCTTCTGAAGCCATTTTCTTTCGTTTTGGTAGATGAAGACAAGGAAACCCTTGCCGAATTGTTGCTGATAGATGATGATACATTATTCGTCAACGAGGAACTACTCAAAGGACTGGACGAAGAACTGGACGAATTTCTTAAGAAGCTATTGGAATAAAGTCCGGTACAAATACAACAAAAACTCCCCTTCCAATTCCTGCCTGTATGGCAGAATAAGAAAGGGAGTTCTTTGCTTATTAGGAATTATCCGAAAAAAACTGCTACAGACAATTTAGCAGTTCATGTAATTCGTTCACGTCCTTCTCTGGATGATTACGTCCATCGGGAAGAGCCTCAAGCGTAAACCTGGAAAGCATCTTATTCAAACGGGACAACTTACCCTTATCTCCCTTACGGGTAAATTCCTCACGCAGGATACGCATCTTTTCACATTCTTGCACGCCTTCCGTCATCCGCTCAAAACGAATGCTGCTGCGAGGACCGGGATAGACACTGTATGTATCTCCGGCTGCCCACGTGCGGAAACGGGAATCACGCAAAGGATCGGCTGTCCAGCTGTTGAAAGACCAACGCAGATATCCATCGTATCCTTCAGCCACGGCATGTACCATAGTCCATACAGCCTCGACCGGACGTGAAAAAGTAAATGTATTCGGGAAAGCCTCCGAACAACAGGTATAGTAAGTACTGATTTGTCCTTTCGCTTCACGAGCCTTCTTCACGTCCGCAGGGAATTTCTGTCCAAGCGCGATACAGTAATAGTAAAGATCCGGTTCTATTTCCGAATGATAGTTTCCAGCCAAGGTTATCTTAAATTCAGGATCTGCGGCACGAATGACCTTAATGGCCTCGCGCATAGCTTCCATCGGACGTTCATCCATTGAGATCGCTGTACGTTCAAACCAACCTTTCTCGCGCAGATGGCAGGCGAAGTCTTTCAGGAAAGTAATCCAATACTCCGAATATGCGGCATCACCCGGTTTGGTTTCCAAAAAGACGACACGATTGGTAGCCTCGTCATAATAGTCAAAGTTCAGCGCCCAAGGAATCATGGTATAACAACTGATTAGGCCTTTCAAACCAATGCTTTCGGTCATGAATTCCACCCATTTGTCGAAAACCGCATAACCAAATTCCCAAGAGCCGTCCAGTTTCTTGATACGGGTCACCATACTATCGAAATGGTCTTCCGTCTGTCCGTTCCAAGGCTTATGTATAATACTGGCCGTGATAGCCTTCTGTCCGGCATTGGCCAACATCTTCATAATGGGACGCATAGCGTCAAAATGTGCCTTGCTCCAAAACGGAACCTGATAATAACGGGCTACGGCATAAGGATTCTGCCACAGATCCAGATCAAACTTCCACTCTTGGGGAGACGGAAGTGTACGGTTCACCACCTTCACTTCAAAAGGAAGAGACAATGGCTCCATATCATCGGCACTGACAGTCAAGCGCGACTTATAGATACCGGCCTTAACATCGGCAGGAACCCACACCGTCAACCATATCGGCTGCGAACAACGTTCCCTGACATCCAGTTCCTGTGCAATGTCGAGCACATCGGCTACCAGCGAAGAATCCCACTGGGTTTTGTCGGGACGATGGCCGCAACCGCCCTTCCCGTCTTTGTTCAGTTCGTCGGTCATAACGTAACGCACAAAGTGAGTCTTTACGGCCGAATCTGGAATGACAGAACTTCCATTCTTCAAATCGCCAACCTTCACACGAACATTCTTCAAAGCCTGACGAGTCCACAATACGGCTTGCGCATGTACCCTTTCGCCTTTCCAGGCACTCATCCGGGTAATCCTCTTCTTTGTTCCCACAGGAATACTTAACTTGGGATAGCGCACATCGACACTTCCCCACGCCAAAGATACAGGAGCCTGCATCTTGCTCCACACTTCTTCACCGTCGTGAGGCTTCGTATCGGTCAACTCTTCATAAGCACCCAACGGATACTTTTCCACGGGCTGTTGAGCGCCACACCATAAACCTGTGAGAAGCGCCCCAACCAATAACAATCCTTTTTTCTTCATAAGATTCATTTATAAAACAAACGCCGGACCTGCTTCCCTTAAACAGAAAGCCGCACCCGACGTTTCTATATTATGCCGCGACAAGCTGCAAGAGATACAAGTCCTGCCTGCAAGCTTGTAGACTATCACTATTTTACGCTTTTTTCAGCGCAGCGATGCTTTCCTTCAGCGACTTGATGATGCTTTCGGCATCGGCCTGCTTCTTGCGTTCCAGCTCGATGACGGCGGCAGGAGCGTTGTTCACAAACTTCTCATTGCTGAGTTTCTTCAGTACGCCTTGCAGGAAACCTTCCTTGTGCTTCAGCTCGGCTTCCATGCGGGCGATTTCGGCTTTTACGTCAATCATATTGCCCAGGGGCACGGCATATTCCGTCGTGCCTACCATGAAGGCGGCGGCTCCGTCAGCCTTAGCCTCGACCACAGCGATGGACGAGAGATTACACATCTTCGTGATGACGGCGTTGAAGGCGGCTACGGGGTTCTCGCCCACCGTCTGCAACTCCAGCGTTTCCTTCTGTGCGATGTTCTTCTGCAAGCGGATGGAACGGACGTTACTGATGATTTCCTTCACCACCTCGAACTGCTGCACGATAGCCTCATCCACCTTACCCGGAGCGGTCATGGGGCTCACCATCAGGCTTTCGCCGTCTCTTCGATCCACAATATGCTGCCACAGTTCTTCGGTAATAAAGGGCATGAACGGATGGAGCAGGTGGAGCAGATTGTCAAAGAAGCCGATAGTCGTGTCGTAAACGGTTTTGCTGACAGGCCGGCCGTAAGCGGGTTTAATCATTTCCAGATACCAACTGGAGAACTCATCCCAGAAGAGTTTGTAGACAGCCATCAGGGCTTCGCTCAGACGGTACTTGCTGAATAGGTCGGCTACCTCGATGGCTACGGCATTCTGTTTCGACTCGAACCACTTCATGGCCAGTGCGGCTGCTTCAGGCACATCGACTTCAGCGCTCACTTCCCAGCCCTTAACGAGGCGGAAAGCATTCCATATCTTATTATTGAAGTTACGGCCTTGCTCGCATAGGGCGTCATCGAAGAGGATGTCGTTGCCCGCAGGAGCCGAAAGCATCATACCCATGCGCACCCCGTCGGCCCCATAGCGTTCGATGAGATCGAGCGGGTCGGGCGAGTTGCCCAACGACTTGGACATCTTGCGTCCCAGCTTGTCGCGCACAATACCGGTGAAGTAGACGTTACGGAAAGGCATATCGCCCATGTATTCATATCCGGCCATAATCATGCGGGCCACCCAAAAGAAAATAATATCCGGCGCCGTCACCAGGTCGCTCGTCGGATAGTAGTATTTGATTTCCTCGTTGCCGGGGTTGTTGATGCCGTCGAACAGGGAGATGGGCCACAACCATGAAGAGAACCATGTGTCGAGACAGTCTTCGTCCTGACGCAGGTCTTCCAGTTTCAGGTCGGCTCTGCCGGTCTTCTCCTTGGCCAGTTTCAAAGCCTTTTCGGGTGTCTCGGCTACCACGTATCCGCCTTCGGGCAGGAAATAAGCGGGGATACAGTGTCCCCACCACAGCTGACGGCTGATACACCAGTCCTTAATATTCTCTAACCAGTTCTTGTACGTGTTCTTGTACTTGGCAGGATAGAACTTCAGTTTGTCGTTCATCACGGGCGGCAGGGCCATGTCGGCAAAGTGCTGCATCTTAAGGAACCACTGCATGGAAAGCTTCGGCTCGATAGCCGCGTTGGTACGCTCGGAGAAACCCACCTTATTAGTATATGCCTCCACCTTCTCCAGCAGGCCGGCAGCGGCGAGATCTTTCTCAATCTGTTCACGCACATCGAAACGATCCATACCTACATACAGGCCGGCGGCTTCGCTCAAGGTACCATTATCGTTGAAAATGTCGATGCTCGGCAGGTTGTACTTCTCGCCCAGCATGTAGTCGTTCACGTCGTGGGCAGGCGTTACCTTCAAGCAGCCCGTACCGAACTCTATGTCCACGTAATCGTCCTGAATGACGGGGATGACGCGGCCCACAAGGGGGACAATGACTTTCCTGCCTTTCAGCCACTGGTTCTTGGGGTCGGCGGGATTGATACACATAGCCGTATCGCCCATAATGGTTTCAGGACGGGTCGTAGCAACTACGGCATAGCGGCGTCCCTCGGCATCGCGATGAACCACTTCACCCTCAGCACCGGTCTCGCCCGACAGGTCGTCGTCGGCCACATAATATTTCAGGTAGTAGAGCTTGCTGTGCTCTTCCTTGTAAATCACCTCCTCGTCGCTCAAGGCAGTCAGCGCTTTGGGATCCCAGTTCACCATACGCACGCCTCGATAGATAAGCCCCTTGTTATAAAGGTCGACAAACACTTTGATGACACTTCCGCTGCGCTTCTCGTCCATAGTGAAAGCGGTGCGGTCCCAGTCGCACGAAGCGCCCAGCTTGCGGAGCTGCTTCAGGATGATGCCGCCGTGTTCGTCCGTCCATTCCCAGGCATGCTTCAGGAACTCCTCGCGTGTCAGGTCGGTCTTCTTGATGCCTTGCGCGGCCAGTTTGTTCACTACCTTGGCTTCTGTAGCGATGGAAGCATGGTCGGTACCCGGCACCCAGCAGGCGTTCTTGCCTTCCATGCGGGCACGGCGCACCAGAATATCTTGAATGGTATTATTAAGCATGTGTCCCATGTGGAGCACACCGGTGACGTTGGGAGGCGGAATGACGACGGTGTACGGTTGACGGCCATCGGGTTTCGAACTGAACAGCTTATGATCCAGCCAATACTGGTACCACTTTCCCTCTACGTCGGCGGGATTATACTTACTTGCTAACTCCATTTCTCTGTAAAATCTATAAAATTAAAATCGTTTGCAATTATGGGCACAAAATTAGTAATTTATTGCTTTCCGTCGGCAAATGCAACGAAAAGATTTGTCTATCTTTGCATGGAGACGGCGGTTTCGCTCCGGTTCAAACGGAGTGTACCGTCAGTTCAAAGGCTTTAAACTCTCAGTACAAACGGAGTAAACCGACAGTTCAACGCCTTTATACTGCCAGTTCACAGCCTTTAAACTATCAGTATAACGACTTTGAACTGAAAGTTTATTTCTAATAAACTAAAATAAACTAATAGGATACTGACATACAACCACTTGCCAAATACTGTCCGTTAGCAAGCACCGTATAAGACTGGATTTACGACCTTTATCTGAAAGGCAACAAGATAGAGAGCGGGCGGCAGAACTATTCCGAAGTAGTGGGACTGCTCATCTCGTGCGAAACGGAACGAAGCACAGAAAATCCATAAAATCTTCGTACCTTTGCGGAAAAGAATTTAAAACTGAAGAACCATGCAACATACCCGTAAAGAACAGATGGAAGCCTTCGGACGCTTCCTCGACATCCTCGACGAACTGCGCGAGAAATGTCCTTGGGACCGCAAGCAGACCAACGAAAGCCTGCGCCCCAACACCATCGAAGAGACCTACGAACTGTGTGACGCCCTGATGCGCGACGACAAACAGGACATCTGCAAGGAACTGGGCGACGTCCTGCTGCACGTGGCTTTCTATGCCAAGATAGGCAGTGAGACCGGTGACTTCGACATCAAGGACGTGTGTGACCGCCTGTGTGAGAAGCTCATCTTCCGTCATCCGCATGTCTTCGGCAACGAGAAAGCTGAAACAGCAGCCCAGGTTGTGGAGAACTGGGAACAACTGAAGCTGAAGGAAAAAGGCGGAAACAAGAGTGTACTGGCCGGCGTGCCTGCCGCTCTACCCTCGCTCATCAAGGCCTACCGCATACAGGACAAGGCCCGCAACGTAGGCTTCGACTGGGAAGAACACGAACAGGTGTGGGACAAAGTAAAGGAAGAAATCCAGGAGTTCCAAGCCGAAGTAGCCAACATGGACAAGCAGAAAGCCGAAGAAGAATTTGGCGACGTGTTGTTCAGCCTCATCAACGCCGCCCGTCTCTACAAAATCAACCCCGACAACGCCCTGGAACATACCAACCAGAAGTTCATCCGTCGCTTCAACTACCTCGAAGCACACACTATCAAGGAAGGCCGCAACCTGCACGATATGACGCTGGCCGAAATGGACGCCATCTGGGAAGAAGCCAAGAGATTGGAAAGAAAGGAATAAAAAAAGCAGGCCTTCCGATTCGCATCGGAAGGCCTTCACCTATTGAAAACTGAAAACAGCACATCACCTTCTCGGAACCGGCCGTTTTCCACCATTCTTCATGCCATGCATGCCTTCCAGCAGTTCGCGATGGAAACGCATCTCGGCACGCTGTATCAAATAAATTTTCTTATTGGAAAGTATCTTCTGGAACTTCTTCAGATAGGTCTGTTCCAATTCACTGGAAGCCACACGTGCATTATACAAACCCTCCAAGATCTCACCATACTGACTTTCGGTCATATTCTCATTCTTACCCTGACGTAACAGCTTCCACACATCGTCATTCAACTTCTGTTTGCGGTCTTCCATTTCGAAATACAAGGGAAAAAACTTGGCAGCCTCCTCACGGGTCAATCCCGCCTTCTCAGTCAGAAAAGCCTGTTGCCTGGCACGGAATTCTTCGCGTGACAGTTGCTGACATGTTTCGTCACCGGCCCATACCGAAAGCATCAGCCCGAACAAAGCAACCATTAAAACACTCAACTTTTTCATTGTTTTCATTGTATAATATTGATTATTCTGCATTTTCATTGCACAAGTAGACATACAGCGAATAGTCGTCCATCGTGGTGTTCTCTATTGCCGTTCTGATATACTCCATTTCGATATCCGATTCGTCGGCGGCAATCTGTTGCTGCTGCCCGTCCGACACGGTCTCGCCCGGCATAGCCACTCGAATAATCAGAGCGGCTCCCACAAACATGGCGGCCATATACAGCCACGGCCTTACCTTTTCCCACATAGTAGGCTCCCGATGGACATCTGTCTTTTCTTTCTCTGGAAGACGGCTCATCAAGTCAGAAGTGAAACCTTCGAAATATCCTTCTGGAACACGAAACGGATTTTCCATACCAATCTTCTTCAGTAATTTATCCTCTTCTTTCATAAGCTTTTCTCCTTTCATTAAAATTAGACTACGGTTTATATTAAAGGTTTAAAGTTCATCATCAAAAAAATTCTCGATTTTTTTCACTGCATGATAATACGAAGCCTTCAGCGCCCCGACCGACGTACCGAATATCCTGGACATCTCTTCATACTTCATGTCCTGATAGTATTTCAGATTGAACACCATCCGTTGTTTTTCGGGCAGGGTCAGCAAAGCTTTCTGCAAAGTCATCTGTATCTTGTCACCCGAAAAATAAGGGTCACTCTCCAGTTTCTGCAACACATCTGCTTCAGGATCGTCCAGCGAGACAGTGGCTTGTGCACGCTGTTTGTTCAGGAACGTCAGGCATTCGTTTAAAGCGATGCGGTAGAGCCATGTGGACAATTTGGCATCGCCCCTGAAGTAATCTATGTTGGTCCATGCCTTAATAAAGGTATTCTGAAGCAAGTCATTAGCGTCCTCATGCGAATGAACCAGACGGCGTATCTGCCAGTACAGCTGTTCGCTATACTGCGCCACAATCATTTCAAATCCGCGCCGCTGTGTCTTCTCGTCCTGCAACAAGGCTAATACTTCGCGCTCATCATAAGGAGTGTTCATATACTTTGATTCGCATTTGTAGAAATTAGACGAACAAAGATACAAAAAGTTTAATCAAATAGGAACACAAAGCGTTTCTTTCGCCAGCAAAGTTTCAGGAAACACAGCACGTGCCTGCTCCAGCAGAAGTTCTTCGTTGTCGTAACGCGCTGAGAAATGCCCTATCAGCAAGCGTTTTACACCTGCCTCGCGCGCAATGGAAGCAGCCTGTGAAGCAGTGGTGTGAAAGGTTTCCTTTGCACGGACTGCATCTTCTTCGATAAAGGTGGCTTCGTGAAACAACAAGTCGGCTCCCCTTACCTGTTTCACAACCGAAGCCTGCGGCAATGTGTCTGAACAATAGGCATAGCTCCGCGGGGAATCGGACGGACGGGTCAGACGGTTGTTGGGAATGACTTCTCCCTCAGGAGTAACATAGTCGGCCCCATTCTTGATACGGTTCAGTTCGTAGACGGGTATCTGATAGAAGTCAATCATTTCACGGATGATGTGGTTGGGACGCGGTTTTTCGGTAAACAGGAAACCGCAGGTAGGCATCCGATGGCGCAAAGGAATGGTGGTCACCGTCAACGAACGATCCTCGTAGACCAGCGACGGCTCTTTGGTATCGAAAGCATGAAATACAACCGAAAAGGTCATCTGATGATTGAAGAAATCAATCATCGGCTTCAACAATTCCTCCAGTCCCTGCGGCGAATGGATGTGAAGTTCTGCTGTACGTCCCAGCAAATTCAGTGTCGAAATCAACCCCGGCAACCCGAAGCAATGGTCACCATGCAGGTGGGAAATGAAAATATGGTTCAGGCGCGAGAACTTCAGCCGCGATTTGCGAAACTGCAACTGAGCTCCTTCTCCGCAATCGATCATGAATAACTTGTCGCGCACATTCAGGATTTGCGACGTCGGGAAATGACGGGTGGTAGGCAAGGCCGAACCACACCCCAAGATATATAACTCAAACTTCTCCATAACGACACAAAATTAGACATAAATCACGATACCTGCCGGGATTTACTTCAAAAAAAGAGAGTGCACCCTGATATGGAATGCACTCTCTTTCCCATAAATTTATATCCGAAAAACTTATTTCTTCTTACCTTCCAGTCGTTCTTTCAAAGCAACCAGTGTGTCAATGTCACCCAGCGTAGTAGAAGCAGCCTGGTTCTGGATTATCGGAGTCTCTTCTTTCTTGCTGTTAGTGTTAGACTTCTTGGCAGCTTTCTTTTCAGCCTTGACAGCATCTTCAAAGATACGGCTGTGAGACAGAATAATACGCTTGGCATCCTTATTGAATTCAATTACCTTGAACGGCAGTTTCTCATCAAGCTGAGCCTGAGAACCGTCTTCCTTAACGAGGTGCTTCGGAGTTGCAAAACCTTCTACACCATAAGGCAGAGCTACTACAGCGCCTTTATCCAGCATTTCGATGATAGTACCTTCGTGTACAGAACCTACCGTAAATACCGTTTCGAATACATCCCAAGGATTTTCTTCGAGTTGCTTGTGGCCGAGGCTCAGGCGACGGTTTTCCTTATCAATTTCCAGCACCACTACATCCATGTCTGCACCGATCTGAGTGAATTCGGAAGGATGTTTAATCTTCTTTGTCCAAGACAGGTCAGAGATGTGAATCAGACCATCAACCCCTTCTTCTACTTCAACGAATACGCCAAAGTTAGTGAAGTTACGAACCTTGGCAACGTGCTTGCTGCCTACCGGATATTTCTCTTCGATAGTTTCCCAGGGATCAGCCTTCAGCTGCTTGATGCCCAGAGACATCTTACGCTCTTCGCGATCCAGTGTCAGCACTACAGCCTCCACTTCATCGCCTACCTTCATAAAGTCCTGAGCAGAACGCAGGTGTTGACTCCAAGACATTTCAGACACATGAATCAGACCTTCGACACCCATAGCGATTTCGATGAATGCACCATAGTCAGCCATCACTACCACTTTACCCTTCACGTGGTCGCCAACCTTCAGGTTAGGATCCAGTGCATCCCAAGGATGCGGAGTCAGCTGTTTCAGACCCAAGGCGATACGTTTCTTTTCGTCGTCGAAGTCGAGGATAACTACGTTCAGCTTCTGATCGAGCTCTACAACTTCGTGCGGATCGCTTACGCGGCCCCAAGACAAGTCGGTGATATGGATCAGACCGTCTACGCCGCCCAAGTCGATAAATACACCGTAAGATGTGATATTCTTGACAACACCCTCAAGTACTTGTCCTTTTTCGAGTTTGCTGATGATTTCTTTCTTCTGTTGTTCCAACTCTGCCTCGATGAGAGCCTTGTGAGAAACAACAACATTCCTGAATTCCTGATTGATCTTCACGATCTTGAATTCCATAGTTTTGCCCACGAATACATCATAGTCGCGAATAGGCTTTACATCGATCTGAGAACCCGGCAAGAAAGCCTCGATGCCGAATACGTCTACAATCATACCACCTTTCGTGCGGCACTTGATGTAACCCTTGATAATTTCTTCGTTTTCCAAAGCTACGTTTATGCGATCCCAAGAACGGGTAGCGCGTGCCTTGCGATGTGACAGAACGAGCTGTCCTTTCTTGTCTTCCTGATTTTCGATATATACTTCTACCGTATCACCTACTTTCAAATCAGGATTGTAACGGAATTCACTCATCGGAATGATACCGTCTGATTTGTAACCGATGTTTACAACTACTTCACGCTTGTTCATTGCAATTACGGTACCGTCTACAACCTCACGGTCGTTTACCTTGTTCAGCGTATTGTCATACGCCTTTTCCATGTCTTCGTGGCTAACAGCGGACTGTGTTTCACCATTCTCATACGCATCCCAGTTGAAATCTTCAACCGGAGCTACTTTTTCAAATTTTTCCATTCAAATAAATAAGTTGTTTTTTAATAATTAAGTGAGACATTATGTTGACTCAATAAATCAGGCGCAAAGATAGGATTATTTTCTTGAACAGCAAAACGTTCGGTCTGAAAAAAGTGGTACTTTGTCCTCTCTTCTCTCTGTTTTTCCACACAAAGTGCCATTTTGGCACTGCAAAGCGTCGCTTTACCCGTCCGAAATGGCACTTTTACATTATAGGAAACAGTGTTTTAGTTCTTCAGATAATAGGTCACCGTCGTCACCACGCGTATGTTCTTAATATAAGGTGTATTCACGTCTCGGTTGCCGATGGTAAACTGACCCTGCGAAGCGCTTTTGATTTTCCCCAGCTTGCTGTCCGAATCCTTGGCGAACTTCTCGGCAGCGGCACGGGCGTTCTTTGTAGCGTCCTCAATCATCTTGGGTTTAATGTCGTTCAGCCCCGTAAATTCGTAGGATATGTTGTAGCGGTAGTCGTCACTGACAATGGCAATACCCTGCTTCAACAGTTCAGCCTGTTCGGCCACCAGCTTGCGCACCTTCTCCACGTTTTTCGACGTTACGGTGATGACAGAGGTCGCATTATAGCGGTATGTCACATTCTGATTGCCATAGCGTTCGGCCTGCCTGTCGATGATCTCCGGCGGGACGATGCTTATCTCTTCGTCCAAAATGCCGTTGTTCTTCAGGAAAGTAACGATGGCCGCATTCTTCTTTTCCATATTCGTGTAGAGGAGAACCGGATCGTTCCCGATGTCCTTGTACATCAACGGCCAGATTACCTTGTCGGCCGGTGCTTCTATCTCGGCCAGTCCCTTTACCGTCACTACGCGCTCTCTGTCTCTAAAATCATTGATACCGCCCCTCAGCATCCAGCCGAGCAACAGCAATCCCACCGCTATAATAGCAGCTTCCAGTCTCCAATTTTTCATGCACTATTATTTTAAAAGAGTTTATCTGCAAATAAATGGAATAAAGCTGTCAACTACAAAGAGTTTCGGATAAAAGATGTTAACCTGATTCCTTTCAATGATTAAACAACTCGAACGTAAACTTGCAGCCGATTTCCTTATACTTCCCGTTGGCAAAGCCGGCAAAAACGCCGAAGTCGAATATGTGGGTACCGATGCCATAGCCCACCTCCACGTAAGGCATCAGGTGGTGCATCATCAAAGTGTTCAGATACAAGCGTTCGTTAAGCACATATTGGGTATATTTCATCAAGTGTCTCATCAACAGGAAAGGCGCCTCATACGTCAGATGGGCTCGCAGATACTCGCGCGAAGAGTTATACCACCGGCGGTCGAGCAGCTGGAAAACGCCACCGATTTCATCGTTCCACCCCACAGGAAGATTAGAGCGGGTGAAGTAGGCAAAATCTATAAAATACAGATCTTCCTGATTGGTGAACTTACCACAGCCGATGCGATAATAGATGTCGCGCATCAGTCCCAATGGTATGTTATGCTGAAGGTCCACTTCCACCCGTTCGTAAGCACTCGAACCGGCTCCTCCCTTGATACCTCGTTCCCAGTCCACCGTCAAAGTCGGATAATGGGAATACAAGTTAATCTTTCGGTCGCCGTTCATGTAGTAATACTGCCCCGGCGTCCAGCGGAGAGTCACACGGGGAGCAAAACTTCTATACGTATGACGAAGCTTGCTTAGGACACTGAGATCCCACACTTCCGAACGGTCTTTCCGCCCTCCTTCTTCCCCATTTGCACGGGTCGATGCAATCAGATCACCGTCGCCGGGTAGCAGCAGTTTGAAGTTCGAGCGCTCCACCTCTGTACGTCGGTGAATGGACAGACCGACATCCAGCACCAGTCCGTTCACGATTTCCCAACTATGAGTAACGCGGCAATACAAGTCTTTAAAATAATCCAGGTGTATCTGACTGAAGTCGAACAAGCTGTCCGGCATGGCCTTCAGTTCATCCAGCACGTCACTGCTATAAATCCGGTTACCGTTACCCACATCGAAATGGATGGAAGACCGTTTACGCGGCCAGTAGTCCAGCTGACCATTGACTGACCAGTAAAACTCATTTCGTGTGAAGTTATAACCGATACGGGGTGAAATGCGCAGCAGGCGATCGCCCGGAAACAGGCGGTTATATCGGAATACTTGCCGATAGGAAATGCCATTGGAATGGCTGTAGCTCAACAACGTCGGATTGATCAGAGGCGAACATCGCACACTGCCCACACTGGCCAAATCCAGTGTATAACGGCTTACCAGCGCATCGCCGACCGTTCCCCAGAACTCTAATTTCTTATTAGTCTTCTGATTCCTTTTCCATCCTTTCTGCATCACGGTATCCCGATACAGGAAATAAGCCCTGTACAACGAGTCTTCGTGTCTTTCCAGGGGGAATGGACGCAGCTTATTAAAGTGGGCCGTGTCACGCACGCTGGCATTCGTATCGCTGCGTAATGTATAAGAAGCCGACAGGTCATATCTGCTCTTTCCCGATCTGCGCAACTTGACAGCCGGATCACGCTGCTTTATTTTCTTATATTGAAGCACCGCCATATAGTTTCCGTCAATCACGTTTCCCACCATCTTGAACCTCACGTCGAAATCCGAATAGACCGGCAAAAACTCATCCGCACAACCCACCTGCCCCATCCGCACATGATTGCTGAAAGCCCAAATCTCCGAACGGCCCGAAAAGCGTATTTCACGTATACTCCACACATTGTCGCTTACCACCATATAGCCGCCTATCAACTGGAAGCTCTTGCTCTTAGGGATAAAACGGATGACATATTGCAGATCGTGCGCCTGCCCACGGATGGTATCAATCTGATACTTATAGTATTTCCGGGCATTGGACGCCACAGGAGAAAGCAGCTTATCGGTTAGGATGGTCGGCGAATAGATGTTAAGTCTGAAATATTGGGGCAGCTGTCCGTCCAAATCCCAGAACTCATTGGCCGTTCCCATGGTAGCCGTCACCTTCTGGTCATATATATTGGGGGCCGTAAAGCTCAGTTCGTTGTAAGTTTCCATCATATACTCCTTCACGCCCTTCCGAATACGGAACAAGGTGGGAATATAACGGAACAACTTGTTCTTTTTCTTGATGTTGATTTTTCCCTTGATATACAGTTCGGCATTGTAGCTATCCACGATACGTTCGTAAAGCGGTGCATAGAAAATGACCTTTTCCATGATAGAGTCCGCCGAAATCAACTTGCCCTGATAAGGATATGGAGCACACCCTGCCCGTACCTTCCCCAATGGGAAAAGCATCAGTAAAATACCCCATCCTATCCATAACCAGCGTGCCAACTTTGCAATATCTTTGTGTAATTGTGGCAAATATACGAATTTTTCTGTATTTCCATAGCGGTGTACCCATTGAGAAATTGTACCCAGCTTCACCTGGTAACGAAAACTCAGTACTTTACGGGATGACTCTCCCATCAAATACTCACGAACAATTTTCAGGCGCAATTCCAAAGGAGTGCGCAGTAGACGTTGATAATTTACACGCATAAATAACACTTTTAAGGTTCATAAAAGTGTCTACCTATTTCAGTAGGCATCGCTTATCATATAAATATTTTCACCACTATAAAAACATTTGTTGCAAGAAGTTGCTACATTTGTACCGACAAATCATTTTTATATTAAACCTCTAAAAACAGAAAAAAACGATGCTTACACAGATTATAAACGGACGCATATTCACACCACAAGGATGGCTGAACGAAGGTTCCGTACTCATGCGTGACGGAAAAATATTGGAAGTGACCAACTGCGACCTGGCCCTCATCGGTGCCAAGTTAGTCGATGCCAAGGGAATGTACATCGTCCCCGGCTTTGTCTGCATGCACATACATGGAGGAGGCGGACACGACTTCACTGAATGCACGGAAGAAGCGTTCCGCAAAGCCACCCATGCCCACCTGCTCCAAGGAGCCACGACCATCTTCCCTACCCTGTCCGCATCGCCTTTCGACAAGCTACACCGGGCGGCCGCCCTTTGCGAAAAGATGATGCAGGAGCCGGGAAGTCCGGTGGAAGGTCTCCACATCGAAGGCCCCTACCTGAACCCCAAGATGGCAGGCGGACAGTTTGCCGGACAGGTGAAAGCCATTGATGAAAAAGAATACAAGGAACTGCTGGAAAGCACAAACTGCATCCGCCGTTGGGATGCCTCCCCGGAGCTACCCGGCGCACTGGAGTTTGCCAAATATCTACGTGAAAAAGGAATTCTGGTAGCCGTATCACACACCGAAGCCGAATACGATGAGATCAAGGCTGCTTACGAAGCGGGATTTACACATGCCGCCCACTTCTACAATGCCATGCCCGGCTTCCACAAACGCCGCGAATACAAATATGAAGGCACGGTGGAAAGCATCTACCTAACCGACGGCATGACCATCGAACTGATAGCTGACGGCATCCATTTGCCTTCTACCATTCTGCGCCTGGCCTATAAGTTGAAGGGAGTAGACCGCACCTGCCTCGTCACCGATGCCATGTTCTGTTCGGCAACTGCGGGCAAGGAAATCAACGATCCCCGCTACATCATCGAAGACGGCGTATGCAAGCTGGCCGACCGTTCGTCGCTGGCAGGCAGTATTGCTACGGGAGACGTACTGGTACGTACAATGGTGAAGGCCGGCATTCCGTTGGGAGATGCCTTGCGCATGGCCAGCGAAACCCCGGCACGCATCATGAACATATTCGACCGCAAAGGCTCCTTGCAGAAAGATAAGGATGCTGACATTCTTGTCATGGACAAGAACCTGAACATACGTGCCGTATGGCAAAATGGCCAACTCATCGGAGAAACCAATACTTTATTCTAAAACTGCAATATCTCCTACGCAATTCAAAGTTGTCAAAGGGGCAGCATCGCGGTAAGAAAAGACACACGCGAATACAAGAGAGGCGCGAACAGCACAAGTGCGTTCCGCGCCTCTCTTATTATATTAAATCATTTGTTCAACTGCTCGTATTCGACAGAGGCTAAAATAAAGGCGCCGACCGCTTTCCCTTCGTTCTCCACTACTGTCACATCCTTACCGGCCAGGTAGTAATTGATAGTCCCTGTACGAGACGGATCTTTGGCCGGACCAAGACCTGCCGATGCACACGTCTGCACCACGTCCAACTTACCGTCCTCCCGCTCACGAATAAAAGTTTTAAGCAAACCCTGATAAGCTTTTTCAGCTACTGGAAGATAAATCTCCCGATCGAGCAATCCCAAACGGATGCCCTTCAGATAAGCATACGTAAAAATACCGGATGCCGATGCCTCCAAATAGTTGGGCACCGTCCCTACATTATATACTTTCCCATTAATCGTATCTCCCTTACCGTCGGCACTCGTTTGTGCGTCGTATTGCAGCAACTGATACCACACGCCAGAAGCCGGATCCTGCCAACGCTTCAGTCCAGATGCCACCTGATTGAAGATAGCCAGCATGTCGGGATAGTCGGCATGGTCTTTCGGCATATACTCAAGCACATCGGCCAAAGCGGCAAAATACCAGCCCATACCACGTGCCCAAAACTCCTTACTACATCCCTTGAAAGGTTCTTTCCGATTGGCCCAGAAGGAATTTTCATCTTCGGGAGTAGCCGACCAGGCATGATAGTTCAACTGCTTGCCTTCGTCATACGTATATTTGTTGATAGTCTTAAACTGCAAGGCAATATCAGCCCAACTCTGTACATTGTCCTCCGTATCATCTTGTCCAAATACATGTTGCCACTTGGCATAAATCGTCGAGCCCATATACAGCCCGTCAAGCCACATCTGATTGGGATATATAGCCTTATGGAAAAATCCGCCTGCTCCGGGAAGTCCTTCGGCTATACGGAAATGTTCGTACTTCAATTTATTACGAATAAGCGAAGCTGCGTTCTTATACCGATTGGCGTCCTTCGTATTTCCTTTCTTCAATTCATTCTTATAAAGGGTAAAGAAAACATTACCCGCAGGCAGATCGTCAATGTTACTTGGACGAAGAGCCGACTCTCCTCCGGCATTCAGGATGGCAGAACCGTCGGGTGCAGTACTGTTATCAGCATAAGCTTTTACAGCATCGTAATATTCCATTTTCTCGGGATAAAGCGTCCATGCTTTCAGTACGGCATTCGCTACCAAACCAGACACGTAGCCCCAAGACGCACTGTCCAGCCCTGTCTGGTGATGCCGATTGCCATAGAAACCTACCAAACCGTGAGACTCCACCATCCGTTGCGAATATTTCTCCGGTTGTGAAACCTTCTGTCCCGAACCGCAGCCTACCATCAAATACACGAAGGCTGCCAATAAAAGATAATTTTTCATGCTATTATAATTTTACATTAAAACATTCGTCAATAAAGAAACATCATTCACCCATCAGAAAGAGATGCCGTATTCGCCAACGGTGCAAATATAGCATTCCCCGCCCAAAATAAAAACTTTTGGGATACATCTTTACAGGTATCATCCCCCACATACTAGAAAAACGGCTTTGCACTACCGGCAAACAAAAGAGCGATGAAGGGCCGGAAGTGACATCTTTTCCGGAAAGACGCCAATCTGACAGGCGGTCGACCTTCTGTCAGAAGGCTGTAAAGCCAACAAAGTATGCAAAGTTTTAAAAAGAAGATGCTGTTGATTAAAATTCTTTTCACAAGTTAAAAAAGCATCGCAACCGGAACTGACATTCCGGCAACCGGTACGGAGTTTGCAACTCCTTAAGCGAACAACGAAACCGAAAAGGCGGAGGAGTTCAGAAGAAAAATGATAATAAAAACAACTTAAAAAATAGGAGATTACAACTATGATGCCGATTAGAAAGTACAACAATCAGAACTGGTTACCGAGTATCTTTAACGATTTCTTTGATAACGACTGGATGGTAAAAACCAACGTTACGGCGCCTGCCATCAATGTAATAGAAAACGAAAAAGATTACAAAGTAGAAGTCGCCGCTCCGGGTATGACTAAGGAAGACTTCAACATCCATTTGGGCGAAGACAACGAATTGGTCATCACAATGGAGAAAAAGAGCGAAACCGAGGAAGGAGACAAGGGTAACAAGAAGTACCTGCGCCGCGAGTTCTCGTACTCAAAATTCCAACAAGCTTTCGTCCTGCCTGAAGATGTCGAGAAAGACAAAATCAGTGCCAACGTCACAGACGGCGTGCTGACCATCGACCTGCCTAAACGCACACCCGAAGAAAGGGCAAAAATCAACCGAGTAATCGAAATACATTAATTGCACAATACCTTGTAGTAATTTGTCCGAGGCTGCTTTTCCCGCGAGGGAAGAGCAGCCTTTCTTATATATCTCACTACTCTATTCCGGCTGCAACTCGTTGGCCGACGAAGGTAATTGCTTCCACCCTTCGCCAAAAGCATCGTAGGCATCGGTCACCACCACAAAAGCACGCGGATCCACTTCCTTTATCTTCAGCTTCATACCGGCCACTTCTTTATAGCTCACCACGAGGAACAGCATTTCTTTGTCAGCGCCCGTGTACAGTCCGCTGCTCTTGATGCACGTAGCCGTGCGGTCCAAATCTTCAAGAATGTACTTGTGCAGGGCGGTCATCTTTATATCGCTGATGACAAAAATCATCTTGTCGTTCTTTGCACCGTTTATCATATAAGCAACGACACGCGAATATATGAAAATGGAAATCAACGAATAGAAAGAAAGGAACAGGGCCGGCTGCACCATATCTTCAGCACTTCCGATGCCGAAACCTATCACGACAAGACCATAACAAACCACCGCCGCGTCGGCCAACAGAATGGCTCGCGAAAAACGAATGTGGCAATACTTCTGCAACAGCATAGCCACGATGTCCGTTCCTCCCGTAGTAGCCTGGTTACGAACTACGATACCACTACCAATACCGATGACTGCAGCGCCGACGACCGTCGTCAGCATCAGGTGGTCGGACAAATTCATACATCCGCCCAGCAGCTGCGTAGGATCAAGTGCCTCCAGCGCCTCCTGCGTAGGATAGGCCAACCGCGACAGCACATTCATAAGAAAAGGGGTAATCAAGGCAGCCGCTATAGTGCGCGAACCCAGTTTGGCACCCAGCAAAACGACCGAAAGGATAAGCAGCGGGACGTCGAACATATAACCGAACGTACCCACCTGAACGGAAGGGAAAAGGTTATGAAGCACGATGCTTGCTCCATACACTCCTCCCGGAATGATATTATAGGGGTTGATAAAAAACACAAAACCGGCTGCAAGAATGGTGCATCCCAACAGGATACTAATCCATGAATAGATTGTTTTCTTCATATAATGTTATTTTTGGGCTGCAAAGATACGACAATTTTCGCTAATCACCAATTTTATAAGCATTTACAATTCGTCGAACTCACGTTAAACATACAAACTATGCACTTCACGAAACTGCAAATTTCAGAGCTCATGCGCAAGCATGCAGAGAAAGAAAATGGTCTACATGACCTGATGGAAATCATGTTAGAAAGCATAATGGTTGCAGAACGCGTTGAGTTTCTGCGAGAAGATCCCCAAAATAAGGGCAATGGCTACCGTTTGGGGCATGCCTATGGTCAAGGAAGAAAATTGGGATTCCGTATTCCTCGTGACCGTTATGGCAACTTCCATCCCCGGATACTTGCCATCCTTCGCGATCAGGAATAGGAATGTGACCGGTTGGCCGGAGTTCTGTACACCAAAGGGCTTACATAGGAACAGGTCGGGGATGTTTTTAACCAACTTTATGGCCAGCACTATTTCAAGTCCGGCATCAGACGAATGGTTGAGAGCGTCCGTTCCCAAGTGGACGCATGGCTTGAGCATGGTCTTGAGCGTTACTATCTGGTGATGTTTGTAGACTGCGTGCACATCAAGATCCACCGTAAGCGTTCGGTCTCAACCGAGGCGTTCTATGTTGTATTAGCCGTTACAGAGGAAGCCCGGCGCGATGTCCTGGGCATATTCAATATCCCAACCGAGAGTGCAGCAGGATGGAACGATATCTTTGACACACTGAAAGACAGAGGTATTGAAAGGATCGGACTCATGGTAACAGACGGCATTAAGGGTTTTGATACCGTTGTCGGGGAGAAATTCCCCGGTACACCGCTCCATAGATGGGGGAAAGACTACCGGGCGTTCAAGCTCATGCGCAGCAATGCCGGCTACAAGGCTTACATGAACTATGCCCCAGAGATACAGTTCATGATCTATACCACCATTGGTTAAGCGTCTCAACTGCGACATCAGGAGAGTTACAAGAATGTGTACAGCTATGCCCTGCGAAAAACCGGTACTGACACTGATGGGAAGTGTAGCCATGGAACACAAGGCTTTTGACCGGCTGCTTCCAAACATAACTTGCGACAAGGCGCTGTTCCCTGACTAATGGAATAGGTTTTCTTAGCCAAGAAGCCTGCCTGATCGCAAAAGGAGCCGCCATCATGACGATTCTCGGATACCTTTCGACTATCAGTATAGGCGTAACCATATTGCTGTCGGGTTGCTCCTTAGTAGAGATCGTTTCCTCCTCCGGCTACATCACAAAATTAACGATTTTGATTTGATTTATAAAATTAACCATTAACTTTGCATCATCACTCCTAAGGCAAACCTGCCTCAGACACACTTTTTTAAAACACTACCCACATATTTTTTCGGCTCGCGACTTAATGGCGCAAAAAATAACTTTCAACCGGCAATACAAAAAAGGAGACCGAAGTCTCCCTGAAATTAACTAATTTTGTATTGCTATGTATAGACAATTAACCTCGGAGCAAAGGTCGCAAATTTTCGTCTTATTCCAAAAGAAAACATCGAGAAAAGAGATCGCCCTGCTGGTAGGGTGCTCTCTGTCAACGCTAAGCCGTGAACTGAAGCGTAATTCCACAGACCAGGGTAACTATTTGTATGACAAGGCTCACCAAAAGGCTCTTGAACGGAGGAAACGCACAACATCCAACCGTGCAGAGGATCCTGCGATCGTATGGGAGGCTTTAGACCTGCTGAAAGAAGAGGACTGGTCGCCCCAGCAGATATCTGCGGATATGAAAAGTTACGGCAAACATATCTCGCACGAACTCATATACCGTCATATCCGTGCAGAACTCACGGGGGGAACTCGCATCCCACTGTCGCCATAAGATGAAGTACAACCGGTATGGCAGACCTGACAGAACCACAAAGGTCAAGAACATCCCCGACCGTGTAAGCATACATGAGCGCCCGTTGAGGCTGACGGTACCCGCTTCGGAGACCGGGAAATGGACACAATCGTCGGAAAGGACGGCGGGGGTGTAATTGTCACCCTGACCGAGAGAAGCACAAATATGCTGCTCATGGAAAGGCTGCCACAAGGGAAACGCCCGGAGCCACCGGCTAAAGCCATCATCAGACTCTTGTTCCCGTACAGACACACCGTCCGGTCCATAACCACAGACAATGGCTCTGAGTTTTGTGCCCACAAACTGATTTCAAAGGCACTCGCTCCTAAAGGGTCGAAGAAGCCAAATCTCGTATTCATTGCCGATTCGTACTCATCCTGGCAGAAGGGTGCCATTGAAAACGCAAACAGACTCATTCGACAATACATTCCGAAAGGGACGGACTTTTCGACTTTGACCGATGCATTCATCCGCAAAATTCAGTATAAAATCAACAGAAGACCTCGTAAAAAACTCAATTTTGAATCCCCTAAGAGTGTTTCCTTCAGACTTATCGTTAATTTTGCACTTGCCTGTTGAGAGTAGGAAGCGGTACGATATATTGGTGGTATA
Source organism: uncultured Bacteroides sp. (assembly GCF_947632445.1). Lineage (GTDB taxonomy): Bacteria > Bacteroidota > Bacteroidia > Bacteroidales > Bacteroidaceae > Bacteroides. The sequence continues at coordinate 156 of NZ_CANRPM010000038.1, read as the reverse complement.
TAATGAAAAAAATTATCCAATCTATTGCAAGTTTTAAAAATAGTCGTATCTTTGCAACGTTTTTGAAACGGAAGTGACGGGCGTTTAGCTCAGCTGGTTCAGAGCATCTGCCTTACAAGCAGAGGGTCGGCGGTTCGAATCCGTCAACGCCCACAC
>NZ_CANRPM010000037.1 GCF_947632445.1 uncultured Bacteroides sp. | reverse complement strand
ACTTTATCCTTGGAAATCATTGTGTTGATTTTGTAACTTATTGTTTGTCAGACTTAAATGTACAAAATAATTCAGTGATTACCAACCTTTAAGGGAATTTCCTTATCCCGAACTCACGTATGTTTATAACATACGGAGGCTATTGCTCTCTCCAAATCCAGTTCCCTACAATAATCAGAATAATCAGCACGTCTTTCAAATTCCAGCATTAAACTGCCAATGGTTTGGAACGGCTACTTCAGGGCAAATATCCTGAGTTTCCGGCTAAGGCCGTTATCAGACTCTTGTTCCATTACAGACATACTGTCCGTTCCATTACTACGGACAACGGGGTCTGAATTCTGCTGCCACCATTTGATTTCAAAGGCTTTGGCACAAAGAGGCAAACAGGCAGGCAATCTTGTGTTTATTGCCGATTCATACTCTTCATGGCAGAAGGGAGCTATAGAGAACGTAGACAAGCTTATCCTACAGTATATCTCCAAAGAAACTGACTTCTCGAACTTGTCGGATGCGTTCATTCGCAAAATTCAGCATAAAATCAATCACAGGCCACGCAAAAAACTCAGTTTCAGCTCTCCTAAAAATGTTTTCTTCCGACAAATTGCTAATTTTGCACTTGCCAGTTGAGAGTAGAATGAAAAAAACTGCATTTTTATTTTTTTAATACTATTATTTCTTTACCTTTGTCGACGTAAACCTTATTATAGAATATACCATGAAAAAACATTCTATTTTTATATGCATTGATAGTTTAATAGGTGGAATTTTATTACTCTTTTTATCCTGCGGTCAGGATGAAAATCTATCTGACATGCAAGCAAACAGAATCCCCATCACTTTCTCAGGCACTATAAATGGACAATTACACACAAAAGTGACCGCAACCTCCTTCGAAGCAAAGGATAGCATCGGCTTGTTCGCCACCCTGACGTCCAATTCTCTTGAAGGGAAAAGATACATAGACAACCTACGGCTGACATACAACGGCAATAAGAACTCTTTTACTCCCGCACGAACAGTTTATTATCCCGAAGGAAAAGCCGCATTAGACTTTATAGGCTATCACCCCTATCAAAGCAAAGGACTGGAAGAGGGAAACACGGCTTTATCTGTCAGCATCCATTCAGACCAAAGCACGCACGGGAATTTTTCGGCAAGCGATTTTCTGACAGCCAAAAAACAACATGTCGAAAGCAGCGACAACGATGTGGTGCTGAATTTCATACATAGATTTGCCAAACTAAAATTCACTTTGATCCCCGGTGAAGGGGAGGATGCAGCAAGTATATTGGAAGATGACCCACGGATCATTGTCACCAATATTTACTCTCAAGCCAACTTTAACTTGATAAATGAAGAAATCACAAATCTACAAAAGCCTACAGAGATCTTCCCTTACGGTTCGTGGAGTAACAACGGAGAAAAACTGACCGGAAAAGAAATGATCATCATCCCGCAAAGTTTGACACAAACGAATAACAGCATCATCATAGAATGGAATGGGAGAATATACACCTGCCAAATGCCTGAACAATTGATGAGGACAGGTACGCAGTGTGAAATTTCCATCACCGCTACACAAAAAGGAGGAGAAATTCTGAACGGCGTTGCAGGCATCGTGAGCGACTGGGCTACCGTCGAAGGAAAAACGACAGACAATAATCAGGAAAACGTGGCCATCCACACTGCGGCATTCTCTTTTCGGCAATCTGACATATACCGCATTTACCACGAAGGAAAAGCAATGGTAGACATCTGCAAAGAATACCTAATTTCCAATGAGCTGACATCCACAGCCATTGTCGCTTATCCGATATTGACAGAAACGGAAAGTCCCGACCTGAAAAAGGGAACCGTCTTGAAGTTGCTCGACACATCGGATGCCATTTGTGGAGGTACAATTATCTGGGATGCAGAAACAAATCACTTCACCTACGAAGAAGGGGATAAAACGGCCGTAAACAAATTTTATGTAGAAGAAAGCGGGACACTCAACCTGACCTCCGGCGATCATGCCATTAGCTGCGATATTGCAAGCCTGACCATAAAAGATACCCGTGACGCACAGACGGAAATCTATCCTATTGTCAAAATAGGAACACAATATTGGATGAAGGAAGATTTACGGGCAGACTGCTACAATGATGGGACACCACTGAAAAAGTTGGATGACCTCGGCGGAGGAGTTGGGTATTTCAAGCCGGAAAAGCTGGAATATTATTTCTACAATGGTGAAACAGTTTTAGCCGGTGAATTAAGTCCCGAAAAATGGAGCATTCCAAGTGACAAAGACTGGGAAGACCTAAAGAACTACATAGGTAATGACGCCTCGCTACTGAAAGCGGGGACTTGGTCGCTTGAAACGGACAATGCAGGGCATGAACAACAAGGAAACGTAGCTCCTGTCAACAATCTGACTGGGTTCAGCGTCTATCCACGTGGCTCTTGGCTAAACGGTAAGCACAATAATAACGGGCGCTTGAATGGATACTGGGCGTTGAAAGAAGGCAGTACAGAAATTGCTGACAAAATGATATTCTTCACCGGAGGTAGCAACAACTTTTACCTGTCCGACCCTATCGTGAAGGAAAAAGACTATTACAAAGCCGCATCCATCCGTTGTATCTTGAAATGATTGAATCAAACGTCCGCCCTTCACCCCGTCTGTACGGATCCGAGAGAGCGGGTGTTTTTTCAATGCTTGTTAGTGCAGGGTTACCTAATGCCCGGTATAAATCCGATGGGGTCAGGATGGTGACTGTAATTGCAATTCGTAAGTGCGGGATATTAGGGTGGATATTATGATACGTTTTCAATAAATAACGTGAGTTCGACGAATTGTAAGTTCTTATGGATTTGGTGATTAGCAAAAATTTGTTGTACCTTTATAGTATTCTATTACAAAGAATTACCAGCAACAATCGCTATGCACACCGAGAACAAAGTTACGGAATTATTCTGTATACACTACGACTTCTGCAAGTTTTTTGATACCATGAAGGACAAATACAAGCTGAAATCCGACAAGAAACGCCATTATCACCGCGATTTAACCCTGTCAAATCTTCAAGCAATGAGTGTGGAGAACTCTTGAATTTCATGATTACTCCCGGTGATGTGGATGACTGTACCCCCCCCCTGAATGCAAGTCCTTTGCGGAGTTCATCTACGGGGATGTCTGGACTTATTTCTGCATCTTACCATTGCGACGATTGCCACTCAAACGTTTTTCATCATTAAGATGAGCATCCATTTCACCTTCCAAAACTACATTCAATATACTTTCCAATAGGGGTGCAAAAGCACCGTCTTTACCTAACAAAGGCTTGCCTGATTTTAACTATTCAATAGTCTTGTTCTTGATACTTTCAAAATCAAATTCTTCTTTCATAGAAAAACTGTGTTAGCAAAGTTAATATTTTATTTACTCTTCGCTGACACAGTTTAATCTACATCCTCCCTCTTTTTTTACTCACTTTAGTTCTCCGCTATTTCCCATTATTAGCTTTCAATTCTTCTATCCTTTTCTGAGCTGCTGGGAAATTGTCCAGTAATGCTTCTGCATTTTTGATGAATATAGTACTATTTGAGTATCGTTCAAGTTTGAGATACCAGCTTGCCTTTCCCTTTGATACATAAGTACGTCGTAAGAATTAATTTATACTAAGCCGCATGGGCAAAATTGATATTGAGTTCAGATCCAAGAGCGGCCAAAGCTCGATTGGTTGCGTAAAGCAAGGCGTCTGTGGCTACTTTATGGGATAAAACTTCCGGCCGAAATCGTTGTGGTAAATCATCAGGCGGCTCATGCCGCCGTCTACGGTGATGTTCTCGCCGTTGACGAACGAGTTGCGCTTTTCGGCGGGGTTAGTCTCCCGTTATCATTCCATTCTCCATAGAGCAAACCTTTCCGGGTGTTTTCTATGAATTTGTTTAAGCGGCTTTCAAAAAGTTTTGGTTGGCATCGTGTTATTTGAATGGTATCTATTCTTACGCGTTTATATAAATCCGGAAACTGGCAGAAGTTGTACCATACTATCGGGTCGGATTTTAATTTCTGCAAAATATCCTTGTCTATGCTAAAGCTTTGAGGTGACATGTCCGGCAGAACAGCTTTTCCTGCATCGGTCATCAGTCCAAGACGTTCCATTCTGCGACATCTTTCTTTATTGAGTTCTGACCAATTGCTTCGGGGAGTTCTGGGAGAAAGTCGCTGAGCTGTTATGTTCTCAGATATCTTCTTGGTTGTGCTGTCTATCCAACCAAAGCATAAAGCTTCTTCTACAGCATCAATATACCAAAAGATCTCATCATCTGTAGGTCTTCCGCGTTTCACCACTACCCAACATTCCGTTTCCTTTTTATGGTTTTGCATGAGCCATTCACGTAGCTCCGTTCTCGATTTTACTTGTAGCAGATTACGTATTTCCATTATCTTTAACCCGTTGTCAAATAGGAGCATAGCGATAAAAGTATTAAATTTATAGTGTCAAGTTATCACATTTAAACGATTATCACTATGTTTTCAACGTCTAAAGTTACAGAGATTTATTGTATGGCGGATGATTTTTGCAAGGAATTTGCATTACAATAAGAAAAATATATGGTTGAAGGCAAGGAACGGAACATCGTAACAAGCCCAGCCGCATGGGTGATGCTGAGATAATAATTATTCTCATCCTGTTCCATTCCGGTGGTTTCCGTTGCTTCAAGATTATTATAAGGGGTATGTCTGTCAACATTACGCCTAAGACTAACCATTTTTCAGCATTCCTGCCCGTGAAAAAGCCGGCAGGCGCATGCCAACGACGTGCTTTCATGCCTGCTGACGCTGCACTTCCTGACATCCTGACAAAGCACTGCATGACACCCTGACGAAGTGCTTCGTTACATCCCCATGAAGCACTGCATGGGAACCTGTGAAAAGGCGGCCCGGTTCGCTCCCGAAACTGTCCCGCTTTTACCCGGAATATCTGTGTTTTCCTTCAAAAGATACGACCTTTTGCATCCTGACTATGGACATGTTTCCGCTGAAGCAGGCGGTCAGGTAGGCAAAGCTGCAAGAAAAAAGTTTTCCGTTTTCCGCCTTCACGGTTTCACGGGCAGGCAAACGCCTGTCAACGAGCGAGATAGTGTGAAAGATGGGGTGAAGGCGTGAAAGTTCTTTCACAGAGAATGAGAGTACCGTAGAACATTTGTGTGCGATGCCCCGAACGGCCTGTTTCCTGCTTTCACCGCAACCCGCTTACAATCAGACTATTCCGGTGAAACTTCACCGGGGCACATCCCCTGTTTCCGGTGAAAGGTATAAAAGACGCTAAAGGAAGTCCCGGACGCCCCGCCCGACTAATGTCGAACTTTGAGGAAGCGAATGTCATTATGTGGCATAGAAAATCAGTAAGGCGCTTCCCTATTTTCCTATTGAATGCCTGTAATAAACCGCAGTAACAGATGGATATCTAAACAAATCACCTCTTCCCTTCTGTACAGGCCTTAGGGTGACGGATGTTTCATTCATTGTTTTTGTAGCCATATGCAGCTCGGTAGCTTCTTTGTGGGCCTGTGGCGACTTGGCCGCATAGCGTCTGTACCTCCATGTTCCGATTGTTGACATAGATTGTCATGGAAGGGAAAAATCGTTGGTGTCAAATTTTGAATGAGGCGGCATTGAAGAAATAAAGAAATCAAGAAAAAGCCCTATTGTTTGTTAGTTTTTTCTTACTTTTGTCCCAATATGCGCTTATGGGCGCGTTGCAGAATAACTAAACAAACGGCATAGCCAATGAAAGTAGTAGATTTGATAAACAGCAACCAGCATACGGCCTTCTCCTTTGAGGTGCTTCCGCCTTTGAAGGGAACAGGCATTGAGAAGCTGTACGCCACCATAGACCTCCTGCGCGAGTTCGATCCCAAATACATCAACATCACCACCCATCGGAGCGAGTATGTCTATCAGGAACTGGGCAACGGACTCTACCAGCGGAAACGTCTGAGACGCAGACCGGGTACGGTAGCTGTGGCGGCAGCCATACAGAACAAATACGGACTGACTACCGTTCCCCACCTGTTGTGCAGTGGTTTTACACGCGAGGATACGGAGTACGTCCTGCTGGATCTTCAGTTTTTGGGTATCACCGACTTGCTGGTGCTTCGCGGTGACAAGGCGAAGCATGAGGTGTGCTTTGTGCCCGAAGAAGGAGGCTTTTCACATGCCATCGAGCTGGAAGAGCAAATCAACCGTTTCAACCAGGGGATTTTCGAAGATGGAAGTCCGATGACCGTGACGCGAACGCCCTTCAGCTACGGCGTAGCCTGCTATCCCGAGAAACATGAAGAGGCTCCCAACTTGGAAAGCGACCTGATGTGGCTGAAACAGAAAGTGGATGCCGGAGCACAATATGCCGTGACGCAGTTGTTCTATGACAACAGCCGCTACTTTGACTTTGTGAAGCGTGCCCGCGAGGCCGGCATCAAGGTGCCCATCATACCAGGCATCAAGCCCTTAAAGCGAACTGCCCAACTGAGCATCATCCCCAAAACATTCAAAGTGGACATCCCGCAGGAACTGGCCGAGGAAGTGGAGCGCTGCAAGAACGACGAAGAGGTGAAGCAGGTGGGCATCGAATGGTGTGTGGCGCAGTGCCGCGAGCTAATGGCTCATGGCGTACCGAGTCTTCACTTCTATTCCGTGGCGGCTGAAGACAGCATACGTGAAGTGGCGAAACAGATTTTTTGAATTGGAGATTGAGAATGGCATGTTCGGGTTTGGAGACATCATAGGGCAGAAAGAAGTGATTGGCCGCTTGAAAGCCGAGGTAGAGCAAGGGCGTACAGCCCATGCGTTACTATTGACGGGGCCGAGGGGAGCTGGCAAGCTGCCATTGGCACTGGCTTTGGCACGGCGCTTGTGCTGCATGCAACCTGAAGGCGGAGAAGCCTGCGGACAGTGTGTCTCGTGTCGTCAGTGGGAAAAACTAACTCACCCCGACGTGCATTTTGTTTTTCCGATCACGAATAACAAGCGGGTAAGCGATGACTATCTGCCTTTGTGGCGGAAAATGCTCATAGAGAACGCCTATACCGACCTGGGACACTGGATGGAACTGATAGACGCCGGAAATACACAACCTCAGATTTATGCTACCGAAAGCGACCAGACGTTTCGCAAACTGAGTCTGAAGTCAAGCCAAGGCGGATGGAGAGTCGTCGTGGTGTGGCTGCCCGAGCGCATGAACGAGGCTTGCGCCAACAAGATGTTGAAGTTGCTGGAAGAACCGCCTGAGCGGACAGCCTTCCTGATGGTGAGCGAAGAGCCCGAACGTTTACTGCCCACCATCGTAAGCCGCACGCAGCGTATCTACGTGCCCCGCATTGAGGAAGAGGATATGGCCTGTGTGTTGACAACCCGATACGGGCAGACAGAAGAACAGGCACAATCAATGGCCCACAGGGCGGACGGAAGTTTTCTGAAGGTGTTGGAAATGATGGGACAGAGCGGAGAGCAGGCTTTGTGCTTCGATTTTTTTACCCGACTGATGCGTTTGGCCTGGCAACGCGACATACGCGGTATGAAGGCTTGGAGTGAGCAAGTGGCTGTTCTGGGGCGTGAGCGACAGAAGATGTTTCTGGAATATGCCCAACAGATGGTGCGTGAGAATTTTATCGCAAACTTCCACCAAAGGGAAATGAACTATATGGGGCCTGACGAACAACAATTTGCCACGCGTTTTGCCCCCTTCGTCAACGAGCGGAATATCGTTGGTTTGACCGACCTGCTCAGCAAGGCTCAGGAACATATCCAGCAGAACGTAAATCCGCGGATGGTATTCTTCGACCTGATACTGAATATGACGGTGCTGATTAAATTGAAAATAGAAAATTGAGAATTGAAAACAATACATTATGACCGATTTTATACTACATAACGGAAGCGGACGGCTTTGCCTCCGTAGCTGTGGACGACAGGACAGACAACTGAATACTTATGACTGGCTGGCAGACATTCCCGGCAATGAGAACGAGTCGGAGTATGTCGAAGTACAGTTCAAGAATACGCGGAAAGGCTATTTCCGCAACTCCAACCACTTGGAATTGGCGAAAGGGGATATTGTGGCGGTTGAGGCTACACCCGGTCATGACATCGGCGTCGTGACCTTGACCGGCCGCCTTGTACCCTTGCAAATGAAGAAAACGGGAGTGCGTAACGAAGCCGATATCCGTCGTGTCTATCGTAAGGCTAAAACAAATGATATGGAGAAGTATGCCGAGGCTAAGGCACGCGAACATCCTACCATGATACGTGCCCGGCAAATAGCACTTAGTTTGGGGTTAGACATGAAAATCGGCGACGTGGAGTATCAGGGCGACGGCAATAAGGCCATTTTCTATTACATTGCCGAAGGACGTGTGGACTTCCGCCAACTCATTAAAGTGCTGGCCGAGGCCTTCAGAGTACGCATTGATATGAAACAGATTGGAGCCCGTCAGGAGGCCGGACGTATTGGGGGTATCGGGCCTTGCGGCAGAGAGCTGTGTTGTGCTACGTGGATGACCAGTTTTGTATCTGTTTCTACCGGATCCGCACGTTATCAGGACATTACGCCCAATCCACAGAAGCTGGCCGGACAATGTGCCAAACTGAAATGTTGTCTCAACTATGAAGTAGATGTCTATGTCGAAGCTCAAAAACGATTGCCCAGCAAGGAGGTAACGCTTCGTACCAAAGATGCCGAATGGTTCTATTTTAAGGCAGATATTCTGACGGGGCAGGTGACCTATTCGAGCGATAAGTCTATTCCTGCTAACTTGGTTACCATTCCGGCCCTCCGTGCTTTTGAGGTTATCAATATGAATCGTAAGGGAGTGACACCTGATACTTTAGCAGAAACAGATAATGAACAGAAGCAGGTTTCGGCTGACTTATTGGAACAGGAAAGTGTGACCCGCTTTGACCGCAAGCGCAAAGGAAAAGGTGGCGGAAATGGAGCAGGTAAGAAGAAAAAGAAGAAAAATAAAGGAGGCGGTGATGCACAGGCCCCAGAAACAAAGCAGGATGGAATCGCACAGGCTTCGGTAGAAGCCAAGGAAGAGAATAAAGAGGCTTCAGCAGAAAAATCCGCCGAACTTTCCCGCTCGAAAAACCGCCGCAACAAGTCGAAAAAAGACATCAGGCCGATGGATAAGAATAATGGCAAGCGGGAAGAAAAAGAAAGCGGTAATGCGCAAAGTTGATGTGATACAGCGGCTTTTGACGGCAATGACAGCCGTAATCCTATTGGCGGCTTGTGGAGAAAACATTGTGTATAGTCATTATGAGGCTGTAGAGGGCAGAGGGTGGAGAAAAAACGACACCCTGTCCTTTACAACTACCGTTATGGTTCCTGACAGGGACTTAGATGTCTATGTGGATGTGCGTCATGGCAATAATTATCCTTACCGCAATTTGGCTCTGTCATTGACCAGTATGTTATCTTCTCCGGCGGATTCTCTTGTCCGTACAGACACTTTACGATTGATGCTGGCCGATAGCGAAGGCCGATGGACAGGAGAAGGCTTTACCAATCTTTATCATAATGCATCCTACGTTACGACGCTTCGGCTGGATACACCTGCCACTTGCCGCTTTGTTCTGTTGCCTGCCATGCAGGACTCACTTCTGCAAGGAGTGAGCGATATAGGGGTGTGGCTGGTTATCTCATCCTCTTCCCACGTCCCGCATCAATCCGCAGGAATACGAACAACAGAATAGTAAATCCCCATAAAGAAGAGCCTCCGTAACTGAAAAACGGGAGGGGGATACCGATGACAGGGGTGAGGCCAAGCACCATGCCTATGTTGATAAACAGGTGGAAGAAGAAGATACCCAACACGGAATATCCATAGACACGTCCTGATACAGTAGGCTGGCGTTCAGACAAATGGATTAGACGCAGGATCAGACACATGTAGAGTAACAATACAGCTACTGAACCTACGAATCCTTCTTCTTCTCCGACTGTACAGAAAATAAAGTCAGTGTCCTGTTCGGGTACGTATTTCAGTTTTGTTTGTGTTCCATTCTGGAAACCTTTGCCCCAAAGACCACCTGATCCGATAGCGATTTTAGACTGGTTGACATTATAGCCTGCAACGGCCAGATCTTCTTCCAAGCCAAGTGCTACTTTGATGCGGATTTGTTGATGAGGCTCCAAAACTTGATTGAAAACATAATCGCACGAGTACAAGAAGCCTACTGAGGCGATCATGAATGCCGAGACAAGTACATAAATCTTCCGTCGTTCGCGCAAGGCAAAAAAGGCCAGCCATCCTGCGGTACATGCGCAAAGCCCCCAAAGCACATAGACCACGTTGAATGTCCATAGCCAGCCGGATATGGCACAGGCTAAGATTACAACGGCTATACATGTGATCGTCATCCGCCAGACTATAGTGTGGTTCCGCTGATAAGCCTGAAGCAGGATAGGGGCGGAAATCAGGATGAGGCACAACACGGCAAACTCGCCTACGGACGTGGAATCATGGAGCATCGTGACTTCGGCATAGCGGATACCCACAACGAAGTAAACTACGGCACATACTCCAGAAAACAGAACCGCGCCCGGCATTCCTTCACGGTAAAGCATCAGGAAGAAAGATAGATAGACCAAGGCTGACCCCGTTTCACGCTGTCCTACAATGAGTAGCATGGGGCAGGCTATCAGGAAGGCAATAGTCAGCACACTGCGCCAGTTTTGGAGGACAAAGCCATAAGCACCCATAAACTTGGCTAAAGCCAATGCCGTGGCGAATTTGGCAAATTCGGCTGGCTGCAAACTTACCGGTCCCAATATAAGCCATGAACGTGATCCTTTTGTGTCTGGTGCTATAAAGATAGTGACTAATAATAATACCAGCATGCCCGCGTATATGATATAGGCAAAAGTATCATAGAACATATCGTTCAGCATCAATAATACAAAGCCTAAACCGAAAGAGCAGATAATCCATACGAGCTGTTTGCCTGCGCGTGTGGAAAAGTCCAGAAAATCGCGGTCTGCATAATCAAAACTTGCACCGCAGACACTGAACCAACCCCCAATGACCAGTAGCAGATAGATGACAACCGTCATCCAGTCAAGCGATTTCCAAATACTATCTCTCCTCGTTGCCATAAATAATTACTCGATTACTGAAATCTTCGGCCAGTATCTCGTTCTGTGGCGAAAGTTTGCCATGCAGATATTGATCCATCATTAATGCACCGATAGGTACACCGTATGTTGCTCCCCAGCCTCCGTTTTCTACATAGACGACAATAGCTATCTTGGGATCGTTCATCGGAGCAAAACCCATAAAGACGGAATGGTCTTTGCCATGCGGATTCTGTGCCGTACCGGTCTTTCCGCAGGCTTCTACTTCGGGAAGCAATGCGCCTATCAACTGGCATGTTCCGCTGCCAGTACTTCCCGTAACGGCTGCCCGCATACCTTTCACGATGTCCTCATAATATTCTTTTCGGATTGTCGGAGTGCGTACTGCCTGATAAAGGCTGTCCAGCGGATTGTCCTGTATTTCTTTTGCTACATGTGGAGTGATAAAGTACCCACGGTTGGCAATCGTCGCTCCCAAATTGGCAATCTGCAATGGAGTGGCCAGAATTTCTCCTTGGCCGATGGCAATACTGATAATTGTCAGTCCGTTCCAAGAACCACGGTAGATGCGGTCATAGTATTGTGAATTGGGAATGAAGCCACGTAACTCTCCGGGTAGGTCAACTCCCAGCTTGTAGCCGAATCCTTGTGACACCATGTCGTCTTTCCATACAGTAAGTGCTTCCTGCGGAGAGCTGTATTTCTTGTCACCAATCATTTTGTATAATCCCCAACAAAAATAGGAGTTACAGGAAGTGGCAATGGCCGGTATAAGCGGGAGGGGAGCTGCATGTCCGTGACATCCAACTCGCAGACCACGGTGGACAAAACCATGTGAGCATGGGAAAGGAGTGTCTTCCTGAATAATGCCTTCTTCCAAAAAGATCAGGCCTTGTGTCGTTTTGAAAGTCGATCCAGGAGGATAGGTACCCATAATGGCGCGGTTCAGCAAGGGCCTTTGACGGTTTTTCTCCAGAAGTTGATGGTTCTTTCCACGTTGCCGGCCAATCAACATATATGGATCGAAGCTGGGAGAAGACACCATGCAGAGAATTTCACCGGTTTTAGGTTCAATAGCTACAATGGAGCCTATTTTGTTTTGCATCAGGCGTTCACCCAACATTTGAAGGTCGATGTCGATACCCAGTTTCAAGTTCTTGCCGGGTATCGACGGGCGGTCCAGTTGGCCGTCCATATAATGTCCTTGTATGCGGCCGTGTGCATCACGCAACAGGACTTCTACCCCTTTTTCGCCACGAAGGTATTTCTCGTAGGAACGTTCTACTCCTTGTTTGCCGATGTAATCTCCCCGGATGTAATAATCATCCTTTTCAATATCGCGCATGGATACCTCACCAATGTCGCCCAAGACGTGACTTGCCGAATTGTAGGAATACTGGCGGGTGGTGCGTCGCTGGATGGAGAAACCGGGAAACTTATAGAGTTTTTCCTGGAAAACGCCGCATTCTTCGGCCGAAAGTTGCGTCATAAATACTTGCGGGGTGTATTTGGAGTAGCCTGGATTTTTCCGAAAGTTGCGGACTTCTGCCATGCGTTGCAGAAACTGTTCACGGGTAATTCCCAGCGAGCGGCAGAAGTCGAGTGTGTCGAGTTGTGTCACTTCACGTGGGATGAATGTGATGTCATAGGCCGGTTGATTAAAAACGAGCAGTTTACCGTTTCGGTCGTAAATGGCTCCACGTGAGGGATATTGTATTTTATTAAGGAAAGCATTGCTGTCGGCGTAGCGCTTATACTTGTCCGAGAAGATCTGAAGGCCTGCCAGTCGGAGGATATATATCAGGACGACGCAAACGACGATTGCCCCGAGGATGTATTTCCGCTTCTCAAATGTATAATCTTTCGCCATCAGTCTGTTATTTTTCAGTTCGTTTCATCATTTTTCTTTTTGGATGAGCATTTCCAAAGCCAGTACGCAAAGCAGAGTAAAGAGGGTGCTGGAAATGATACGCAGCAACAACTCCGGCAGGTGGGCGAAGGAGAATGCCTCAAGTGAGAGCAACACAGCATGGTGAAGAAATACGGCCGTGGCCGCATATTTCAGGAAGACGTTTATTCCCATGGTATGGATGGCAGGGATAAATGTCTCTTGGAAATCACGGGGAACAAAAAGTCTCAGCAGTGTAGGGCGGACGAAAGCGAGAAGTACCGTTGCTGCGGCATTCAAACCGGGGGTATCAGAGAAAATATCGACCAGCAATCCCAATACAAAAGCCCATAACATCAACCTGTTTGTCGGTACGTCCGTCTCAAATTTCAGCAGAAGGCAGATGTATAGAAAAGGGGTGGCATAATCACCGATGTGGAGGTTATTCAATATCAATGCCTGCAACAAAACCAGTGCGACAAGCCATCCTGCTTTATGTAGATAGGTTATTGTCATTTCTTTTATTTCTGAATTTAGGACTATTGTTCTTGTTCCAACGCTTTTTGTTCTTCTTGCCCGCGTCTGGCAAGGATACGGACAGAACTCAGTTTGCCGAAGTCCGTTGCAAGTTTGATTCTGAGCAGGTAGGACAACCCATCGTTTGAGTCGGCCATGTCATCGACAACTCCCACCATAAGCCCTTGCGGAAAGACGGATGAAAATCCGCTGGTGACAACTGTATCGCCTAAATTGAACTCTGCATGTCTCGGCAAGTCTTTCAAATAGGCATAGCGAGGATCGTTCCTTTCCCATTTCAGATAGCCGAAATAGTCGCTTCCCTGTATTTTGCAACTGATACTGGACTTGCTATTGAGCAGAGGGAGTACCAAAGAATAGCTCGAAGAAGTGCGATAGACAATTCCTACTACACCGGTTGCACTTACTACGGCCATGTCAGGTTTGACACCGGCTGCACTTCCTTGGTCGAGAGTTATATAGTTGTCTGTCCGGTTCAAACTGTTTTTTATCACATGAGCCTTAAAGCTTTGTTCGATTTCCGCATTTGCCGGCATGAAGCGTTCCAACGTCTGGCGAATGGCGGAGTCGCCTACGTATCCAGATAAAGCGCTTTCAAGTTGTAAAACCCGTTGCTCCAGCCACATATTGCGGTCGAGCAAGTCTTCGTTGGCATCCTTCAAATGGAAATAGGACGTGATGTTTCCCGTTATTTCGTAAACCTTTCCTGCTATCACGTTGGCGGACGAAAGGGCTACGCTGTGCTGGTATGCTCCCGTGTTGCACAGCAAAAATAAGCTGACTGCCTCAAGTAGCAAGAAGAGGAGCCAGTGATTGTACTTTAACAGGAAGTTAAGAAGATCACGCACGTCTTATAACGGTTAGCGGTTAATGATGAACGGTTAGTGGCAAGTGGTTAGTATCTCCCCATTCAGATGGGCTACTCACCGCTAACCGCTTACCACCAACCGCTGATTACTTATCGCATCAGGAACGAGAAACGGTCTACATTCTTCAGGGCAATGCCCGTACCCTTGGCAACAGCGTGCAAGGGATCCTCGGAGATGTGGAAGGGGATATTGATCTTCTCCGTCAGACGTTTGTCGAGTCCGCGAAGCAAGGCGCCTCCACCGGCCAGGTAAATCCCGTTGTGTACGATGTCGGCATACAACTCAGGCGGCGTATTTTCCAACGCGCTGAGAATGGCCGTCTCGATCTTCGAGATGGATTTTTCAAGGCAGTGGGCCACCTCCTGATAGCACACGGGCACCTCCATAGGCAGGGCCGTGATGCGGTTCGGACCGTGTACGATATAGTCTTCGGGGGCATCGTCGCCAAGATCGGTCAGGGCGGCTCCCACATGTATCTTGATACGCTCGGCCATACGCTCGCTGACCTTCACGCTGTGCTGGCGGCTCATGTACTCCTGAATGTCGGCCGTGAGGTCATCACCCGCGATGCGGATGGAGTTGTTCGACACGATACCTCCCAACGAGATGACGGCAATTTCGGTCGAACCGCCCCCTATATCCACAATCATGTTGCCTTCGGGCGCTTCCACATCAATGCCGATGCCGATAGCGGCGGCCATAGGCTCGAAGATAAGGTAAACGTCACGCCCACCGGCATGCTCGGCCGAGTCGCGCACGGCACGAAGTTCCACCTCCGTACTGCCCGAAGGCACACCGATAACCATGCGGAGCGAAGGCGAAAAGAGGCGGTGGCGCGTGTTCACCATCTTGATAAGACCACGTATCATCTGTTCGCAGGCATAGAAGTCGGCGATGACGCCATCGCGCAGAGGGCGGATGGTGCGGATGTTCTCATGCGTCTTCTCGTGCATGAGCTTGGCTTTCTCGCCTACGGCAATCATCTTATCCGTGCGGCGGTCAAGGGCCACAACCGAAGGTTCGTCCACCACAATCTTACCGTTGGAAGTAATGATGGTATTGGCCGTTCCCAGGTCCATGGCTATTTCTTGGGTAAAAGAGAATAATCCCATTCGTCTATTGTTAATTGAGAATTAAAAATTAGAATTATAGATTGAAAATGGATAATCAAGAGTGAAGTCTCGTTCTTCAATCTCAACTATCAATTTCCCATTATTTTTAGTGTTTAAAATGACGGAAACCTGTTGTCACCATGGCGATGCCGTGCTCGTTACAGTAGTCAAAGCTCAGCTGATCCTTGATACTTCCACCCGGCTGGATGATGGCGGTGATGCCTTCGTTGCCCGCAATCTCCACACAATCGGGGAAGGGGAAGAAAGCGTCGCTGGCCATTACGGCTCCGTGCAAATCGAAACCGAAGCCCTTAGCCTTTTCGATAGCATGCTTCAGGGCATCCACACGGCTCGTCTGACCCACCCCGCTGGCCAGCAGCTGGTGTCCCTTGGCCAATACGATGGCGTTCGATTTGGAGTTCTTCACAATCTTGTTGGCGAAGAGCATATCGTCTATCTCCTGTGCAGTAGGAGCCTTAACGGTCACCACCTTCAGGTCTTCGGGTGTCTCTACCATGAGGTCGCGCTCCTGTACCAGCACGCCGTTCAGCAATGAACGGAACTGCTTCGCGGGCAGCGTACCCTGCTTGCGGGCCAGGATGATGCGGTTCTTCTTCTGTCCCAGGATTTCAAGGGCATCCACATCATAATCGGGAGCGATGATGACTTCGAAGAATATTTTCGTGATTTCCTCGGCAGCAGCCTTGTCGATGACGGCATTCGTGATGAGCACACCGCCGAAAGCTGACACGGGGTCGCCCGCCAGGGCATCCTTCCAAGCCTCGATCGCTGTGGGGCGGGTAGCCAAACCACAGGCATTGTTGTGCTTCAGGATGGCGAACGTCGTGTCGTTGCCAAATTCATTGATGAGGTCTACGGCCGCATTGATGTCCAGCAGGTTGTTGTAAGAAATATCCTTGCCGTGAATTTGATCGAACATTTCGTCCAGATTGCCGTAGAAATATCCTTTCTGATGGGGGTTCTCGCCGTAGCGCAGGGTCTTCTGATTGTTGGCCGAGTAGCGGAAAGCGCTTCCTTCTCCATCGTCGAAATAGTTGAAAATGGCCGAGTCGTAGTGCGATGAAACGGCGAAAGCTTCTTTGGCAAACCAGCGGCGCTCTTCAATCGAAGTAGCGGCTCCATGTTCCATCAGCATGTCGCGCAGGGGCTGGTACTGCGCCTGCGAAGCTACGATGACCACGTCCTTGTAATTCTTGGCGGCGGCACGGATGAGCGAGATGCCGCCTATGTCGATTTTCTCGATGATGTCTGCTTCGGGTGCTCCGCCGGCTACGGTTGCCTCAAACGGATAGAGGTCTACGATAACAAGGTCTATTTCGGGGATTTCATATTTTTCGATTTGTTGCCGATCCTGCTCTACGTCGCGGCGGCACAGGATGCCTCCGAACACTTTCGGATGGAGCGTCTTCACGCGGCCACCCAGGATGGACGGATAGGTGGTCAGTTCTTCCACTGCACGGCAGGGATAGCCCAGTCCTTCAATGAACTGGCGCGTGCCGCCTGTCGAGAGGAATTCCACCCCTTCCTCGTGCAGTTTGGTGATGATTTCATCCAAACCGTCTTTATGGTAAACGGATACCAATGCTGTTTTTATTCTCTTTGTTTCCGTCATGACTATATGGTTTTTATGCGTATATATAATAACCTTGCAAAGTTACGAATTTTGTTGGTTTACCTATATACACTTTGGCAAGAAATTTATTCTAATTAAAAGAAAAGAATGAGAAACTTATGTCTTTTTCCGCTTTGCCCTCTCTTGTCGGGAAAGCGGTATTTTCCTCTTGGAGAAACGGTGCTTTCCGCCTCGGAAAACGATGCTTTTCCATCCGACAAAAAAATGCCCGCCCTTCCACAAAGGGGAGGGCAGGCATTTCAAAAAGTATTCTCGCCGATACGCCATGCGATTCGGCAATAAAGGATATTTTACCAGATAGACACGCGTTCGGCGGCGGGGACGAACATCGGATCCTTGTCGGTGATGCCGAAAGCATCATACCAGGCGGCGATGTGAGGCAGGGCGCCGTTCACACGCCATTCGCCCAGCGAGTGTACATCAGTCTTAGTCCGCTGAAGTACGGCTTCGGGGCGGATGTTGTTGGCCCATACGCCTGCGTAAGCCAGGAAGAAACGCTGTTCGGGTGTAAAGCCGTCTTTCACTTCAAGCGGGGCATCAGTCGTGGCGTTCTTGAAGGCCTGGAAGGAAACTTGCAAGCCGCCATGGTCGGCAATGTTCTCGCCCAGCGTCATCTTGCCGTTGGCATGTACGCCAGGAGCCACTTCGATGCTGTCAAAGAAAGCTACCATCACGTTGGCACGCTCTTCGAACTTCTTGGCGTCTTCTTCCGTCCACCAGTCTTTCAGGTTTCCGTCCTTGTCGTACTGGCGGCCCTGGTCGTCGAATCCGTGAGTCATTTCATGGCCGATTACCACGCCGATGGCTCCGTAGTTGAAGGCGTCGTCCGCATTCATATCGAAGAAAGGAGGCTGCAGAATGGCAGCAGGGAAGCAGATTTCATTGGTCGTCGGATTGTAGTAAGCGTTCACCGTTTGAGGCGTCATCAGCCATTCGTCCTTGTCGACAGGCTTGCCGGCCTTGCCCACCATTTCGGCATGTTCCCACAAGTTGGCACGTTCGATGTTTGCCCAATAGGAGTCGTCCTTGATTTCCAGGGTGCTATAGTCTTTCCATTTGTCAGGATAGCCTATCTTTACGTGGAAGGTAGACAGCTTCTCCAAAGCCATTACTTTCGTAGAGTCGCTCATCCATTCGAGGGCCTGAATGCGTTCGCCCAAGGCCGTCTGAAGGTTCTTCACGAGGCCTACCATACGTTCCTTGGCGGCGGCAGGGAAGTATTTCTCTACATACATCTGGCCTACAGCCTCGCCTAACATGGAGCTTACCACACCTACGGCTGTCTTCCAGCGGGGTTGCATCTCTTGTGTGCCCAACATCGTGCGGCTATAGAAGTTGAAGTCCTGCTCCTTCATGGCGTCGTTCAGGTAGCTGGCGGCAGCGTTAATCAACTTCCATTGCAGATAAAGCTTCTGCTGGTCGAGAGGCAGGGTGTCGATAATCTTGACCGAAGTCTCGATTGAAGCAGGCTGGCCGACAATGATTTCGTTCACGTCATTCAGGTCGATTCCTTTCAGATAGGCGTCCCAGTCGAAGGTGGCGTATTGTTTCTTGATGTCGGCCATCGTCATCTTGTTGTAGTTGGCATGAGGGTCGCGCAACTCTACACGCGAACGGAAAGCCTTAGCCAGACGGGTTTCCACGTCCATGACGGTCTTCATGCCTTGCTCGGCAGCAGCGGCGTCGAAGCCGGCCAACTGATACATCTTCGTGACATGCTCCTTAAAGGCCTCGCGAATCTTCACGGTAGCCTCATCGTCGAGCAGGTAATAGTCGCGGTCGCCCATGCTCAGGCCGTATTGGGCCATCTGTACGGCGTTCATGTCGCTGTTCATCTCGTCGGCAGCCACATAGACGGCCAAGTAGGCAGGGATGCCTTTTTTATACATCTCGGCCAGCAACTGATAGAGTTCTTTCTTGTCTTTCAGGGCAGCAATCCGGTCGAGTTCGGCTTTAATGGGGGCCACACCTTCCCGGTTCAGCTTGACGCTGTCCATAGCAATCTTATACATATCGCCCACCTTCTGTGCGACAGAGCCGGCCTCGTGTTGCGTAGTGGCCAGTTCCTCGATAAGGCCTTGAATTTGTTTGCGGTTGTTTTCGCTCAAAGCGGTGAACGAGCCATACTGGGAATACTCGTCGGTCAGTGGATTGTTCTTGATCCAACCGCCACAGGCATAGCGGTAAAAGTCCGTACCCAACAGATTAGTCGTGTCCAAGTTGGCAAGGTCGATGCCTGCGGTCAGGGCCGTCTGCTGCTTGCCGGTGTTGCAGGATGCCAATGCCAGGCAAAGAGCTGCAACGGGGAAATAATACTTCAAATTCATAATTACTATTGTTTAAAAGTTTATATTCTCAATACCTATTTCCGGGTTTCCTTCAGTTCGGTCGAAGCGACGTCCCACTCTTCCATCACGCGATCGAGCTGCTGCTTCAGTTTCCGATGCTGTTCGTAGATCGACATGTCCGAAGCGCCTTCGGGCGTAGCCATTTTCTCTTCAAGGATGGCGATGGCGGATTCTATCTGTTCGATTTCGGCTTCACAATCGGCCACACGGCGCTCCAATTTCTTCAGACGCTTGTTCAGTTCCTTCTGCTCTTCGTAGGACAGGCGACCCGACGAGACCTGAGACGCTTCTGCTGCCGACGGCTTCTTTGCCCCCGTAGGCGACTCCGACAGGGAGGGTGTCTTCTGCAATTCGTTCAGGTTTTCTATCCGCTTCTTCTGCAGGAAATCGTAGATGCCGCCCAAGTGTTCTTTCACCATTCCGCCGCCAAACTCATAGACTTTAGTCGCAAGCCCGTCAAGAAAATCACGGTCATGGCTTACAATAATCACTGTTCCGTCGAAGTCGCGGATGGCTTCCTTCAGCACATCCTTGGACCGCATGTCCAAATGGTTGGTCGGTTCGTCGAGGATGAGGAAGTTCACCGGCTCAAGCAATAGTTTAATCATCGCCAAGCGGGTGCGCTCGCCGCCACTGAGTACCTTTACCTTCTTGTCCGAGGCTTCACCGCCGAACATGAAAGCCCCCAGGATGTCGCGTATCTTCAAGCGGATGTCACCCACAGCCACACGGTCAATAGTGTCATACACCGTCAATTCGCCGTCCAACAGCTGGGCCTGGTTTTGTGCAAAGTAACCTATCTGCACGTTATGCCCCAGCGTGAGTTTGCCCGTATAGTCGGTTATTTCTCCCATGATACATTTCACCAGCGTAGACTTGCCTTCGCCGTTCTTGCCTACAAAAGCTACCTTTTCGCCCCGGTTGATGGTGAAGTTGACGTCGTGAAAGACCACATGTTCGCCGTAGGCCTTACGGACGTCTTCGCAGATGACGGGGTAGTTTCCACTCCGGCTGGAGCAGACAAACTTCAGGCGCAGGGCGGAATTGTCTTCCTCATCCACCTCAATGCGTTCTATTTTCTCCAACTGCTTGATGCGGCTCTGCACCTGTACGGCCTTGGTGGCCTTGTAGCGGAAGCGCTCGATGAAGGCTTCGGTGTCCTCTATCTGCTTCTGCTGGTTCTCGTAGGCGCGGAGCTGTTGCTCGCGGCGCTCCTTGCGCAGGACAACAAACTCGTCGTACTTCACTTTGTAGTCGTAGATGCGTCCGCAGGAGATTTCGATGGTGCGGGTCGTGACGTTGTTCAAAAAAGCGCGGTCGTGGCTGACGAGCACTACGGCATTGGCCCTCGTGGCGAGGAAGTTCTCCAGCCACTGGATGGACTCGATGTCCAAGTGATTGGTGGGTTCGTCCAGCAGGAGCACGTCGGGGCAGCGGAGCAGAAGTTTCGCCAACTCGATGCGCATACGCCATCCGCCAGAGAACTCACTTGTGGGGCGGTCGAAGTCCGCACGGCTGAAGCCTAAGCCCTGAAGTGTACGTTCTATTTCCGCCTGATAGTTCGTGCCGCCCATCATCAGAAAGCGGTCGTTTTCGTGCGTGAAACGATCGATAAGTTTCTGGTAGTCCGCGCTTTCGTAGTCGGTGCGGTCGGCCAGTTCCTGGTTCATGCGTTTGATGTCGGCCTGCATCTCGAAGATGTGTCTGAAAGCCAGCTCAGCCTCCTGCATCACCGTCCGCTCATCGTTCAGCTCCATTACCTGCGGCAGGTAACCGATGGTGCATTCGCGGGGAATGGATACCATGCCAGCCGTAGGGTGCTGCAATCCGGCCAGTATTTTCAGCATGGTCGATTTGCCCGCGCCGTTCTTGCCCACCAGAGCGATGCGGTCTTTTTTATTGATGACGTAGGACACGTCTTCGAACAGAGGCGTGGCATTGAATTCCACTTTCAGTCCTTCTACAGATATCATAATTGTTTCAATGTCATTTTCATTTGAGCACGCAAAGGTAGTGATTAACAATGAATAATGGACACTTATCCGGTGCTAAATATCATTTATCGACCATTCTCTATCTTTTTGAAGAGTTAAAAGAACATAGTTTAGGGTACATATCCGTTACAGGGCAGGGCTTTCTGACGAAGCACTGCATGGCCCCTTAACGAAGCACTGTATGACATCCTGACGAAGCACTGCATGGCACCCTAACGAAGCACTGCATGACACCCTGAGAAAGCACTGCGTCAGAGGGCCATAAAGTATCGTGTCAACATGTCACGTCATAATACGGACAAAAAAACACGGTTGCATATCAGCAACCGTGCAGCTATCTTATAGAGAGGTATCGCTACCTTGTCTGTTTAGAACAACTTATTGGGATATTCGCCGGCATCGACCAGTGCTTTGATCTTGGCCACCGTATCCGGGCGGTCTTCAGGATAGGTGACGCCGAACCACTTGCTGGTAGTGTCGAGCACTTCGACCGTAGCCGTGCCATTGTTGATGAGCTTGTCCACTACCAGCGGGATGAAGAATTCGCTCTTCAGGTTCTCCATGTTCTTCGGGTCGGAAAGGAAGGCCTTGAAGAACTCCTTGCTGTAGGCGAAGTAGTCGGGAGTGAAGCCCCAGAAGTTCATGCTGACAGGAGTAGTGTCGGCCGTAGCCGTCCATTCTCCGTTGTCGTCGATGTACTTCACTTCCCCATCAATTCGTTGAATCTTGGTACGCTCTACGACAGAGGTCAGCAGGCGATTCTCGTTGGTAGTGCAGATGCCGCGCGATACGGTGCCGCTCTCGCTCAGCGTGTTGCCTACACGGAAGCCCACCATCGAATAGACGTTCTTCGAACCTTCGGGCAGGGCGGCCAGGAACTTGCCCATCACCCGGAAAGTGTCGCTGCCGTAGAAGTCGTCGCAGTTGATAACGGCAAACGGTTCCTTGATGGCTTTCTCGCCCATCATAACGGCGTGGTTCGTTCCCCAGGGTTTCGTGCGGCCTTCGGGACAGGTGAAGCCTTCGGGCAGGGCGTCGAGCGATTGGAATACGAGTTCGCAGGGGATGTGTCCCTCATACTTGGAGAGGATTTTTTCGCGGAAGTCTTGTTCAAAGTCCTTACGGATAACAAAGACGAGCTTGCCAAATCCGGCCTTGATGGCGTCATAAATGGAGTAGTCCATGATGGTTTCGCCGTTGGGGCCCAGCCCGTCCAGCTGTTTCAATCCTCCGTAGCGGCTGCCCATGCCGGCTGCCAATAAGAAAAGAGTAGGTTTCATAATCAATTAATTATTTAAAGGTTAATGTGTTCTTACGTTTCACCCGACAAAAATAGAGAAAGGCGGAAGCAATACAAAATAAGCTCGCTTCTTTCTATTGCCGGGCCTCCTCTTATTTTCGTGCAACAAATGTAAGAAATAAATGGCAGGAAGAGGAATAAAATGACACATTCTTTGGCAATATCGTACAAAATTCTTCTAAAACGGGTAGCCGATGGCGAAATGCAGGGCCAGGCCGTCCTTGAACTTGCCGATGTTGTAATATCGGTCACGATAAAGTTTCGACGGGTCGTGAAGGCCGACGCCGCAGTCGAGGCGGAAGACGAGGAAGTCCAAGTCATAACGCAGGCCGAAACCCGTGCCCAGTGCGATTTGTTCGGGGAATTTCTTCAGCGTGAAGGCGCCGTCGGGACGGCCCGCATCGGAGCGAAGCAGCCAAACGTTGCCCGCATCGAGGAATACGGCACCGTGAAGGTCGGCAAGGAGATGGAAGCGGTATTCGATGTTGGCCTCCAAGCGGATGTCGCCCACATGGTTGATGAAGCCGTACTTGTCGGCCTCGGCATTGGCAGGAGTATAGCCACCGGGGCCTATGCTGCGGGCGGCGAAGGCACGGACACTGTTGGCCCCGCCGATATAGAACTGCTCGGTATAGGGAGCGGAGAGCATATTGCCGTAAGACCAGACGCAGCCTGCTGCCACACGCGCCGCCAGCGATTGGCTCCGGTCGATGCGGTAGTTATAGCGGAACTCGCTATTGAGCTTGGCGAACTGGGCGAAGGGGACGCCCAAGAGCTGCTTCTCCCGCTTGTCGAAAGGTTCTCCCGCCAGTCGGTAGATGCACGAAGTCAAGTTGCCTGCCGAGGTCAGGGTAGTCTGCCACCAATGGCTGCCGGGGCGGTTTTTCCGCCGGGACAGGTTGTCGTAGGTATAGGTGTATTCCATGGCCGGGATGAACTGGTCGCGCAGGCTGACATAGAGGGCTGGGTTCTCTGCCTGCAAGTCGAGAAAGGCCTGTGTAGGGTCGCGCAGCACGTTGAAGGTCAGGCAGAAGGGCGTCAGGCTGTGCTTGCCGGTGGGCTTCGGCTGGAAGTTGTAGGTGGCATTGCCGCCGAAGGCGAGGAGCTTATAGTACTTGGCTCGGTTCATCTGGTCGGCATAGAGGCGGAAGGTGGTCGTGGCGGGGAAGTCGTATTCGCGGTCGCCCATGCGGGGGAAAACCACACGGGGGAAGACGAGCGACGTGGAGATGCCGTATTCATAGCTATTCATCAATGACGAGTGCGCGGCCCCCGTCTGCCATTCATACGACCCGGTCAGCTCCACATTCCAGCTTTCTCCGCCTCCGAAAACGTTGTTTTTCGTCAACGTAAACGACGCGCCGGGACCTACCTGGTTATTACTTTTCATCTTGACATTGAAATCCAGTTCGACATCGTAGGGCTTATCCAATGCCAAACGGATGTTCAGGTCGAGCGTATCGGATACGAAGGCGGTATCGCGGGGCGTGAATTGCATTTCCATCAGACGGAAGATGCCCACATTGCCCAGGCGTTCCTGCACACGTGCCTGCCTGTAGAGGCTATAGAGGTTCTCGGCGGAGCGCTGGCGGCTGATGCCGGCACTATCCTGCACTTGGCGCTTGAGGCGGAAGCTTTTGTAGTCCGTCCAGCGGTAGAGCATGTTGGGGCGCACGCGCAGCTTGTCGTGGAAGTAGATACGCAGGCCCTTGTAGTCCACGCTGTCGTTGGGTGCCTCGCCCTTCTTGCCCAAAATCTCGAAGGTCTTTCGGCCTAAGTAGAAAGGCTTCTCGGCCACGGGCGGCATACCCGGCACGGGCATCATGCGCATGCTGACGTGTCCTCCCGGCACCAGCGTGGTATCGGCCTGGTAGGTCAGGTAATCCGGCCGGAAGTAATAGCAACCCACATTACGCAGCAGGGTGCTGATGCGGGTACGTTCCCCATCGAGGTCGAGCACGTTGAACTGTTCGCCGGGGCTGATGAGTGAGCGGCGCCGTCCCAGCTCCATGATGCGCCGGGTACGGGAACTGAAGCCGCGATAGGTCACGGTGTCTATTACGTAGGGGTTGCCCATGTCCACCGTATATTGTATCTTGCTCTTGAGCGAGTCTTTGGGGTCGGTGAACGTCTCATAGCTGACCACTCCATTGAAGTAGCCGTAATCGCGCAGCAGGTTGGAAGCGGCTTTGAGGCGGATGTCGGGGTTGACGGAAGACATCAGCACGGGGTCGGCGGCAAAGCGGTTGAATATCCATTTGCCCAATCCTTTCTCATATTTCTGGAAGCCGTTATAGAGCCACAAACCGAAGGGGAAGGGGGTGCGTATCGTGGAACTGCCCAAGAGAGAATTGTTGGGAGCGGCAGCCAGAGCGGCTTCCACTTCCTCGATGGCGGTCTCGCCCACCTGGGTCGGGGTGGGATTATGCACGATCATCGCTTTCTGCCCCGTGTAGAGTACTTCTCCTTCGGGCAGGTGCTTCGTAGTGGAGCAGGCGGCCAGGAGGAGTACGGCAATCGTGTATGCGGCAATCTTCTTCATAAGTCCAATTTTTACAAGCGTTTATCGGCTTCGGATGCGGGCCGGGCCGGTGTTTCGGAGGGCTTCTCCGGTGTGGGTATCCGGGGCTTTCTCCTTCTGAAAAGGAAGAGTTCGCTCAAGCGGTCCATCTTACGGCGCAGGACGAGGCCCACGCCGGTCTCGGTAATCTCTCCTTCGAGCACGCTTTCGTAGTTCTTGTTGTAGAAAGCCCGGATGTATCGTGTGCCCGAAGGGTCGAGCCTGTATTCCAGAGAAACGTTGTCGATGAAGGACTCCATGTCGTTGGTGGCATTGGCGCCGGTCGAGACCTTGCCTCCGATGATAATCTGCACGCGG
The DNA here is from genome assembly GCF_947632445.1 of uncultured Bacteroides sp. Classification (GTDB taxonomy): domain Bacteria; phylum Bacteroidota; class Bacteroidia; order Bacteroidales; family Bacteroidaceae; genus Bacteroides. The sequence goes on along the minus strand of NZ_CANRPM010000037.1, from coordinate 4,604 downwards.
TCGTTGAAGAGGCGCTGCGAGTAGCGGAAGCTATAGTCGGTCTGCTTATCGCCCGTCTCGGCGGAAGTCCGGTCTTCGATGCCGACGCTGATGCTGGCCCCTTTCATTCCGCCGGCCAAGGCATTTATTTGGCTTTGGAGCACGCTATTCAAGGCGTTTCCCATCGTCAAGCCTCCTCCTTTGACCCCATCGTTCAGGTAGATGCCAGTGGCCATCATGGTGATGGCCTGCTTGCTGCGTTCTTCGGCTCCCATGCTTTGAAGCTGGTTTTCGATCGTAGCATCTTCGGGGGCGGTGAGGTCGAATACCAATTCGGGGCTTCCCAATCGTCCATTCAAGGCGATAGATACGTCGAAGTTCACCATGCGCGAGCTGCTACCGTCGTCTCCATCGGCCACGGAGGCCCGCATGCGTTCCTGGGCCTTCAAGCTCAGCATCGGATCCATGACGTCGCCCCGCCAATCCACATAGCTGCCGCTTACAATCTGGAAGGCTTTTAGCGGGATGACGGGCAGGGAGAACTTCATCACCCCGCCGCTGAAGGTATAGCGCCCCGTCAGGCTCATATCGCCCTGCGGGGTATATTGCCAGGAAAGGTCGCCGCCGCCTTCCAACTCGATGTACTGAGAGCGGTCGGAGCTGAGGTCGGCACGCAGGCGCACGGCATCGTCGATGTGGACGGACATCAGCATGTCCAGCCCGCCGAGCGGCACATTGGCCACGGGAGCCGATGCCGCCGACAACGTATCGCGGAAGGAGACGAAAGACACCAGCCCGTCCAGGCGGTCTTCTACGGTAAGGGGCGAATCGGTCAATACGTAGGTGACATCGGTGGTGCCGAGCAGATTCATCCGGCCCCGCATCTTCAAGGCGTCGAGAGGGCCGCTGACCGTCCCCGCCAAGTCGACCTGCACCTTGCCATAGACCAGGCTTTCGCGCGTGCGCTTGGCATTGAGGAGCGTATAGTCGCGGGCCAGCAAGGTGAGGTTGGCCGTCGGCCTATCCATATCGCGGAAGTCTACATCGCCCTGGATGGTGAAGGGATTGTCGCTGGTCGTGTAGATGGCAAACTTGTCGAATATCAGACGGTTATTCTCCAAGCGGAGGGGGCGATTGTCCATCCAATAGCGCGCCCCCAACATCTTGACGTAGACGTTGGCGCTATCCAAGGCCAAGCGGCCGTTCACCACCGGCTTGTCCATGTTTCCGCCTATCTGAAGCTCGCCGTCGGCCTTGCCGCTGAGGGTGGCCATCCGGTCGGGCACGAAGGCGTTGGCCATAGCCAGCGGGAGGCGGGTGATGTCGGCATGGATGTCCATCCGGCTTCTGTCTCCCTGTGTGACGAGGGTTCCATCGGCCGTCAGCACGTCCTGATTGTTGTAGAGAAGGTAGGTACTCAGGTAGTGGTCCTTCTCTTCGCCGGGCAGCCAGGTCACTCCGAGGCCCACGTCGCCCACCGGCTGCTTCTCGTAGGTCAGCTCCCGGATGTCGGCTTCGGCGGATACTTGTAAGGATTTTTCGGTCTGTATGTAATGGGCTTCCGCCGAGAGGAGGCCGGTCAGCCGGGGCAGATAGGGCATGATTTGGCTTAGTTCGCTCAGCCGGAAGCGGTTCAGCTCGACGCCGATGTTCTGCAGGGAGAGGGTATCTTCGCGGTCGGACTGCATGCGGAAGCAGAGGCCGTCGTCGCTATCCATGTCTACGTTGGCATAGACGCGCATGTTCTTATGGAGATAAATCCAATTGGCTTGCTCGGAAAACGAGAACTTCCGGTAGGCGATGATGGGATGTTCGGGGGTGAGGTTCAGCAGGATGCCGTTCCCCTTGCCATGCCCTTCGCTCAGCGAGCGGGCATTGATGCCGAAGAGGATGCCTTTCTCGCCCTTCTCGTCTTCAAAGTCCAAGGTCAGCTCGGCATCCTCGCTCCGCACTTCGCCCTTCAGCAGCGAGCGGCATGCGAACTGCGGGTTCCGGGGCGTATTGATGAGGCCGCTTTCCAGCCGGATGCGGGTGGTGTCCTGATGGACGGCCAGGAAGAGGGTATCGAGCCGCAGCGAGTCCGTGTGGAAGCCGTCTATCGACGCGCGCCCGTTGATGCCGGTGTCGGGGGTGAAGCCGAAGCCCAGCCGCAGCTCGTCGAAGCCCATGTGATACTGCTCCAGCAGGGCGTTCACGGGGTTGTCTTTTCCGGCCCGGACGAACATGCCCGCCGAGGGAAGCGCCCGGCGAAGGGCGGCATGGTCCAACTTGCGGTCGTCTATCTGCTGCATCAGGAGGGAGGCGAAGCGTTCGCTCTGCTCCATGAGGCGGTTCACAGTGCCCCGTGCCCGCACCCACAGGTTCAGGTCGCCGGCCTCCATCTCCATCCGCACCGTGTCGCGGCGCACTTCGGCCTCCACGTTGAAAGCAAGGGGACGCGCGAGGGGTTCCGGCAAGAGGCCCAACGAATACAGCCCTACATCCTCCACGTCCATCCGCAGCCGGCCGTCCCAATACCTTCGTCCGAGGCGGAGGGCGGCATCGGCATTCATCTTCAACAAGGCGTTACGGCTCGTCAGGCGGGCGGTGGCCAAAGAGGATTTCAAGCCCGCCTTCAGCTCGATGCCGCTCAGGTTCAGGCGGCCGTACCGGAGGCCGTCCAGGCGGAGGGACACGTCGGCCAGGGTGCGCGGCGAGGCGAAGTCGGTGCCCCGTCCGGCGGCGCGCGCATGGAGGGTCAGCGTGTAGAGGCTGTCGTGGGGCAGGAAGTGGTGGAGTTGCAGGGAGTCTACGGCCAGAGCGGCGCGGTAGGCTTCCGTCGTCAAGTCGTAGGAGGCATTCGCCGCCACCCTTCCCCCGCCTTCGTCCATCCGCAGCAAGGCGGAGAGGCGGCTTCCTTCGAGGCCCATGCGGGCGGTGAGCTTCATGCTGTCGGGGATGGCGAAGGGACTCTTGCCGGAGGCGTCGGCGCCCAGTGAGGCGAGAAAGCCGAGGCTCCGCGTCTCCATGTCCAGCTCCAGCTTCGCCGAGCGGCGCAGGGTATCGGTCATGTTCCACAGCTCTCCTCCTCCGCGCAGCGAGAAGGCGCCCGGCAGGTCGGCGGAGAGACGCGAAATCTGCATCCGGCTCAGGTTGCCCTCCGTGCCGGCCCGGACGACGAGCGGACGGAAGGGATAGTCGCGCTTGAAGGCTTCGGGCAGGCCGCCGGCAAAGAGCAGCACGTCCTGCTTGCCGATGTGCGCCTCCAGTCGTGCCGACAGCCGGCCGGTGGTGGGGGTCTCCACCAACTGCCAATGGGACTGGGCCGACAGCCGCACTTCGCTATGAGGGGTCAGCAGATGGAGTTCGGGGATGTATATCCGCGCCGTGTCGGCAAAGATGCGTCCGCCGAGAGACGTGAGGCTCAGCCCCGACCGCTCGTTCAGGCTGCATTCGCGGATCACCGCGTTCAGGGTGCGCCCGTGGTAGAAGACCGAGTCGATGCCCATCCGAATGTCGCGGAGGCCGATGTGCGCGGCGTCGAAGCCTTCGGCCGCCTCTCCCGTGCCCGTATCGCACCGCATCGAAGCTCCCGCCAGCAGGAAGCGCTCCCATGCGTACCGCTGCCTCCCCAGGTCGGCTTCGGCATGGTCGAGGGCCAGTTCGCCGATGGAGGCCGACAGCGAAGCGGAGTCGTGCGGCAAGTCCAGCGTGGCGGCGATGTTCTTCAGCTTCAGGTGTTCGAGGGTGAACTTCCACTTCAAGGGGGCCGACGCCGTGTCTTCCGGTTCGTCGGTGGTGTCGTTCAGGAGGACGTGCAGCCGGGTGTCCGCCAGTTCGACGTCGTCCAGCGCGACCTCCTCGCGGCGCAGGTCGATGCCCCGGCTCCGCAGGAAGAACCGTCCCAGGGTGCCGCTGATGCGCATTCCGTCCACCCGGTCGGCCGTGTTCAGCCGGACGCCGGCGAGGCTGATGTGGTCTGCCACCACCTTGCCCCGCAGCAGGGGTACTGCCCGGATGCGCACGTTCAGGGTGTGAAGGCTGAGCAGGGTGTCGGGCCGCGTGCCGGAAGCCGTGTCGGCGGGCTGTACCACCCGCACGCCGTCCACCCGCAGGCTGAGGGGGAAACGCAGGCCGATGCGTTCCACCGCGATGTCCATGCCCGTGGCCCGCGAAGCTGCGGCGGTGGCCTGTCGGCGCAGGAAGTTCTGCACCGGCGGGACGTAGAGCAGCACCATGAGCACCAGCAGCAGTACGACGGGACTGCATACCGCCCAGAGGGCCGCCCGGAGCCATTTTCTCCGCTTCCGCTTCGGGTTTGTACTCGCTATGAGGTTTTCTTCTGTCACAGTCTTTCTGAACCTTGTTTTCGAGCACAAAGTAAATAAATTCTCACGAAACGCACTTCGTTTCCGCCGATTATTAAATACAATAAAATTTCTTTCGATTACCGCTATGTTCTCAGAGGCAAAAGCCACAAAGATTTATTGTGTGGCCGATGATTCCCACCGAATTTTCGCAAATATAATTCCGCCAAGTAATTAAGGGACTACAAAAGTGGAGGTACTTTGCTGTTTTACCTTGACGATGTTTATAAATGAGGATAATGTTTCTATTTCAGCTTGAAACTCCTTATCAAATGAACT
>NZ_CANRPM010000036.1 GCF_947632445.1 uncultured Bacteroides sp. | reverse complement strand
TTACGTTCGATTCGGCAGAGGAAATGGTGAAACTTGCTGCAATAAGAATGTTGCTGAACAAAATTTAAACAGGCTCTTAATATTTAGGGGTTAATTCTCCTTCATTTCTCCTGTTTTTTGTCAATCATCGTAAACTATTGTCAACCATAGTCAACATTCTCCACGACCTTGCCAACGATAATCCTCAGATTTTCATGGTGAGGTACACAGGAGGTGCAAAAAATGGCGTAAAAAGGCTTAGCAACGATTATCAACGATACTTGAGCAACAAAAAAGGCACCCGTAAAGAGCACCATATTAATCGATTATAACCAATTTAACTATTTGATAATCAGGTATTTACTTGCCGACGCAAAAATGCTTAAAGATGTTCCTCAACACCTCGTTCGTTTCAATAGTATCGCCTAAAATCTCGCCTAGGTGGTGGAGGCACTCGCGCAGATCCTGGCTTACAAAATCTCCAGAGAGGCCTGATACCAATCCGTTCCGCACACGACGAATAGCTGTGAGCGCGCGAGTTAGCGCGTCGTAGTGGCGTACGTTGCTCACCACCACGTTGGCTTGCGACGGATCCGGCAAGGAGGCGAAGTTCACCAGTAGTTCTTGGAGCGTAGTCAGTCCGTCTTTTCGCTTGGCCGAGAGGGGCATGACGATGGCAGTGTCTGGCAGATCCTCGAACGTGGACATAAAAGCATCGGCATCGGGTAGGAGGTCGGTCTTATTGAGCACTAGCACGAGGTGTTTGTTTTCGCATCGAGGCAGGATGTCGGTGTGTAGCTGTCGGTATTGTTCTCGGGCGCAGGTTGCGTCAATAACCCATAGGACGATGTTCGCCTGCTCTAGCTTATGGAAGCTCCGTTCAATGCCTAGACTCTCAATGGTGTTGGTGGTCTGGCGGATACCAGCAGTGTCGATGAAGCGGAAAGTGATACCGTCTATGTTTAGGGTGTCCTCGATGACGTCACGTGTAGTGCCGTGGATGTCACTCACGATAGCGCGTTCCTCGTTCAGTAGGGCGTTGAGCAGAGTGGACTTGCCCACGTTTGTCTCGCCCACAATGGCTACAGGGACACCGTTCTTCAGAGCGTTACCCACACTGAACGTGTCGGCTAAGCGGGCGATGACCTGCTCCACACGGGCGGCGATGTCTTGAAGTTTCGAGCGATCGGCAAACTCCAAGTCTTCGTGGTCGCTGAAGTCCAGCTCTAGTTCCATGAGTGAGGTGAGGTGTAGAAGTTGATTGCGCAGAAGGGCCAGTTCGCGACTGAATCCTCCGCGCATCTGGTTCATGGCCATGCGATGGGTGGCGGCTGAGGTCGAGGCGATGAGGTCGGCTACGGCTTCGGCCTGGCTCAGATCCATCTTTCCGTTAAGGAAAGCGCGCTGGGTGTATTCGCCCGGACCTGCGGCGCAACATCCCTGACCGATGAGGAGTTGCATCACCTGCTGGAGGATATAGGGCGAACCGTGGCAGGAAATCTCTACCGAATCTTCGCCCGTGTATGAATGAGGGGCGCGAAAGAGGCTGATCAGTACTTCGTCCACCACTTCTCCTTCAGGCGACAGGATTTGGCCGAAGGTCAGGGTGTAGGCGGGGCGCTCCGTTAGAGGGGAACCCATAGCAGGCGTAAAGAGGCGGTTGGTGATGCCGATGGCTTCGGGGCCGGACACGCGGATAATGCCGATAGCTCCGCCGATGGCGGTGGCGATGGCGCAGATGGTATCTTGGCTCATTTCCTTTTATATTATTCTGTTCTCAGATACGGTCGAGTACCGTTCGGATGAGCGTGTCAATGGTGTTCTTGTAGCCCGTGTTGGCTTCCTTGATGAGTCGGTTGGCGATGACCATGCAGACGGTCGTAGCTTTGTGCCCTAGAAGTCGGGACAGGCCGGCGAGGGCCGAGCTTTCCATCTCGAAGTTAGTAATGCGCATGCCTTGGTATTCGAATTGCTGTATCTTTTCGTTTTGGAGCGGGTCAGCTAGGGGAATGCGGAGTTCGCGTCCTTGCGGGCCGAAGAAGCCTCCAGTAGCGATGGTGACACCGCGTACCATGTCCTCGCAGGCGATGCGTTCGATGAGTTCGGCGTCGGAGTCAATGACATAGGGAGCGGAGGCACAGAGGTTGCCCGTCCATCCCATGTGGTTCAGGAAGGCATGTTCCATGGCGAGGTCGCACACGTCGTTTCGTCCGGCGTAGAAGTTGAGCAAACCGTCGAAGCCAATGGATTTAACCGAGCAGATGAAGGTGCCCACGGGCGTGTTGAGTTGGAGGCCGCCGCATGTGCCGATGCGCACCACTTGGAGCTGGCGGAGCTGAGGCTTCACTTCTCGTGTCTGGAAGTCGATGTTGGCTAAGGCATCGAGTTCATTCATCACAATGTCGATATTGTCGCACCCGATTCCAGTAGACACTGCTGTGATGCGCTTGCCTTGGTAGGTGCCGGTGATGGTATGGAACTCACGACTCTCCATTTCGCACTCGTGGCTCTCGAAGTGAGAGGCTACGAGCGACACGCGGTCGGGATCGCCCACGAGGATTACCTTGTCGGCCAACCATTCGGGTTTCAGATGGAGATGGAAGATAGAGCCGTCTTCATTGATAATCAGCTCAGAAGGGGGAAAGTATTTTTTCATATTCGGAATTGGTCTTTGAATTGTGAAATCAATCGGTTGTTTGGGAAGAGTTATAAAAGTAAAGAAAGAGTTAGAGGCCGATGGTTTACAAAAGCTCTAAAGCAACGCCCTCTAACTCCTTCTTATTTGTGTTTATTTGTTCAGTGTTGCATTGCTTCCGCTTGTAGTGGGGCGGGCGATGGTTTCTCGCATGTCGGTATCGGCTTGGATGTTCTTCATGCGGTAGTAGTCCATGATGCCCAGATTGCCGTTGCGGAAAGCCTCAGCCATAGCTTTGGGCACTTCGGCTTCGGCTTCTATCACTTTGGCACGGGCCTCCTGCGCTTTGGCCTTCATTTCCTGTTCGCTGGCTACGGCCATGGCACGGCGTTCTTCGGCCTTAGCCTGGGCGATGTTCTTGTCGGCATTGGCCTGGTCCATTTGAAGGGCAGCGCCGATGTTCTTGCCTATGTCGATGTCCGCAATGTCAATGGAAAGAATTTCAAAGGCCGTGCCTGCGTCGAGTCCTTTGCGGAGCACGAGCTTCGAGATAGAGTCGGGGTTTTCGAGCACGGACTTATGGCTTTCACTCGAACCAATGGACGAGACGATGCCTTCGCCTACACGGGCCAGTACGGTGTCTTCGCCCGCACCGCCCACCAACTGGCGGATGTTGGCCCGTACTGTTACACGCGCTTTGGCGATGAGCTGGATACCGTCCTTGGCCACAGCCGTTACGGGTGGAGTGTCTATGACCTTGGGATTGACCGACATCTGTACGGCTTCGAATACGTCGCGTCCGGCTAGGTCTATGGCGGTGGCCATCTGGAAAGGCAGGTCGATGTTCGCTTTGGCAGCGGACACGAGGGCATGTACTACTTTTTCGACGTGTCCGCCTGCCAGGTAGTGGGCTTCCAGACCGTCGCGCGTAATATTGCTCAGACCTGCCTTGTGGGCTTCAATGAGCCCCGGCACGATAACGTATGGCGGCACGTTACGAATGCGCATCAGGAAGAGTTGCACTAGTGAGATGTTGACACCCGACACCTTGGCCGAAAGCCAAAGGAAGAAGGGTACATAATGGAAAAACAGAATCAGGAAGATGATGCCTCCTACGACGAGGAACCCCGTCAGATACAAAGAGCTAGTGTCCATTTTAATCTTATTTTAGAGGTTGACAAATTAAGTTTTTTGAATATCACAAATCACAATTACGCTTCTCGGCTGACGAAGATGGTACCGCCCGTGATGCGTACCACCACGACGGGCGTTTTTTCTTCTATAAGGCCGTCGGCCGAAGTCACTTCTACCAGGTGGCCGACGATGTTGGCCTGTCCTACGAGGGCTAGGCGGGTCAGGGTAATGCCTGTGTCACCTACTTGAACGCTCTGTTCAGCTGAGCGGTTCACCGTGCCGGGGATGTCGGTCTTAAGTGAGATGCGATCCAGCATCTTGGAGCGCATGAACCATACAAGCGAACCTACGCACGCCACGACTGAAATGCCCAGCGTAATAAAACCGCCCGTAATGCCCATGTGGGTAAAGGCGTAGTAGTTGGCATAGAGGTAGCACCCTCCTGCCAAGATACCGGCAATGCTGATGCCGGGGATGACGAAGAGTTCTACCAGAAACAGAATGACGGCTGCTATGAGCAGCATGGTGATAATAACAATATCCATAAGCTTAGCGTATAATTAGTGTTTTCCGATGGCATCCAATTCGGCTTTGCGGACGGCTTTGGCGATCTGCTCTGCTTCTATGGCCAGTTTTTGTGTATGCTTCTCCAGGTCGAGGATGGCGGGTGCCATACGTGTCTGTTCCGTGCGGTCGGCGTAGGCGTAGGCTTGACGTGCCTTGTCCAGCTGTTCCCGTTGTTGGCGGAAGCTCTGTTCTAATTGGCGGTATTGGTCGAACAGGGTTTTGGCCTGGGGAGAACGGAAATCCGTAGCCTGATAGTAGATGTGTTCATCGTTAACAATGAATTCGAATTCGCGGACGGCTTTCTGCACCTGCCCGCCATTTTCGGCCACGACAGCCAATCGTTGGCGTGCCTCGTTCACCAGAGTAGTGTCCGTCCACGTCAGGCTGATTTCTTTCAGGGCGGCCAGGCAACGTAGCGTTTCTTCGTCCATGTTCTCGTAATCGTAGACTTGCTTCGAAGGATTGGGAATGAAGACGTAGACGCAAACCTTGCCTTCGGGCTGATAGCGGTCCGAGGCAAACCAGCCTAAGTTGTTGTATTCGTCAACAACGTACATGTAGTCGTTATAGGGTGAGTTGAAAGGCATGCCCACATTCTCAGGCACGAGATAAGTGTTCGTATTGGTGTTGTAGCGGGTGACGAAGATGTCGGTTCCGCCCATTGATTCGGCTCCGTCGGCGGCGTAGTAGAGGGTGGTGCCGTCGCCCATGACGAAGGGATATCCTGCATTGACGCCTTCATTGATGTTATCCGGCAGAAGAACAGGTTTGCTCCATCCGTCAGAGAAGCGGGCGCTGCTCAGAATGCTGAAAGTACTGTCCGATTGGAGTTCGCTATAGTAACGCTTGTTACCCAATTCATTCTCATAGACGGTGCCGCCCGTTTGTCCGTTGTTGGCAAAGTGGTCGGCATAGCGGCTTAGAGTGCCTGCCTCGGAACCTATCTTGTAGGTTTCGAGGAAGTTCTGCTTGTCGCATACGAAACTATCTACCACGCAAACACGTTCTACACCCTTCAGCATACGCGAGTGGGCGTGAATGGCGGAGAGTTGGCGCTCGGCCTCAGAAGTGTCACGCCGACGGCGTTTCAGTTCGTCCAAGTAATCGGTACACACCTTTTCGGCCTTGTCATAACGGTAGGTACGGTCGTAGGCACGGGCCAAATGGTACTGACCACTGGACACACGGCGGCGGACAGCCGTCTCCAGCGGCTTCACAGCCGACTCTGGATCGTTTGTCTCCAAACAACACACGCCATACCAAAGGCTGTAGTTGCCGTTCGATGGTTGCGATTGATAGTAGCGTTCCATCACAGGCTTGGCCTCGGCATATCGTCCGGCCTCATACCAGGCTTTGGCTTCGTTCAGGCTTTGTGCCGAGACATTTGCGCCACTCAGCGTCAGGGTTAGACTGAACAGGTATATCGAATTTTTGAATATCTTATTCATATAGCGGGAAATCATAGGTTATTTGCGTTCAAAGATACGAATTTATCCCGAATAATGTTCCTTCGCGCCTTCTTTTCTTCCTCAATTCATTCTTTTGCACTACTTTTGCGCCCGCAAATCGAAGATTACGTGGATGTTGAAACTTTATGGAAAAATATAACGATAAATAAGATCAATGGCAAGAAGGACGGAAGAACAACAGCTGATGTCCCGCATCGAGCGACGCCTGATGAAGGGTATTGTGGACTATAACCTCGTGGAGGACGGAGACCATATCCTCGTGGCCCTCTCGGGTGGCAAAGACTCGCTGGCCCTGACGGAGCTTTTGGCCCGTCGCGCCTGCATCTATCGTCCGCACTTCACGCTGACTGCCGTCCACATCGCGATGCGTAACATTCCCTATCGTATCAATGTAGACTACCTGCGCTCTTTTTGCGAGGAACGGGGAGTGCCCTTCGTCCTGCGAGAGACGGAGTTCGACGCATCGACCGACACACGCAAGTCGCCCTGCTTCCTTTGCTCGTGGAACCGCCGCAAGGAGCTTTTCACCGCCGCCCAAGACTTAGGGTGCAACAAGATTGCTTTGGGTCACCACATGGACGATATCCTCGTGACACTCCTTATGAACCAAATCTTCCAGGGTGCCTTCTCTACCATGCCCCCGCGATTGATGATGAAGAAGTTCGATATGACCATTATTCGTCCCCTTTGCCTGGTGCATGAGGCTGACATCAAGGCCTTGGCTACTGTCCATGCCTACCGCAAGCAAGTGAAAAACTGCCCATACGAGCACGACTCCCACCGCTCGGCCATGCACGACGTTCTTCACCGTCTGGAGAAGATGAACCCCGAAGCACGCTATAGCCTTTGGGCCAGCATGACGAACGTGCAGGAGGAGTTCCTCCCACCCAAAGTCGGATTATAACAAATTATTAGTAACAGATATATGAAAGCATTCTACACCATCCTCCTGCTCATCGTGTCGAATATCTTTATGACGTTCGCCTGGTACGGCCACCTGAAGCTGCAGGAGATGAAAATCATTTCTAACTGGCCGCTTTACGCCGTCATTTTCTTCTCGTGGGCTATCGCTTTGGCCGAATATTCCTTCCAGGTGCCCGCCAACCGCATCGGCTTCGTCGAGAACGGAGGACCTTTTTCCCTAATGCAACTCAAGGTCATCCAAGAGGTCATCACGCTGATGATTTTCACTCTTTTTACCACCGTCTTCTTCAAAGGCGAAGCTCTGCACTGGAATCACTTTGCTGCCTTCGTCTGCTTAGTGCTGGCGGTGTACTTCGTATTCTACAAATGACGCCGTATCATGGGTTTGACTACCTGTTCGGAGGAAGAGAATGAGAAATCCAGAATAGCGTATATTTCCGGGCTTTCCACCATAGACATACGTTAGATGTCCACATTTACGAGCGATTTGGAATAATCGGAGGATCGTTTGTCTCTGTTCCGTCCGCAGAAAAGCGATGCTTTCTGTTCGGCAAGTCATGGCTTTGTCAAGCAAAAAGCATCGCTTTTTTATGCAAATGAGCGTGATGTCTATTCCTTTGCTGTGTAGCGTTCCATCCCTGTTGTCATGTATGTCTGACAGCTTCCTGTCGAATCGGCATAAATGAAGTAGGCATCCAAGTCGGGGTGCGCCTCTACAAAGTTCTTGGCTTTTTCCAGTCCCATCACCATGAAAGCAGTGGCATAGGCGTCAGCACTCATGCAATCGCGGGCGATGACCGTAGCTGATAGCAGGTTGTTCAGGGCAGGATAGCCTGTGTGAGGATTGATGGTGTGAGCATATTTACGGCCCTCGTGGTAGTAATAGTTGCGGTAGTTGCCCGATGTGGCGATGCCTACGTCGGTCAGTGCCAGTACAGTCTGGAGTTCTTGGTTCAGTGAGAGCGAGTCGTCTACGGGCTTGTTGATGCCGATGCGCCATAGGGCGCCCTGCGGGTTCTGTCCGCTTACCACCACTTCGCCGCCGATGTCCACCATGAAGTTCTCTACACCCTGCCGGCGAAGTAGCTGGGCGATGACGTCTACGGCATATCCTTTGGCAACGGCGCTGCACGTGAGTTGCATTCGATCGTCTTGGCGGCGCACATGTCCATCGGTCGTAAGTTTTACTTTCTCGTAGCCTACCAGTTTGCATAGGCTGTCTACCATAGCCGAGTCGGGGAATGCTCCTTTTTTGAAACCGAACCCCCAAGCGTTGGCCAGCGGGGCTATGGTGATGTCAAATGCACCTTCCGTCTCGCGCGAAATCTCCATACTCCGTCGGAAGACGTTGCAGAACAGCGTGTCGGCCACGATGTCCTCGCCGCGATTGATGCGGGTGATGACGGCCGTATCGTTGAAGGGCGACAGGGAACCGTCGAAATGGTGGAGTTCGGCCTCGATGTCGGCCTTTAGATTGGATGCATGCTGATAGGTAATGTTGTAGATTGTGCCGAATATCAGGCCGTTGTCTTTCTGATAGGGAATTGTCTGGTTGCGCCGCGCCAATATCCAGATGGTGCCCAATACGAGCAGAGCCACCCAAAGGAAGTTTTTTCTTGTTTTCTTATCCATAATGTTGTATCAAATGTTCGATGAGTATCTTCAGACCGATGAGGATGAGAATGATGCCTCCCCAGCGCTCTGCCTTCAGGCGCCGGGCAAAACCACATCCGAAACGGATGCCAAACATAAGCCCTATCCAGGACAAAGCAAACGACACAAAGCCGATAATGCCCACACGTGAAAGGATGATCGCGATGCTTTTCATGCCCAAAAAGGCGAACGATACGCCTACAGCTAAGGCGTCGATGCTTGTGGCCACAGCCAGCATGAGCACTACGTTCAGACGGGTAGGGTCGAAGTCCTGCCGGCAATTTTCCTCCTTGAACGATTCGAGTACCATGCGTCCGCCCAAGAAAGTCAGTATGGCAAAGGCTATCCAGTGGTCTACATCCTCAATGAGGTGGCTGAACGTGCTTGCACAGGCCCATCCGATAAGGGGCATCAGTGCCTGGAAGAAACCGAAAAAGAAGGCCATCGTCAGCATAGGGCGCCAGAAGGTGCGTTTTAGCAGGATGCCGCTTGCGATGGAGATGGCAAAACAATCCATGGCTAAGCCGACAGCCAGTAACCAGATTTCAATGGCAGTCATCATTCACGCTTTTCGTTATAAAGGTAATTTGTACGTGATCGTGTAGAATACGCCCAGCGTATTCGATCCATAGGTGCCGTAACCGGGTACGTAGGAAGGATCACCGTATTCGTCTGTCGTGGCGGAGAGGCGGGATTTGTAACGCAGTGCCCAGCCCATGTACAGGTCTTTCCAGACATGAGCCCGAATTCCGACACATATTTCAATCCAATGCATGGTACCCTTCATGCCGGAATGGTCGAAGGGAGGCTGGTTATCGCCCCAGACTTCGTCAGTGATGTTGGGGTTATTCAGTCCTTCACCGTAGATGGGATCGTCTGCCGAAAGGCTTTGCACATCGTATGAAAATCTACTTACGGCGTAACGCAGGCCCACAAGTAGCTTGTGCTGGAATTTCTTTTTATAGGAAGTGTTGTAATCCATTCCGATGCGAAAGTAAGGATTGCCGGTCTTGTAGTGGATACCGTCCTCGTTCCAGGCGTCGGACTTCCCATAGCCCACTTCGAGAGTGGGGAAGAAACGGTTCTTCAGATTGACATCGGCGGCCACTTCCATACTTAAGTTATCGCTTCCGAACAAGTAACTTCCCGGTCCCCAAAGGTCTACGCTCAGATCCACGCCGTTGAAGAGTGGATAGACAGGGACATCCTTGTCTTTCTTCTTCTCCTGCTTGTGGGCCACAGGCCGTTTGTCAGTACCGTTCATGCTGCCTACCTGGGCATTCAGGTTCAGGGCGGCACAAAGGCAGACTATCAGGCTAATAGAATATTTCAAGGTTCTTTGTTCCATTGATATTGGTTTCAGAGTTTGCGATGTAGATGGAGTCGATGTTATGGCGTGTGTAACGAATGCCCGTGATGCTTTGTTTCATCTGGTATCCGCAATCCATCGACACGAAATAGGGTTTGTTCGTGTGGCGGATGACGACGGTGTCGGTCATCTTTCTGACATAGTGGAAGACGAGTTCGGTGGAATCCACAGCATATCTCAAGGGAAGGGAGAAGGCCGTTACTTGTGTCAGACGGTTGGCGACGATGGAGTCGGTGCCTGCGGCCGTGACAGTCAGCGAGTCGAGCGTATCCTTCATGGTTATGTTATTCTCAGGATTTATCTGGCAGACGTTGCACACAATCATACCACGGTTGTCGGTCATAGAGCAGTCGGCTTCTTCCGAGCAACCGAAAAACAGGTTAACCAAAGCATAGACTACGGTACCTGCCAAAAAGAGATGGAATAGTTTTCTCATAATAGGGTCAGATGTTTTTCTCTATATGATACTTGTTTCGTTCGGTGGCGTTGCGCGAGATGAGTTCGCCCAGGAAGCCTGCTACAAAAAGTTGCGTGCCGATAATCATAGCCGTAAGCGACAGATAGAAGTAGGGGGAGTCGGTTACCAGCCGGTAGGACATGCCGTTGTACATGTAGTAGAGCTTGCTGATACCCACAATGATGACGGCGATGAAGCCGAAGATGAACATCAGCGAGCCCAATAGGCCGAAGAAGTGCATGGGCTTGATGCCGAAGGTCGAAAGAAACCACAGGGAAATCAGGTCCAGATAGCCGTTGAAAAAACGGTTCAGGCCACCGAACTTGGTCTTGCCGAACTTGCGTGCCTGGTGATGAACTACCTTTTCGCCGATTTTTTGGAAGCCTGCATTCTTGGCCAGATAGGGAATATAGCGGTGCATTTCACCATAGACTTCGATATTCTTCACCACATCGCAGCGGTAGGCCTTCAGGCCGCAGTTGAAGTCGTGCAGGTTCTTGATGCCCGACACTTTGCGTGCGGTGGCGTTGAAGAGTTTCGTAGGAATCGTCTTCGACAGGGGGTCGTAACGCTTCTTTTTCCAACCCGACACGAGGTCGTAGCTTTCGGTCGTAATCATGCGGTACAACTCAGGTATTTCGTCGGGACTGTCCTGCAGGTCGGCGTCCATGGTGATGACCACATCGCCTTCGGCCTTTTGGAATCCACAGAACAAGGCAGGCGATTTACCGTAGTTACGACGGAACTTAATGCCGTGCACATGGTCAGGATTTTGTTTCTTCAAATCTTCGATGACCTGCCATGAGCGGTCTGTGCTGCCGTCGTTGACAAAAATGATTTCATAGGAAAAATGGTTGGCATCCATTACCCGGATTATCCATTGGTGAAGCTCAGGCAACGACTCTTCTTCGTTGTATAAGGGGATGACTACTGATATATCCATAATTACTGTATCCGATTAGTTCGTTTATTGGGGGTTATAAGGCGGTTCTTTCTTGCGTCGCATGGCAATTAAGGCTGTCGGGATGCTCAGCAAGGTAGAATAGTAGATGTTGCTACTTAGCATCTTCAGTACGATGTCAGTCGGGGTTAGTGAATCTACCATGTCCAGATTTTCTTTCATTTGCCGTAGAAATTCTTCCATGCCGGGCAATTCTTCACGGTTCAGCGCAGCAAGCATCTCTCGGCAGGTGTTGAGGATATAGCCCTGATCAATGAACCCGAAATAAATATAATGGGCTGCCGAAGTGAGCAGGGAAGCACATACATACATGAAGATGTTGAACATCAGGGCATGGAAAAAAGTGATACTTCCGTCGCATGCTCGGTTACGGTACAGTTTGGTATAATAATATCCCATGAAAGGGACACAGATAGTCAGGCAAATGAAAAGCAGGAGGAGGAAGGGGAACATCAGTCCCAACGGTACGAGTATAAACTTCAGTATCCAGAACAAGCCCATGTAAGTGCCGAAAATCATTGCATATTGCTGCATACTGCTTTTGTTTTCTGTCATCTTTGTCTTTTAGAAATAATGCACAAAGGTATAAATAATATTCGTATGGAACCCTTTGTCTTCCTGTTAAAGTTGAACATCTTCTCAAAAAAATAGGGGAAAGTATTGCAGAACCGAAATAAATGTCTATTTTTGCACCCGCAAAAAACGGGTAAGTCCTATACGGCCAGCTCCCTTCGAATCCTCCAGGGCCTGACCGCAGCAAAGGTAGTTGGTTGTAGCGGCGCGATATAGTAAGCTTACCCACCCGCCTCTTTAGCTCAGTTGGCCAGAGCACGTGATTTGTAATCTCGGGGTCGTTGGTTCGAATCCGACAAGAGGCTCAGAAAAAGGATGCGTCAGGCGATGATGCATTCTTTTTATTTTTTCCCAGTCAGCGATGAAACATTGGATAACAGTTCAGGAATATGGGTCTCCATGTGGTGTTTTGCTTTTAGGGGTCATGGAAGGCAGGCTCTGTCTGTGCAATTGGACGGAAAGTCGTTGTCGGACGAGAGTGGAGGATCGTGTGGCCCGTCTGCTCCAGGCAGAATATCGGTCAGGCTCTGACGAAACTCTCGTTTTGGCTGTCCGTCAGCTCGATGAATATTTTGACGGAAGGCGGCAGGTGTTCGATCTGCCTTTGTTACCCGTAGGTACGGAGTTCCAATTATCTGTGTGGCGGGAGCTATTGAATATACCGTATGGTGGAGTCTGTACCTATACCGTTCAAGCCGAACGGCTGGCAATGCCTCGTGCCGTGCGTGCTGTGGCGGCTGCCAACGGGCAGAATGCTCTTTCTATTTTCATTCCTTGTCATCGGGTAATCGGTAAAGAGGGGCGGCTTACCGGCTATGCTGGAGGAATCGAAGCCAAGCGCTTCCTGCTGGAACTGGAAGCTGCTTATACTTCTCAGGTGCGTGCCTTGAACACGGGAGTTGCCTTTTGAATTAGTTGCAAAAAGAGTTACCGGGGTTGAGAGGTTTCAGCGCCCGCAACTTGAAAAATATGCGAACTTTTTTCGAAGAGTGGCAATCCTTTTTCAATTCGGCAGCCGTGGCTGCCGAATTAGAAACAGGTACGCAGAACCCGCTTGCTCCAAATGAAAAAGAATTGATAAACTGCGATTTACTGCTGCACTCAAATCGGCAGCCAATGGCTGTCAAATTTGAGATGGAGGAGTTTTTATCGCTCGGATTCTCACATCACATCGAAATCCTGGCAAGGGTGAAAGATGTAGAAGAGCGTATCTTTTACATTCATTAGTCGTCCCTTAAGAATACACTTATCTACTGGTATTCATTAATTTAATCAATAAAAGTATTTGATAAATCTGCAAGTTTTCTTATCTTTAGGTTAAGAAACTTGCAGATTTTATGATTAAAAATACGAATAATAGCCCTTCCCTATTCAGCAACCTGTCTGACATGCTGAACCAATCGCACCCACTTTACCAGTTGGCAGATAAAATAGACTGGGGTAAATTTGAAACAGCTTTTCAACCTTTGTATTGTCAGGACAACGGCCGTCCCGGCAAGCCAATCCGTTTAATGTGTGGTTTGCTCATCCTGAAACACCTTCGCAATCTGTCCGATGAGTCTTTGGTGGAACAATGGAGCGAAAATGCTTATTATCAGTACTTTTGTGGCATGCAGGAGTTCACTCCGTCAGTCCCATGTGCCTCTTCAGAACTGGTTCATTTTCGTAAACGTATCGGTGAAGCGGGGATTGAACTTGTTTTTCAGGAAAGCATTCGTGTGAATAACGAGGATGACGAAGGCCGCCATCATGATACGGCCTTTATTGATTCTACGGCTCAGGAAGGGAATATCATTTACCCCACGGATGCGAAGTTGCATAGGAAAATCGTGAAGAAAGTTCTTGGCATCGTGAAAAAGCCGGGCCTTCCTCTGCGTCAAAGCTACACCTTTGTGTTGAAGGATATCTATCGTGACCAACGTTTTCGGAATCATCCCAAGAACAGAAAAAAGGCTCTTAAGGCAGACAGGCGTTTACGTACAATAGCCGGAAGGTTAGTCAGGGAGCTGAAGCGTAATATTAAAGGGAATCACGACTATGATAAATCGCCCGGACTTTTTGAAACTATTCTTTCCCAAAGGCGTAATAGCCGGAAAAAGATCTATTCCATTTTGAGCCGGAAGTACAATGTATCAGCAAGGGCAAAGAACATAAGAAATACGAATTCGGTAATAGGGTATCCGTCATACGTTCTGTCACAGGCTTTATTCTTGGAGCCATGTCTTTTCGCAATGAATATGACGGTCATACCATCGAGACATCCTTGAAACAGGTAGAACGGTTAACCGGAAGAAAGATTAACGTACCGGCTGGTGATAGAGGATACAGAGGCAAGAAGGAAATTAACGGGACGAAGATTATGATTCCCGGTATACCCAAGAAATCAGACAGCCGTTATCAGAAACAGAAAAAACATAAACTCTTCTGCAGGTATAGAACCAACAATAAGTCATTTGAAATCAGATTACCGATTGGGCCACAACTTTTATAAGGGTGTGACGGGAGATACTGTAAACGTGCTTCTGGCAGCAGCGGCCTATAACTTCAAAAGAGCCATGAAAACTCTTTGGTACATGCTTCAAAAAATTTGCGAGATACTGTATCTGAACAATATCTCGCAAAAATGGGTTTTTTAAGGGATGACTAACTATAAGGTTTAAAGTCCTGACAAAAGTCGAGAAAGTAAGAGGTAAGGCCATTGTAGAGAGTGTGCCTTCGATGGGCCCCATGACCGATGTGGTAGTTTTGGAGACGCAGGATTGCAGCCTAGAACTGTAGCAAACCTTGGTATTGAAAATTTGACAGGTTGCAAATGTTTCGTCCTTCTCTACGAGCGCGAGCAAGTCATATAGAGTTGACAGTGAATGGGGCATGAGCTTCAAAACCGGCCAGCTGTTCAAAGGAGTTATAGTTTAGTGTGTAAGGAATAAAAGTCTATAACTTATTGATTTATATGGTAAAGATATGAGGTATGTAGTATGCGAAAAGACACGGTTACAACTTGGAAATCTCTGATAATGGAAGAATAGCTTTTTTCCCGTCCATAGAAAAGATTATATATTTATCACTTTCGGATATGTATATATGATCGAATACAGCTTCGACTAAAATCTTACTATTCTTATCTTTAATTCCATATTTCCCATTAATACAGAATTCATCGTACAATTGGTTTTGTTTTTTTGGGGGTGAAATAGCCTTTTTTATCATAAATGGATAATTCTATTTTGAATTTGCTGCCGGTAGTTAATACCATTTTAATTTTTTAACTTCTTCCAAGGTGTAATTACATGGGTACTGTTTGCCGTCACAATACAATCCCCAGAGGTTGCCTTTCCTTAAATAATAAAGACTATGACCAAATGGTTCATGGTATGTAATTTCATCATAATCGAAATTGATAATAATTTCTCCACCTCGATTAATAACTCCCCATTTCCCACTTTTATGCTGAGATGGACGGATATTATCTGAAAAAACATAACTAGATAGCTTGATATATTCACATGGAATACTTTTACCACGAGAGTTCAGCCATCCCCAATATCCATTTTGTTTTACACGATCATCATATTCGATGTCATCATAAATATGTGGAACGGTCGTTTTTCCAGAATTAGCATCGACCTTTCCCCATTTCTCATTTCTTAATACTCTGAACTCAGAGCCTGCGTGGTCATTTGTTCTGTATGCATCGTAAACAAAATCAGTAACTAATTTACCTGAAATAGGATTTACAATAGCCCATTTACCATTCTTTTTGACGAAGCAAAAATTTTGGTAATCTTTTTGTGTCCCAACGTCTTCGAAAATATAATCAAAGATTGGAGAACATGTTTTTATGTCAAGGAGTGTATATCTATGATTATCAATCGCTTTGATATACTTACCCAAAGGCGTAGATTCAATAAAAATATAATCGTAAAACGTTAGTTTGTTCTTATATTTTATGACTTCAATGCTATGATTCTTAAATTGCTTACCGCAATAAGGACAAAACTTAGCATTTATGGATGTTTGAGTTAGGCAGTAATCACACTTCTTGAATAATGGGCTACCACATTCAAGACAATATTTTGCAGTATTTTGATTCTCAGCCCCACAGGTGATACATTTCATAATTGTCTCGATAACAAAGTGAAGTTTTTTACAAGTGCAAAATTAAGAATAATATGCGAGATTTCAAAGGAAAACCTATAGTTTTATTTTTTATGTGAAAGATACAGCAATCGCGGATTTTGCGAAATTCGACAGATGAAAGTATCTTTATAATTGTACCAACCTCCGTAAAGATTGTAGCGAAGCGATATACAATTTAGGAGGTGGAAAATGGAGACATTGCTTTCCCAAATGAAAATCTCGACAGCGTCACCGATGTTGAGCATTGCATGAGTGGTGATTATGAGAATTGACTGTGGCATAGTTATGAGAAAACCGGGTTATAGGGATAAGTGAAGATACCGAGCGAGGCCGACTATCGCCACGTAACCTTGACAAAGTTAAGTTTCTCGTCAAAGTCTTTTTCTTCGCAAGTTAATTAGTGATTAGGATTTGTAAGTATTGGTACAGACAGACCATCAGGAGAAGTCGTATTAAACTCGATACGGATTACTTCGTAAGACGTGAGCAGTTGGTCTATCTACTCAGTATCATCTGAAGTCTTGCTTAGTTACAGCCTAATTCCTCGGTTCTGCGTCCTATTCACTTCCTCCAGGACAGAAGGGAAATCGGAGGTCAGGCGATCCAACTCCTTGCTGCCTTTGTCGAACTGTCGGTTTTCAAGGAAAGGACGTGCAAACACCTTCAGGGTATGGGCCGCGTTCCTGACATCGGGACTGTCGGCAAGGTACTCCACAATCGTGTCCCTGTGCCGTATGCTCAACTCCCTTAATACCGACTTGGAGAACTCCATAAACGCCTTGACAGCCTCCTTAAGCTTCTCATGCAACATATCGAGCATAGCCTTAAGCCGTTCGAGAAGGTCGTTCTTCTCACGTTCAAGCCTCTCTATCCTCGAATTTGAGGAACTTTCAAGACTGCGGTATTCCTTAGCCAGCTTGTCATACCGCGACTGAAGGGAAGAGACAGTGTCGGTATGCTGCTTCCGTAGCTTCTGCACTTCCTTCTCATGAAGGATCTCCTTCTTCTCAATCACCATCAGGGCGCGTTCCTCCGCAAGCCTCGGTATCTGCGCCACCAGCTTCTCTATTTCCTCCACCCTTATCAGAGCCTTGTCACGCTCAGTGTTGGCGGTCTCGATCTCCGACCGCAGCCGGACGTTTTCTCGCTCGATCTCCGCATATTTTCCTTTGCCGAATATGTTGGCGAAGCCGCTCTTCAACGCGCTGCCGCTCTCGGCATCGAGGGCCTTCTGCTTCTCGATCCGCCGGACTTCAAGTTCGGCTATCTCCGTTTCCTTGGTTGCCTGTTCCTTCAGTAGTTCGGACTTCCGGTTTTCAAGTTCCTGCTGTTCCTGTTTCAACTGCCTGACGTGTGCCGTCACCATCTTCTCCTTGTACTCGACAGCCGACAGCCCCTCGATCCCGGTGTCCTCCTTTGGCGTGCCTCGTTCCATACCGAGGCTTTCCGCAAGGACGGTCTGCATCTCCTTGCACACCTTCTGGTCGATCTTGACTGTCTTTCCGGTCTCATGGTTGAGCCAGTCCACTATGATATGAGCGTGATGGTTCTGCTTAAGATCATCGATCTCGGGGTCAGGATGTCCTTCATCGTGATGGAGGTCTATGCTGATAACCGAAATGCCATAGCCATTGAGCCATTTGACGAACGGTTCGAAATCCTCGATCCGTGTGTCCGGCTTTATCGGGGGACAACCCTCGCGTATGGCGGAACAGCCTGCGCGTTCTTTCTTCTTGCCTGTCTTGCGGTCGGTGGTCTGCTTGCACTGCATGGCGCGTCCCGTCTTCTGCTTTACAAGCACCTTCATGTCCTCAAGCAGCTCCGGCAGAGGCTTGGCGTAGGACGGGTTGCGCCAGCTCTGATTGAGGTGGCGGTACTCGTCCTAGAAGTATGTGTGCCCGAACTTCCGGGCAACCGCCTCGCAGTAGGCTCTGTCGCGGCGGTTGTGCGCCTCGGCAGTGCCTACGTTGCAGGGCTTGAACTTTATTCCTGTCTTCATAAGTCCGTAAGGGAATTTTATCATTCATAATCGCGGGTTCTCAGACGAAGGGTCTGAGCGGAAGGTGTCGGGAGAGGGTCACTCCCGACGATGGGTCCTTAGGGGTGAACGCCCTAAGCGGAGGGTGCAGGGAGAGGGTCACTTCCTGCACGGGGGTGTCGGGGGTGAAACGCCTCGACCGGGTCAAGGGCAGAGCCATTTCGAGTTCTTAGGGCAGCGCCTTAAGCCCCTCGGGAGAGCCCACAACTACGGGAGCGAAGCGGAGTAGTTATAGTAGGCGATAACAAGGGCAAGCCCTGTTTGTCCATCATTTTCTGCCTCCGGTTTTGTGTCCTGCAAGTTCAAGGGCAAGCTCGGCATCCACTATTATCTTGCGTCCGATCTGCTTTATCGCCTTGTCGATCCTTCCGCTTTTCTTGATGTGGTTGGCTGTCGGTATGCTGCATCCGAACAATTGTGCGATACCGGAAAGTCCATATACGTATTTTGGAGAGGAGGCATCCACCACAATCTCAGGCTGCCGGGGAGAGCTGTCACTCGTTGCTGACTTCGAGAGGAACATGAATTTCTCGCCTGTCATCTGCCACAGGGGCTTGTTCAAAAGGGTTTCGATTTTTATATTTAGGAATAATTTTTAGTTGTTAATCCCGGCACCGGGGATTGATTTTGATTGCTGTCGACACTGCAAAATTACTCCTGATAATGAGTGGCAAGGAGGTGGTGACTTAAATAAAATGTATGGCTCTAGTTAATTATACCGTTGTAAACTTGACATTATAATGATTCATGGAAAGCCCAAGCAGTTCGTCGGCCTGGTCATTGCAGAATTTCAGAACGGTTTCTTTCACCATGAACCAGTTGAGATAGTCCTGCATATACTTCGTGGCGATGCCCCAGAATGTTGCGTTAAGCCATTTCTTAAGCCTGTTGTGCAGGGAATTGACGTGCTGGATATGGAAAAATCCCCTCTTGACGTGCCTGCCAAGGTCTGCCCTGATTACAACATGTTCGATATGGTTATCCATTGCATATCCCTTGTAGCTGACATGGCCGTCCGAACAAAGCACGTTTCCTTGAGGCAGAGGAGTGTGCAGGCTTTCCGCGATTTCCGCCTTAGTCAGTCGTCCATAGCCACAAAATGTCATGTTGAGGTCGTTCTTCCTGTCAGCTGTCACTATGACGGTAGCCTTGTCTTTGGACACGCCTTTGCCTTTTGTCCATCCGCCACGCTTGCGGGGCTTGCACTTCAGGTGCCGGCAGCCTTTGTCGGACTTGTCAAAGAACGTTTCGTCGCTTTCGGTTATTCCGGAGAACGAACCGCCTTCATCCTGCTTCAGGGAACGCAATATCTTGTGCCGCCAGTCGAAGGCCGTCTTCTTGTTGATGTGCAATGCGGCGGAAATCTTGTCAAGAGACTTCTGCTCGGACATCAGGTGCATGTATGCCTTCACAAGCCCTTTCTTGTGGAGCTTCTGCTGCCATGTGCCGGTATATTCGGTGAAAGTCCTGCCGCAATCCTTGCACTTGAAGCGTTGCGTTCCGTGATCCTTTCCGAAGCGGCAGTAACGCTTGCCTCCGCAATGAGGGCAGCAAACCTGCTTTTCTAGCAGGGCTGACAGGCGTGAGCTTGCTGGGACTGTCGCCTCGCATTGATTGCCTGAACTCAATGCTTGTACCAAAGATTGCCGTTCCGTCTCAGGCAATGACTGTGCGGCTGACAATATTTCACTATATGTCATGATGAACTCCTTTTTAAGGATGTACATGCAATTTATGTGCCACTTTACAACGTATTGTTAAACTAGAGCCAAATGTATTTGTAAATCTTTGATTATTAGTGATAATAAAAATACCACCTAAAATTTTTTGAGTGGTATCAGTGGTTGTCAGGAAATATTTTTTTGATAAGCCTCAAAGACTATCGAATTTTGTCATGGCCGCGGCTTTGATGCTGTCTGCAATATCAATATATGGCTTCATCGCTTTGTAGTCTGAATGACCTGTCCATTTCATTACGACATGTGGCGGAATGCCTAATGCCAGGGCTGTGCAGATAAAAGTTTTTCTACCCGTATGTGTGCTCAACAATTCATATTTAGGATATATGGTGTCGATACGATCATTACCTATATATTGGGTGATTCTGATAGGAGTGTTAATCTCTGCGAGTTCTCCAAGTTCTTTTACATATTCGTTCATCTTCTGATTGCTGATTACCGGAAGAACCTTATCACCCTTAAAATTTACATCACTGTATTTCTCAATGATGGCTCTTGAATGACGGTTCAATTCTATTACAAGACTATCGTTTGTCTTGACTGTGGTTATCTCGATATGATTCTCTTTGACATCGCTTCTTCTGAGATTTGCTACATCTGAGTATCGCAGACCGGTATAGCAACAGAATAATAGTACATCACGAACTCTTTCAAGATACTGCTTTGTCGCCGGAATTGTCAGATTGGTTATGGCCGCTACTTCCTCCTGAGTAAGAAATATAATCTTCTTCTGTGTATTCTTCAAACGAGGACGGAATGATTGATAATCGTGCACCTTATGATAGTTCTTCTCATAACTCCACCGAAGAAACCATTTAAGAAAAGAGATCTGATTATCTACAGTGCTATTAAGCATTTTCAGCTTAGTGCTTAAAAAGACCAGATAGCGGTTTAAGCCATGTTCTGTGAATGTTTCAAATTCGATAGGACATCTAAAATGCTTATCACAACCGAAATCCTGCAAGTGTTTCTTCATGGCATTGAATTTCTGATAGCATGCCTTAGTCCACGACTTAAGACGTCCGTTCTCTTCAATAAAAAGATCGAGTACCTCCCAAAAAGAAAGGGTAGCGGTAGCATCTGAAGAGTCTGCTTCACCTTCAGAAACCTCAATTTTTGTCCTTTCATTGAAAAGAGCCTTTATATCGTCCGGAGTTGGCATCATAGCCTGAATCTCGTACTCTTTGAATATTGTCTGCACAAGTGATTCATAGCGGTTCAGATCAGCGTTAATCTCCGCTGCTGACTGCTTAAGTTTATTGCTACAGCCATTCTTCACTCTTTGTTTGGCTGAATCCCACTTGCTGACATCTATTCTATAGCCAGTGGTGAACTCGATTCTTTTACCACCGAATACCACTCTCATTCGGATTGGCACATTATCTACTATTGCCACTCCTGCCTTTTTTCGGCTCTCCAATTGGAATGTTATGTTACGCTTTATATTCATATCTGGGCGTTATTGATTTCTACACCCAAAATTACACCCAATTTTCGGATTATGCAAGAAATATTGTGAAAACTTATTGACAGACATAATTTTATTCTACTATCAAACAGCATATTATGACAACTAATGATGCTCTACGAATATATGGGTGATAGAACCTGCCTTCCCGCTGAAAGGATGTAAGTCTGATTACAAGCGTTGCATCCTTTTCTCTTCATAAAATCATACGCCATGAAATCGCCGTTCTGACGGCTATCATGGACAAACAAAACATTGATTGTTTATTTATGATACAGATCCGAAAGACTCAAATAGAAAATATAGACCTCCTGATGGACATCTTTGAACAGGGTAAACGCATCATGCGGAAAAACGGTAACCTAAAACAATGGGCCGGAAACTATCCCGACCGAGATTTGATCAAGAAAGATATTGAAGCCGGTCACAGTTGTGTCTGTCTGGACGAAAAGGGAAATATCATCGGCACCTTTACCTTCATCCCTGGCAAAGATCCTACCTATGCCCGCATCTACGAAGGACAATGGTTGGACGACGAACGTCCCTATGCTACCATCCACAGACTGGCCAGTACGGAAGACAGTCACGGTGTAGCCGCCGCCTGTATAGAGTGGTGCTACACCCGGATACAGAACCTGCGGGCAGACACTCATCGCGACAACCTCATCCTGCAACACATCCTGCAAAAACACGGTTTCCGCTACTGCGGCATCATCTACCTGATGAACGGCGAAGAGCGATTGGCATACCAGAAAATGAACGGTTAAAAGTTAATAAATAAGTAACGTGAGCCCGTCGAATTTTAATCGTTTTGGAAAAGACCGGGAGGACTCAAAATAAACCTGTTAACGCCAGTAGCAGATTATCAATAAATTTCGTTGACAGAATAGCAGTCGATTGTATATCAACGCATTTTGTTGACAGGTTTATTTTATTCGTGCCACTGCCCTGTGTTTCTTCCGCTTTTTCTCACGGGCAGGTACTTCCGTCCTGACGCCGTGCTTGCTGACCCTCTGACGAAGTGCTTCGTCACCTCCTCACACAGCACTGCATGAAACCCTCACGAAGCACGTCGTCAGGGTTCGCCCAAGTACTCCATGATGAACCGGGACCCCGCGTCAGTTCGGCGTAGGGCGGACGGCAGCAGTGAATCCAAAAAGTGAGACGACGAACGGCCTGCTCGGAATTGGTATCGGGAAAAATGAGGGCAGGCCAAGGGACGACGGATGTAAGTAACGGTTTTTATAATAGGAAACAAAAATTGAAAAATAATAATTACCATCGCAAAAAAAGAGGATTTTTAGTCCTGTCAACAATATCGGCTCATTCTCAGCAAGTTACGGCGACGGTGACAGGAGCCGTACAAACTTTATGAAATACAATAAAAAATAGGCTGCCTTTAAAGGCAAGGTATTTTTTTATTTTTCACGGAAATGTTTACCAAAGACTTAGTCCTGTCAACAATATCCATTGATAATCAGGCGATTTTGTTGACAGGACTATTTTGAGCCCTCCCGGCCTTTTCCAAAATGATTAAAATGCGCTGAGTTCCGCCCGTTTCCACCCGTTAAGTAAATGTGAGGGCGGAACAATGGAATTTCAGTGGAATTTCTTTTTGGCTTGTTGGGAAAAGGTGTATATTTGCAAGGAAGCGAACCAATCGTCTGCTTCAAATGTTGTATGCTATATTTATAAAAATATGAAAAGAATGAATTATTCATTGATGCGCATCATCTGCGCTTTGATTATCGGACTGTTATTGATCCTGTTTCCGGCACAGGCCGGTGAGTATTTGGTGATTACCATCGGTGTAGTTTTTCTGGTACCTTCACTTATTAGCCTGATTGGCTATCTGGTACAGAAATCCGAGAACCGCCTTCGCTTTCCCATCGAAGCTGTCGGCAGTCTGCTTTTCGGTTTATGGTTGGTCGTTATGCCTGACTTTTTTGCAGATTTACTGACTTTTGTATTGGGCTTTATTCTGATGATGGGAGGTGTGCAGCAGATGGCATCGCTTATGGCGGCTCGCCGTTGGATGAGAGTTCCCGGCGGGTTCTATGTCGTTCCGTTACTTATTTTGATTGCGGGTGTGGTTACGCTATTCAACCCCACAGGCGTTCGCTCCACAGCTTTCATTATTATCGGTGTGACGTGTTTGGTCTATGCTTTGTCCGAACTGGTGAACTGGATTAAATTCTCCAGTCGTCGTCCGATGCCTAAGGATATGGAAACGATGAAAGACAGTGCAGAAGATGCAGAAATATTGAATTGAAATGCAGACGTAATAGGCAGGTACGGATTTTACGGATAAGTTGATAGCGGTTTTCGCTTTCGTCCGTAAAGTCCGTACCTTTGTCTTTTTGGATTTCTATCTTTATAGTACAAGTTGCTCGTATGGCAGCCCCCAGACGTCTGCTACAGCTTTGTAGACGACTTTCCCATCAACTACATTGACACCTGATGCCAAGGCGGAATTGTCCTTGCAGGCGCATTTCCAGCCCTTGTCGGCTATGGCTACGGTGTAGGGCAGGGTCGCATTGGTCAGAGCCATCGTTGAAGTGAAAGGTACGGCGCCGGGGATGTTGGCTACGGCATAATGTACAATTCCGTCTACGACATACGTGGGGTCGCTGTGTGTAGTGGGGTGCGACGTTTCAAAGCAGCCGCCCTGGTCGATAGCCACGTCGACGAGTACCGTGCCGGGTTTCATGAGTGAGAGCATGTCGCGGGTAATAAGGTGAGGTGTCTTGTCGCCCGGAATGAGTACGGAACCGATGACTAAGTCGATGGTAGGCAGTTCCATGCAGATGTTATGGGCCGAGGAGTAGAGAGTCTTCACATTTTTGGGCAGCACTTCGCTCAAGTAGCGCAGGCGGGCAAGGTTAATGTCCGTTATCATCACTTCGGCACCCATGCCGGCTGCTATCTGTGCGGCATTGTATCCTACGATACCTCCGCCCAATATCAGCACGCGGGCAGGACGCACGCCCGGTACTCCGCCCAGCAGTTTGCCTTTACCTCCTTGGGGCTTTTCGAGGAAGCGTGCACCTTCCTGTACAGACATGCGGCCGGCGACTTCGCTCATGGGGATAAGCAGCGGCAACGAATGGTCGGGCAGTTCTACCGTTTCATAGGCAATGCAGATACCTCCACTGGCTACCATGGCTTCAGTCAGGGCACGGTCGGCAGCAAAGTGGAAATAGGTGAATACCACCTGGCCGCGACGAATAAGCTTGTATTCGGGAGCAATGGGCTCTTTTACTTTGACAATCATGTCGGCGGCGGCATAGACGTCTTCGATGGTGGGTAGCATCTGTGCGCCTGCGTTTATGTAGTCCTCATCGGTAAAACCGCTATTGCTGCCTGCCGTTTGCTGTACATACACATTGTGTCCCCGCTTGACGAGCTCGGCCACTCCGGCCGGCGTCATGCCGACACGATTTTCGTTGTTTTTGATTTCTTTCGGTACACCAATAATCATAATGTTATGTATTAGGGATTAAATATGCTGCAAGATAGTGCTTTTGTTGACATCTTGTTATTGAAAAGAATGTGTTTTACAACATTCTTTTTCGTAGATGATTGGTGCATCGGGTTCTTATGAGTCCGTATTGTGCCCTTTTCAGGCTCTATCCAGATGCGCAGGTTATATTCCACAAGATGAAGAATGGACACTCAGCGGTCGAAGCGCAAAGCCTCGCCCCGATAGCTTTCGTCGACTTCGCAGCCATTGAAGACGGTATGGCCGTTGACGAAGGTGCGCTCTATGCGCCAGTCGAAGGTATGCCCCTCCAGCGGACTCCAGCCGCACTTGCTTTGGATAAGGTTCTTCTCCAGCGTCCAGGGTGTGTCGGGACGTACCAATACGAGGTCGGCCTTCCAGCCTTTGCGGATGAAGCCGCGTTCGCAGATGCCATAGAGCTGGGCAGGGGCGTGGCACATCTTTTCGACCACCTTCTCTATTGTGAAGATGCCTTCGTTGACTAACTGCAACATGCTTACGAGCGAGAACTGCACCATCGGCATGCCCGACATGGCTTTCAGTGCGCCGCCCTTCTTCTCGGTAATGAGATGAGGGGCATGATCGGTGGCAATGACGTCTATTAAATCGTCGTTGACGGCACGACGCAGGGCGTCGCGGTCGGCCTTTGTTTTCACTGCCGGATTGCACTTGATGCGAGTGTTTAGTGTACGGTAGTCGGCTTGACTGAACAACAGATGGGGCACGCAGGCTTCGCCCGTAATCTTCTTACCGCTGACGGGACCCGTCTCGAGCAGGTTCAGTTCGCGGGCAGTGGAAAGGTGCAGCACATGAAGGCGGGCCCCCGTTTCTCGCGCCAGCTTCACGGCCAGGCTTGACGAGGCGTAGCAGGCAGCCGAGGAGCGAATGTTGGGATGCTTGCCTACGGGTACATCATCCTCGTCGGCATATAGTGCCTTGTATTTCTCCGTATTCCGTCGGATGATGGAAGGGTCTTCACAATGGACGGCAATGAGCAGGTCGGTGCTGCCAAAGATGAGACGCAAGCTCTCCATGCGGTCTACCAGCATGTTGCCCGTGCTCGAACCCATGAAGAGCTTGATGCCGCATACGCGCGAACGGTCTAAGCGGGCAAAGTCGCCGTAGTTGTTGTTTGTAGCACCAAAGTAGGCGGAATGGTTTACGATGCAGCGTTCGTCCAGCAGATTGAGTTTGGCTTCGAGGGCTTCGAGGGTGGTGGTTTGTGGCAGGGTGTTGGGCATATCCATGATGCTGGTCACGCCTCCTGCGGCGGCGGCCCGGCTTTCGCTCCCGATGTCGGCCTTGTGCGTCAAGCCAGGGTCGCGGAAGTGCACGTGGTCGTCGATAACGCCCGGCAGCAGGTAGCAACCGGTGGCATCAATGGTTTCGTCGCAGGGAGCGGAGAGGGGTTCGTCGTGGGTCAATACCTCGGCGATGCGTCCCTGATTGGTGATGACCACAGAGCCTTGTAGGGTTTGTCCCTCGTTGACAATGAAGGCATTGTGGATAAGGGTGCGTTTCATGTCTGTTAGCCGTTAATTTTAGGATACTTCTTGAACCAGCTGTTCCACTTCAGTCGGATGACACCGAACACGGCCTCGCCAAAGATGCTGGAGTTCATTTTCGAAGTGCCCAGTTCGCGGTTAATGAAGATGACAGGTACTTCCTTCACCTGTGCGCCGCACTTGTAGGCTGTGAACTTCATCTCGATCTGGAAGGCATAGCCTTTGAAGCGGATGGAATCGAGGTCGATGATTTGCAACACGCGACGGCGGTAGCATACGAAACCTGCCGTAGTGTCGTGGATGGGCAGGCCGGTGATGATGCGCACATATTTCGAGGCGAAGTAGGACATCAATACGCGACCCATGGGCCAGTTTACCACATTTACACCGCTCACGTAGCGCGAGCCGATGGAGAGGTCGGCTCCCTCCTCGGCACAAGCCTTGTAGAGGCGGAGCAGATCCTTGGGGTTGTGGCTGAAGTCTGCGTCCATCTCGAAGATGTATTGGTAGTCATGCTCCAGTGCCCAGCGGAAGCCTGCGATGTAGGCTGTTCCCAGTCCCAGCTTGCTGCGCCGCTCCACCATGAACAGGCAATCGGCGAACTCTTCGCGTTGCAGGCGCTTGACAATCTCGGCCGTACCGTCTGGCGAGCCATCCTCGATGACCAAAATATGGAAATCATGTTCCAGGGCAAAGACGGCCCGTATAATGTTCTCGATATTTTCCCGCTCGTTGTAGGTCGGGATGATGACGATGCTATCTGATGTATGCATACTTCTGTAGATTGTAAATGTGCCACAAATGTAGTATTTCCCATTGTTTTTTCAGTAGAAAAACGGTGCTTTTCTTTGTGGCGGATATATTCTTATTCATTTTCTTCGTAATTTTGCCCGGTAATTCACGCATCATGAGTTTTACGATTACTGAACTGCAACAACAATACGCCTCCCACCCGCAGGTCGAGGCGGTCTTGCGCCTGTTGGCCGATGACCGGTTGAAACACCTCTTCTTGGGCGGGCTTCATGGTTCGTCGGCTTCTCTGCTGGCTTCGGTGTTGGTAGAACGGGTAGGGCACCCGTTCGTTTTTGTACTGGGCGACGTCGAGGAGGCCGGTTACTTCTACCACGACTTAATGCAAGTGTTGGGAGACGGACAGGTACTCTTCTTCCCTTCGTCCTTCCGTCACGCCATCAAGTACGGGCAGAAGGATGCCGCCAACGAAATCCTCCGTACTGAGGTGCTCAGCCGCCTGCAAAAGGACAGCCGCAGTTTGTGCATTGTTACCTTCCCCGACGCGTTGGCCGAGAAAGTGGTGTCACAAGGCGAACTTCAGGAGAAGACCCTTATTCTCCACGTGGGCGAGCAGGTGGATATGACGTTTGTCACCGAGATGCTCCACAGTTATGGCTTCGAGCACACCGACTACGTCTACGAACCCGGCCAATATGCTGTCCGAGGCAGCATCATTGATGTCTTTTCCTTCTCAAGCGAATACCCCTTCCGCATCGACTTTTTCGGTGACGAGGTGGAAAGTCTGCGCACCTTCGAAGTGGAAACGCAGTTGTCTAAGGAAAAGCGCGAGAGCGTGGTCATCGTGCCCGATCTCAGCAGCGACCTTTCCGCAGGTGGCACAGGTGGTATGGTGTCCTTCCTTGACTTCCTGCCCGCCGACGCCATTCTGTCCATGCGCGACTTCCTGTGGCTGCGCGAACGCATCCAGCAGGTGCACGACGAAGTCCTCATGCCTCAGGCCATCGCTGCTCGCGAGGCGGAGGAAAACGGCGATATCCGTTTGGACGGCAAGCTCATCGACGGCGGTGAGTTCACTGTCCGTGCCCTGGACTTCCGTCGCCTGGAGTTTGGCACCAACCCCACCGGTACGCCCGACGCTTCGCTTCAGTTTGACACGTCGGCGCAACCTATCTTTCATAAGAGCTTCGACCTCGTGGCCGATAGCTTTGCCCACTATCTGGCTGACGGCTATTCCATTTATATTTGTAGCGATAGCACCAAGCAGACCGACCGCATCCGTGCTATCTTCGAGGAGCGAGGGGGCGAGAAAATCACCTTTACGGCGGTCGAGAAGACTCTGCACGAGGGTTTTGCCGATAACCAGTTGCGCCTGTGTGTCTTTACCGATCACCAGCTGTTCGACCGTTTTCACAAGTACAATCTCAAGAGCGACAAGGCCCGTAGCGGTAAGGTGGCTCTCTCGCTGAAGGAACTCAACCAGTTCCAGCCGGGCGATTATGTAGTGCACACCGATCATGGTGTGGGACGCTTTGCCGGCCTCGTGCGCATTCCCAACGGCAATACCACGCAGGAAGTTATCAAACTTGTCTATCAGAATGACGACGTGGTGTTCGTCTCTATCCATTCCCTTCACAAGGTGTCCAAGTATAAGGGCAAGGAGGGCGAAGCGCCTCGTCTCAACAAGTTGGGTACCGGTGCGTGGGAGAAGTTGAAGGACCGTACCAAGAAGAAAATTAAGGATATTGCCCGCGACCTCATCCGCCTTTATTCTCAACGCCGCGAGGAGAAGGGCTACCAGTTTAGCCCCGACAGTTTCCTGCAACGTGAGCTCGAGGCTTCCTTTCTCTACGAAGACACGCCTGATCAGAGCAAAGCTACGGCCGACGTGAAGGCCGATATGGAGAGCGTTCGCCCGATGGACCGCCTGGTGTGCGGCGACGTGGGCTTCGGCAAGACAGAAGTGGCTGTGCGAGCCGCCTTCAAGGCAGCGTGCGACAACAAGCAGGTGGCAGTCCTGGTACCTACCACCGTATTGGCTTATCAGCACTTCCAGACGTTCAAGGAGCGGTTGAAAGACCTGCCCTGCCGTGTAGAGTATCTGAGCCGTGCACGCACTGCTGCTCAGGCAAAGGCCGTTATCAAGGGGTTGGCTGCGGGCGAGGTGAACATTCTCATCGGCACCCACCGTATCTTGGGCAAGGATGTCAAGTTCAAGGACTTGGGCCTGCTCATCATCGACGAAGAGCAGAAGTTCGGGGTCAGCGTCAAAGAAAAGCTCCGTCAGCTCAAGGTGAATGTCGACACGCTCACCATGACTGCCACACCTATTCCCCGTACCTTGCAGTTTTCGCTGATGGGTGCCCGCGACCTTAGTGTCATCCAGACGCCGCCACCCAATCGTTACCCGGTACAGACCGAGGTGCATACTTTTAATGAGGAAGTCATCATCGACGCCATCAACTTCGAGATGAGCCGCAACGGGCAGGTGTTCTTCGTGAACAACCGTATCTCCAACCTGCCCGAACTGAAGGCTATGATCGAGCGCAACATATCCGATTGCCGCGTCTGTATCGGTCACGGCCAGATGGATCCTGCCGAGTTGGAGAAGATTATCTTCGACTTCGTGAACTACGACTATGACGTACTCATTGCCACCACCATCATTGAGAACGGTATCGATATTCCCAATGCCAACACCATCATCATCAACCAAGCGCAGAACTTCGGCCTGAGCGACCTGCATCAGATGCGCGGACGTGTAGGCCGCAGCAACAAGAAAGCCTTCTGCTTCCTGCTGGCACCCCCTTTGTCCAGCTTAACGCCTGAAGCTAAGCGACGTCTGCAAGCTATCGAGAACTTCTCCGACTTGGGCAGTGGCATCCACCTCGCCATGCAGGACCTCGATATTCGCGGAGCGGGCAACATGCTGGGAGCCGAGCAGAGCGGCTTTATTGCCGACTTGGGTTACGAAACCTATCAGAAGATTCTGACTGAAGCCGTGCACGAGCTGAAGAACGATGAGTTTGCCGACTTAGTGGCCGAAGAGCAGCGGACGGCCGACGGCAACGGACAGTTTGTGGACGAATGTCAGGTGGAGAGCGACCTCGAACTTCTTCTGCCCGCCACCTACGTCACGGGCAGTAGCGAACGCATGTTCCTCTACCGCGAGCTCGATTCGCTGGTGCTTGACAAGGACGTCAATGTTTTCCGCACCCGCCTCGAAGACCGCTTCGGCCCTGTGCCGCCCGAGACGGAAGAGCTTCTGCGCATCGTGCCCCTGCGTCGTCTGGCTGCTTGCTTGGGAGCCGAGAAGGTCTTTCTCAAAGGCAGCCGCCTGATCCTCTTCTTCGTGTCCAACCCCGAAAGCCCCTACTATCAGAGCCAGGCCTTCGGCAAGGTCATCGCCTACATGATGAGATATACCCGCCGTTGCGATCTGCGCGAACAGAACGGCAAGCGCAGCATGCTGGTCAAGGACGTACCTACGGTCGAAGAAGCTGTTGCCATTCTGCAGGAAATGGTGGCAATGGCGGTCGAGGAGTAAGTGAAATAAGCGTTACGCATGTTTGGGCCTGATTATTTTAAATACTGGATAGCAGGGC
>NZ_CANRPM010000035.1 GCF_947632445.1 uncultured Bacteroides sp. | reverse complement strand
GTGACACAAAATTATAAAATACTATGCATAAGACAATTATAAATGTGGCTGATTTTAAGTGACGAAGTCAGGAAAAAGAGCGGTTAGCCGCCAATTTCACATCGACAACTAACCGCTCAGCGGTAGCGCCCCCTTTTAATATCCGAAAATATCTTCCGCAGTCAGTTCGATGACCGGCCCGATTTTTCTAAGCGCCTCCATGTCGAGTTCTTTCTTGTCGCCCAAGATAGCGTAGCTGTACGTGCGGCCCTTGATCCATTGCTGTTGGAAATCGACGATATCCTGCAGCGTCATGCCTTGCACGTCGTTGAAAAGCTTGATTCGGCTGTCCACCGTCTGTCCCAGGTCTTGTGCTTCGATGTAGTCCCAGATAACGCCCATTTTCGTAATTCGGCTGGTGCGCAGGCGGGCCGTCATGGCCTCTTTGGCGAGTTTGAAAGCCGCCTCGGACTGCGGCATGTTGTTGATGATGTCGTTGAACGTGTTGATGGCGTCGAGCATCTTGTCGTTCTGCGACGAAATCTGCGAGATGAAGAAGTAGTCCTCGTCGGCATAGCTCGATTGGTTCAGTCCGGCCCAGGCCGAGTAGGCCAGTCCGCGGCTTTCGCGCATCTCCTGGAAGACGATGGAGTTCATGCCTCCGGCGAAGTATTCGTTGTAGAGTTTGCGAACCGGTTCGATGGCGGCGTCAAATTTCTCGCCGCGGTTGGAAATCTGCGACATATAGATGTTCTTTGCCTCGTAGGGTGCCACATAAATCTTTGTTTCGGGCGTGGTCTGCTGCTTGAAGTCCTCTCCGGCGGGTACGTCCTTCAGCGTGTCGGGCGTGCGGTGCTCCTTGTCGAGCAGGGACACGAGTTCCTTTTCGCCGCTCGGGCCGTAGTACAGGATGCGGTGCTTGTAGCTGCTCAGGTTGTGGATGCGGTCCACCAGTTCCTGCGGATTCATGCTTTTCAGCTCGGCTTCGCTCAGCATGTTGTTCGCGGGGTTCTTCGGCCCGTAGCTCACGTAGTTGACAAGGCAAGCGAGGTTGGTGCCCTGACTCAGTTTGGCATCCTTGCGTTCCTTCAACAGGTCGTTGGCCAGATTGGTGTAGGCTTCGGCGTTCACCTGCGCGTCGGCCAGCAGTTTCTCGAACAGAGTCATGGCGGCGGGCAGGTTTTCGTTGAGACCGGAAAGGGTGACGTAGGTGCGTCGGTTGCCCAGCCCTACGGAGAACGAACAGGCCATGCGGTAGAATTCGCTCTTCACCTGTTCGGGCGTCATATCCGATGTTCCCAGATATTCCAGATACCGGGCGACGACGTCCAGCGCCTTGTCCTGGTTATGACCCATGTCGAAGAGATAAATCAACTGGAAGATGTCGTTGGATGTATTCTGCTTGTAGAGCACGGGCACGCCTTTGGCGGTAGTCAGCTGTGTCAGGTCTTTGCTATAGTCCAGGAAGACAGGTTCGATGGGAGTCACGTTCGCGGACTCGGCCTGCAACTCCTTCAAAAAGGCACTGGCCGTGTCGCGGTTCATCACGATGGGAGTGATTTCGGGCTTGGCAATCTTCATTTCGTTGGGGTCTTTGCCCTGGCGCTTGTAGATGAGGGCGTAGTTGTCGTCCTTCAGATATTTGTTGGCAAAGTCCACGATATCCTGCTTCGTCAGCTTGGCCATACGATCCAGTGCGGTCACTTCGTCGGCCCAGCTGCTGCCGTTGATGAACGACTGCACGAACCAGTCGGCACGGGCATCGTTGTTTTCCAGCTGGCGCAGCTGTTGGAGTTTGAAATTGTTGATGTTGGCTTCCAGCAGGTTCTCGTCGAAGTCGCCGTCGCGCAGTTTCTTCAGTTCGCCCAGCAACAGGTCTTTCACCTCGTCTAATGTCTGTCCGGCTTTCGGAAGTCCGGTCATCATGAAGGCACTGTAGTCGCTCATGGCCTCCGGATAGCAGTAAGCGCTCAGCGTCTTCTGCTGCTGCGTCAAATCAAGGTCGATGAGACCGGCCTGACCGTTGTACAGGATTCGTGAGAGGATTTGCAGCGTCTCCAATTCCTTGCTGGCCGCGCCGGGAAAACGCCAGGCCAATGTCACGTTCTCGGCTTCGGGACCCAGCACTTCGCGCACAATGGGAGCCGTGATGTTGGTTTCCTTAGGCAGGTCGAGTTTCGGCAGATTGGGATTAGGCTGCATGTCGCCGAAATATTTGTCAATGGTGACAATCATCTGATCGGGGTCAAAATCACCGCTGAGACAAATGGCCATGTTGTTGGGCACGTACCACGTCTTATAATAGTTCTTGATGTTGGTGATAGAGGGGTTCTTCAGGTCTTCCTGCGTGCCCAGTACGGTCTGCGTACCGTAAGGATGATGAGGGAAGAGGGCAGCCAGCGTCTGCTCGTAAACCTTGTAGGCATCGCGGGTCAGCGACATGTTCTTTTCTTCGTACACCGTTTCCAGTTCGGTATGGAAACCGCGGATGACGCAGTTCTTGAACCGTTCGGCCTGAATTCTGGCCCAGTTCTCCACTTCGTTGCTGGGTATATCTTCGGTATAGCTGGTCACGTCGAAGCTGGTATAGGCGTTGGTACCGTTGGCGCCGATGGCTGCCATCAGCTTGTCGTATTCGTTGGAGATGGCATATTTCGAAGCTTCGTAAGAAAGGCTGTCGATGGTGTGGTAGATAGCCTTGCGCTCGGCTTCGTCAGTCGTCTTGCGGTAAATCTCGAATGTCTGTTCTATCTGATCGAGCAGAGGCTTCTCTACTTCAT
This sequence comes from uncultured Bacteroides sp., assembly GCF_947632445.1. GTDB lineage: Bacteria > Bacteroidota > Bacteroidia > Bacteroidales > Bacteroidaceae > Bacteroides. Next base: position 27,859 of record NZ_CANRPM010000035.1, on the reverse strand, counting down.
AGTTCATGGTACCGAAATGATTGGTTCCCTTGAACATCAGGTGCTCGAAGTAGTGGGCCAGACCGGTGGTTTCGGCCGGATCGTTCTTGCCGCCCACGCGCACGGCGATGTACGTCTGGATGCGCGGTTCGTCCTTGTTGACGGTCATGTACACTTTCAGACCGTTGTCCAGCGTGTAGATACGCGCCCGGAGCGGGTCATTGGGAACAGTCTCGTAGCTGTATTTCGCTTGGGTACAGCTGTTCAGGCCAAAGGCTGCCAGACAAAGCAGCGGCAGGCCGATTTTCTTGAGTAATGCGTTCATAAATAGACTTATTAGAATGATAGCTGCAAAGTTATTCGTTTTTTTCATACCTTTGCATCCCGAAACAAAGTATTTCCATTATGATAACCGCTGAACAACTGAAAGATATCAAAGACCGTACCGAGGCGCTGAACTGCTACTTAGACATCGAAGGCAAGAAGATTCAGGTGGAGGAAGAACAGCTCCGCACACAGGCTCCCGGCTTCTGGGACGACCAAAAAGCGGCCGAAGCCCAGATGAAGAAAGTGAAAGGCCTCCAGCAGTGGATTTCCGGCTACAACGAAGTGAAAACCCTTTCGGACGAATTGCAGCTGGCATTCGACTTCTATAAGGACGAACTGGTAACCGAAGAGGAGGTGAACGAAGCCTATACCAAAGCGGCCGAAGCCGTCGAAGCCCTTGAACTGAAGAACATGCTGCGCGAGGAAGCCGACCAGATGGACTGCGTGCTCAAAATCAACTCCGGTGCAGGCGGAACGGAGAGCCAGGACTGGGCCAACATGCTGATGCGCATGTACCTGCGCTATGCCGAGACTCACGGCTACAAGGCTGCTATTGCCAATCTGCAGGAAGGCGACGAGGCCGGTATCAAGACCTGCACCATCGAAATCAGCGGTGACTGTGCCTACGGCTACCTGAAGGGAGAGAACGGCGTGCACCGCTTGGTACGCGTGTCGCCCTACAATGCCCAGGGCAAACGCATGACATCGTTCGCCTCCGTGTTCGTCACTCCGCTGGTGGACGACACCATCGAGGTGAACATCGAGCCGGCCCGCATCTCATGGGACACCTTCCGAAGCGGCGGCGCAGGGGGCCAGAACGTGAACAAGGTGGAATCCGGCGTCCGTCTGCGCTACCAGTACAAAGACCCCTATACGGGCGAGGAAGAAGAAATCCTGATTGAAAATACCGAGACGCGCGACCAGCCCAAAAACCGCGAAAACGCCCTCCGCTTGCTGCGCTCCATGCTCTACGACAAAGAGATGAAGCACCGCATGGCCGAGCAGGCAAAAATCGAGGCAGGCAAGAAGAAAATCGAGTGGGGCTCGCAAATCCGCAGCTACGTCTTCGACGACCGCCGCGTGAAAGACCACCGTACCAACTATCAGACCAGCGACGTGAACGGCGTAATGGACGGCAAGATAGACGGCTTCGTCAAAGCCTACCTGATGGAGTTCGCAGGTGCGGGCGAGGCTTGATGCAGAGGAAAATCCCAAGCATCAGAGGTACCAGAGGTGCCGAATGATTTGCTGCGTAAACACCTTCACGCCGGGATAGGACGTCGGGATTTGTCCGGTCACGTCTTCCAGCAGGGCTACGACGGGGAGTACCGATGTTCGCGTTGTCTTTGCAACGGCCTTCCTGTCGTAGTCGTAGGGTGCAAATGTCAGTACATGCTCTTTTTCTTCCAGCAGGAAGCGATAGTACCAGGAATTCTCCTCGCTGCGGTCGGAGTTAACGATAAAGGTTCCTTTCACCATTTCTTCCTCCTTGTCCATCTCTGTGGGATAGAAGCAAAGCGTTCCGCTGTATGGGTCTTGGGGATTATCGAATATCATCCGGTAGCCTCCGCCTGCCGCTTTTACGGGCATAACGGCCCGCGCTTCTTCGCGGAGGGCGGCTTTCTGTACCTCCGTCAGCTGCTCTCCTCCCGTGATGAGTACATCCAGACCGGCGACGGCCAGCGTCTCCTTGTTTTGGAAAACTATCACTTTCAGGACGATGGACGCATTCGTGCCGTCGGTTACGGTAACGTGTGCTTCGCCCCAGCTCTGCGGATAGAGCACGAAAGCGTTGGAATACTTCATGTCGATTTTCAGCACGGCGGAGTTGTCGCATTGTGCGATGTAGCTGCCATCGCCGCCGAGGATGGTGACGGCGCCCGCGCTTCCGCTCTCTTCCGCTAAGGGAAAGCATATATTTACGGTGTTGTCTTCGTCGACAGACAGGTCGAAGCGGAGCGGATTGCTTTCTTCGTTGTCGCACCCCGTCAGGATGGCGGTGCAGAGGAATGCGAGGAGCATTCCAAATGGTTTTAGAATTCGTTTCATAGTTACTGTGTTTAGTTTATTATTATCCGCGCAAAATTATGGAATGGAGTTGAAAAGTCCAACAAAAGTTCGGTATTATTCTCAAACTGTGTTGAAGAATTTGAAGCCTACTGCCAGATAGGAACGAAAAGGACAATAATAAATCCAGAAATAAGGCCAAATAATTACAATAAATATACTAACTTTGTAAATCGGATTACAGAATATAATAGTGACAGATGCGCAAGCAAAATATTTCGCCTATTGGTTGACCCGAAGTCTGCCGTCAGACAGTATCGGGAAGTTCACGTCTTCTTTGCAGGATGCACAAGTCGATTTGACCCCTCATCAAATCGACGCAGCCCTTTTTGCGTTCAAGTCGCCCCTCTCCAAAGGGGCTATTCTTGCTGACGAAGTAGGCCTTGGCAAGACCATCGAGGCAGGCATCATCCTTTCTCAGTTTTGGGCAGAACACCGCAGACATTTGTTGGTTATCGCTCCGGCGAACCTCCGCAAACAATGGGCTGCGGAGTTGCAGGAGAAATTCTTTCTGCCGTCGCGCATCCTCGAATCCAAAACCTTCAACGAATATATAGAGGCGGGCAGTCTCAATCCATTCGACTGCGAGGAGGTAGTCCTCTGCTCTTATCAGTTTGCAAGGGCAAAGGCTCCTTATCTTCACCAAACGCCATGGGATTTGACAGTGATTGACGAGGCCCATCGGCTGCGCAATGTTTACAAGTCGTCCAGCAAGATTGCCAACACCATAAAAAAAGCCCTTGCGGATCGCAAGAAGATTCTCCTTACAGCCACGCCGCTTCAAAATTCCATCCTCGAACTTTACGGATTGACGAGCCTGATTGACGACTATGCTTTCGGTGACCTCAAGAGTTTCAAGATGCAGTATAATAAGACGCTGGACGAAGCCGGCTATGCAAACCTCCGCCGCCGTCTTGCTCCGCTCTGCCAACGCACGCTGCGCCGCCAAGTGCTGGAATATATACGCTATACCAAACGCGTCGCCATTCTGCAAGAATTCTTTCCGACCAAACAGGAGCAGGAACTCTACGATTTCGTTTCGGAGTATTTGCAGCGTCCCCGCCTCTATGCCCTGCCCAATAGCCAGCGGCAGTTGATGACGCTGATTCTGCGCAAACTTCTCGCCTCATCCACCTATGCCATTTACGGTACGCTTTGCGCCCTGCGGGACAAGTTGGAAGCCAAACTGCGCCGACATGCCGGCGAACCGGAAGACGCAGAGCTGTTCGCCGATTACGAGGCTTACGAGAGCGATACCGAAGAGTGGCTCGACGACGAAGAGGAAACCGAATCCGAAGAAGAGGAAATCCTCACGCCGCATGATATTGAGTGCATTCGGAAGGAAATCGCCGACATCAAAAAATTCTGTGATCTCGCTTATAAAATCCGCCGTAACTCCAAAGCAGAGCGGCTTTTTGAAGGACTGAATCAAGGATTTTCCCAACTCGAAGCACTCGGAGCCCCGAAGAAAGCCCTGATATTCACCGAATCGCGCCGCACGCAGGACTTTCTCTTCGAACTGCTCGAAAAACGGGGCTATAAAGGGCAGGTCGTGCTATTCAACGGTTCCAACTCCGACAAACAATCTGCCTCCATTTACAAAGCGTGGAAAGAACGGCACAAGGGCACGACAAGAATCACCGGCTCGGCTGCGGTCGACAAGCGGGCTGCCCTCGTGGATTATTTCCGCGATAAAGCAACCATCATGATAGCTACCGAAGCCGCCGCCGAAGGGATCAATCTGCAATTCTGTTCGCTGGTCGTTAATTACGACATGCCATGGAATCCGCAACGCATCGAACAGCGCATCGGGCGGTGCCACCGATACGGACAGAACTTCGACGTCGTAGTCATCAACTTTCTCAACAAGGCCAATGCGGCCGACGTGCGGGTTTACGAGTTGCTCGATCAGAAGTTCCAGCTATTTAGCGGAGTATTCGGGGCGTCCGACGAGGTGTTGGGAGCAATCGGCAACGGCGTCGATTTCGAAAAACGAATTGCCGCAATCTACCAGCAATGCCGCACGACGAAAGAGATACAGGAGGCGTTTGATGCGTTGCAGTCGGATTTGCAGGAGCAGATTTCCGACAAGATGCTGAAAGCCCGCACGACGCTCCTCGAAAATTTCGACGAGGAAGTCCGGCAGAAACTCCGCGATAGCCTTGATACCGCCCAAGAAAACCTCAATCGCTTTGAGACAGTTTTATGGCAATTAACATACAGTTACTATGCGGATTGCGCTGATTTCGATGAGGCAAAGCATTCTTTTACGCTTCATTCCGCCCCGGACGGAGCGGCGGTCGCTGCGCAAGACGCCGGCCGATACCAAATGATAAGCCGCAACCGGCATCGGAGCCTTCGGCTGCCCGACGGCGTAAAGCCTTACCGCATCGGCGACCCGCTGGCGCAACAAATGCTTTCGACGCTGAAAAACAAGGAAGTGCCCGTGTCGGAAATACTTTTCGACTACACCCATACGCTCCTCCATGTTACGTGCATCCAGAATCTTGTCGGACAGTCGGGCTGGCTGACCGTCGAACAACTTACCATTGTTTCCTTCGAGCGGGAGGACTTTTTGCTTCATGCCTGCATTACCGACGAGGGTGAAACGGTGCCCTCCGATATTGCGGAGTATCTGTTCCAAGTTCATGCTACGGAAATTCCGATGACACCGGAACTGCCAGCCGATGCGTCGGCGGCGCTTGCCGACGCCCTTACATTGCAGCGGACGAAAATCGTTACTGCCAACGCCGAGCGGAACAATCGTTTTTTTGAGGAGGAGATGGAGAAACTCGACAACTGGGCCGAGGATATGAAAGCCGCTTTGGAGCGGGAGTTGCGCGACCTCGATGCCGAAATCAAACTCCGCAGGAGCGAGAGCAAAAAGACCTCGCGGCTCGAAGAGAAAGTACGCCTCCAGCGGCTTGTCAAGGAGTTGGAGAAAACGCGAAGCGAGAAACGCCGCAATCTTTTCGACGCACAAGACGAAGTGGACAACAAGAAAGAAACCTTGCTGGCGACGGTCGAGGCTATGCTCGCGCAAAAAATTGAACAGAAAAAGTTACTAACGATTAAATGGAGAGTAATATGAGAACAATAGATGATCTTATTAGCGAAGGGAAAAAGTTTGAAATTAAGACGCAGCCCGAGTATGCAACTCTTGGAGGTAACGGGATGCAAATTCACCCTTCATACGAATATGTAGACAATGGAGCCCAATATTTTTCATGGCAGGAAATATGTAAGCGTTTTATCGCTACCAATTATTCCAAGAATGATAAGGCTATAAGTGATTTTGACGATGCATCAAAAATTATTAGCAGACAAAACCACCTTAAGCTAATTAGTATTTTAGTGGCATTACGAGAAATTCCCGAACCTTGCATAAAAAACACACCAAACAATATGGAAGGGATAACAATAAATGTAACCCAAAATCAGCAACAGAACCAGACTCAAAGTCAAAATTTTGAATTGTTTATGACTACTATTAAAAGCTGCCTATCATCAGAACAATTTCAAGAGTTGCAAACGATAATAAATGAGAATCCTAAAATAGAAGAAGCGCAACCTAAAATCACAGAAAAACTGAAAAGTTTTGGTCGTGATGTCTTGTCAAATATCATAGCCAACATTATTACAAGTCCGACAATTTGGTCTGGGCAATTTTAATTTGAAATACGATGGCACAGAACAGACTAAATAAATTGGAACTTACTTGGATTGGTAAGTATGACGAAAAGCCGGCATTGGAACCGAGGATTTTGATTGAGAATCCCGAATACTCCTACGGCAAGGTTGAAACGGGGACGCTTCCCAATGGCAGAGCATGGAATGGCAATATGCTGATTCATGGCGATAATCTGCTTGCGCTGAAATCGCTCGAACAGGATTATGCCGGCTGTATCAAGTGCATCTATATTGACCCACCATATAATACGGGAAGCGCTTTTGAACATTATGACGATAATCTTGAACATTCCATTTGGCTTGATTTAATGTATCAAAGATTAACTTGTCTAAGAAGTCTACTATCAGATAATGGTTTTATATGTTGCCATATAGATGATAGTGAAGGACATTATCTAAAAACTTTAATGGATGAAATATTTGGTCGCAATAACTATTTAACGACTTTTTATGTGCGAGTTAGATATGCAGATAAAACGCTAAAACAAGATATGGATTTCCATAAAGAAATAGAACAAATACATATTTATCGTAAATGTTATGGTGCAAGACCGAATAAAGTAGAAATTCCTGATAGTTTCGATAAATTTAATTGGTACTTCTCTGAAGGTAAACCATCTTCCAGTATAACCCTCGGAGGAAAACATGTTGATATATTTCCAAAAGAGCAATGGACTGTTGAACAACGAAAAGGTAGTTCTACTGGAAGAAAAGAAATTTGGGCAACAGGTACTATTCTTGACGGAAACTCATCCGGTCGTTTTTTTCGTGATTATTTAAATGGTCGATACAAAACAGATGGGTATGGCGTTCTTTATAAAGTTTACGGAATAGGTGATGATAGATTTGAATTTAGGTATTTTACAGGGCCTCAAAAACAAGGAGCAACTAAAGGAAAATATTATCAAGGAGTACCAACGTCATTGTTTGAAAAAAAAGTATTGACTAAATATACTCCTATCAATAATTTTTATGATTTAGCGAGTAATTTTGGAAATTGTCGAACAGAAGGTGGAGTAGAATTTAGAAGTGGTAAGAAACCCGAAATATTGATTAGTCAAATTTTGAAATACTTTTCTAATCCAAATGATTTAGTTCTTGATAGTTTCCTCGGTTCCGGTACAACAGCAGCCGTAGCCCAGAAAATGGGGCGCCGCTATATCGGTATCGAATTAGGAAACCACGCTTACACCCATTGCTATCCGCGTCTGAAAATGGTAACCGACGGTACCGACCAAGGCGGCATCTCGAAAGCACAAGGGTGGAAAGGCGGCAGCGGATTCAAATTCTACGAACTGGCTCCCAGCCTGCTCAATCACGACAAATACGGCAACCTTGTCATCAACAAGGAATATAATGCCGATATGCTGGCGGCGGCAATGGCCAAGCACGAGGGATTCGTCTATGCGCCCGACAGCGAGGTTTACTGGAAACAGGGGCGTGGGGCGGAGAAGGACTATATCTTCACCACGACGCAGTTTCTCACGGTCGAGGCATTGGCACAGTTGCACGAGCAGCTGGCAGAAGACGAATCGCTATTGATCTGCTGCACCTCGTTCCAGCCCGAATGCCGCAACCGTTTTGCGAACATCACTCTCAAAAAGATTCCGCAGATGCTGCTCGGCCGCTGCGAGTTCGATCGCAACGACTATTCCCTGAACATCATCGACCTGCCCCGCATGGAGGAGGAAGAAGATTGTTTAGATGAAGATTTGGCGGAGGAGAATGATGCCAATTCGACATCTTCAACCGATATGCAGCAAACATTATTTTAAGATTACAGGTATGAAACAGGTTTTCAATATATATTGCGACGAAAGTTGCCACTTGGAGCATGATGGAGAGAAAGCTATGGCAATAGGAGGCGTATGGTGTCCACAGAACAAAAAAGATGAAATTTTCCATCGCCTTAGAGAAATCAAAGAAGAACATGGTCTTAGTAAACGATTGGAAATAAAATGGAATAAAGTGTCAGAAGGACAGTTGAGTTTCTATATGGACGTAATCAACTACTTTTTTGATTACAGCGATTTGCATTTTAGAGTTTTGGTTATACCCAACAAGCAGGAGCTGAATCACGAATTGTACGGCCAGAGCCACGATACGTTTTACTACAAGATGTATTTCAATATGCTTAAAACGCTATTTGAACCGGATTGCGGCTACAATATCTACATCGACATCAAAGATACACGAGGACAGAAGAAAGTGGAAAAACTGCACGAGGTGTTGTGCAATAACCACTATGACTTTAATAGAGAGTTAATCCAAAAAGTGCAACAAGTCCGTTCCGAAGAGGTTGAACTTGTTGCGTTGGCAGACCTATTGATTGGAGCCGTTTCGTATCTTCATAGAGACAAAAATACAAGCACCGCAAAGCTGAGCCTAATTGAGCGCATTAAAGCAAGAAGCGGATACAATTTGAAGTCAAGCACTCTTTACCGAGAAAACAAATTTAATATTTTTGTCTGGAAAAGCGGTTATGGAAGATAATACATATTTTGAGTTGCCGGAACTTATAGAACTGACGCAATTCGGAGGCGACTTTAATAGATACTTGGAAGCTGTCTACGAATTATTCAAGAGAGATTTCATAGACCGCAAACCTGTATTCAGAGGTATGCGGGTGGGATTAAAGAAGTACCCTTTATATCAAGATAAGGAAGCTACCTTTTGGCATATGACCACAGAAGGCAATGGTGAAGCCAACCGAAAAACTGATTTAAGAAGAATGGAACGGATACAATGGCCGGCTCCTATGATTAACAACTCAACCCATTCATATCTGAAAGTTTGGGAAAATACACGCGGAACCAAAACCAATGTTCTGATTTTTCACGATGCGGAAAACTATTTGGTCGTATTGCGTAAAGCAAATGGCTATATAATCCCGTGGACAGCATATTTAATTGAACATAAGGCAAGAAAATACAAGTTGATGAAAGAGTATGAAAACTATAAAAAGCAAGGAGCGATATAAATATCGCCCCCGTTTCTCCTTTAACACATGGTCAATGAGATGCTGCAAAGGTAATGCATCAAATAACTATAAGCAAATATTTTACCGGCTATTTTTATCAAAAATATAAAACTGCACTGATAATGAACTCAATAACCCAAAATATAAAACAGCGCTTGTCGCTTCGCAAGCCGCTGGCCGAGGCACTCGAAGTGTTGGCAGAAATTGTCGATGGACTGTCACTGGCCAAGCCGCCGGAGGCGGAGTCGGATTTGCCTGCTTTTCTGCAAAAGGAACTCGCCGCAGTCAAGGAAACGGTTCCGTTTATGAAGGATTTTGAACGCGATTTCCCGTCGCTGGCATTTTCGATTGCAACGGGAATCGGCAAAACGCGCCTTATGGGGGCTTGCATCGCCTACCTCTATTTGGCCAAAGGCATCCGGCATTTCTTTGTCCTTGCACCCAATCTGACCCTGTACGAAAAATTGAAACACGATTTCGGAGAGCCGTCGTATGAAAAATACGTATTCAAGGGAATCAGCGAATTTGTCAGTGATCCGCCGCAAATAGTCACGGGCGAGACGTATGACGGCCGCACGCCATCGCTATTCTCGTCGGTGCAGATCAACATTTTCAACATTGCCAAATTCAATTCGGATAGTAAGGAAGGCGGGAAAAAGGCGGTTCCGAGGATGCGGCGGCTCTCGGAATACCTCGGACGCTCCTACTTTGAGTATTTGTCTACACTTCCCGACCTCGTCATACTGATGGACGAAGCGCATCGCTACCATGCTGACGCATCGAAACGGGCAATCAACGAATTGCGTCCGATACTTGGGCTGGAGATGACGGCAACGCCCCTCGACGAGAAGAACCGGTCGTTTAAGAACATCGTTTTTGAATACAACCTGGCACAGGCGCTGGCCGATAAGAAATATGTCAAAGACCCGACCGTCGCAGGGCGCAAGAACTTTGACAAGCACAACTATACACCTGAGGAAATCGAGATTATCAAAATAGAAGACGGAATCAATGTGCATGAACGCACGAAAGTCGCTATCGAACTCTATGCCAAACAATACGACAAACCTGTTGTGCATCCATTCATATTGGTAGCCTGTCGCGACATCGCTCATGCCGGCCGTATTAAGGAGTTGCTCGAAAGCGACCGCATATTCCACGGCAAGTATCGCGGCAAGGTGCTGCAAATAGACAGTTCGACGAAAAAGGACGAAGAAATCGAACAGCAGTTCGTCGCGCTCGAATCGCCCGACAATGAAATAGAAATCGTCGTCCATGTCAATATGCTCAAAGAGGGGTGGGACGTCAACAATCTTTATACGATTATTCCGCTGCGGTCTGCCGATGCCGCTGTGCTTATTGAGCAAACTATCGGACGCGGACTGCGCCTGCCGTATGGAGGTGAACGCACGGGGAACAAGGATGTCGATACGCTTACGGTAATTGCCCACGAGAATTTCGCTGCCGTCATTGCCAAAGCGCAAAGCGGCGATAGCGTGCTCAGCAAATTGACCTACGTCGAAATGGATGAACCAGAGGCAAAAGAACCAGCCGGCAAAGTTGTCCCTACGATACCGCCATTTGTCGAGAAGCATCGAAACAAAATACAACAGGCCCGTACCGACCAAGAGAAACATGAAGCCGAATGTGCCTATGATGCCGTTCGCGCTGTGATTGAGGCAATTCCGCAATGCGTTCATAACGTACAACATCTCAGCGAATTGGCGCAACCGGAGAGTATCCGGCAGATACGGCAAAAGGCTGTCGAGGTGATCAGTCGGCAAACACAGGCTGCGAATCCGCTTTTTGCCGAACAAGAAGCTGTAGCACAAATAGCCCAACTTGATAAGGTAATCAAATCCGTAATTATCGACTATACCCAAAACGTCATCGAAATTCCGCGACTCGTGGTCGAACAGCCTCAAAGCAGAATAATTTACGAGGATTTCGATCTAAATACGGAAAAGGGTTACAATCTGGCGGACATAAGTCATGAAATCCTGCGTCAGAGCCTTGCAACCGGAGAACGCGATGTGATTGCCGGAAAGACAGGCAGTTCGCGGGGGAAGGCGGTGGATATTCTGGTCGCCCGTCTGATTGATTATGACGATGTGGATTATGATGCCTGTGCCGATTTGCTTTACAAACTTGTCGGGCAGGCGGTAGCGGCTATACGCAGCCATTCGCCGGCGACAGCGGAGGACGAAGTCGCCGAAAAGGTCAATGTCTACAAAGAATCATTGGCAGACAATATCTACCGTCAGATGAAAGCACACGCCCATCTTGAACGTGACGAAATGCCTCCCAAACGGGTTTTGCCGTTCAGCCGCATTCTCGACCAACATCTGGTAGAGAACAGTTATGGCTACCGTATGGTCAGCGACATTCCCGAAACGGCTGCACTGGCAAAGAAATACATTGTCCGGGGATTTCTGAAATCTTATTACCCGAAATATCGGTTCGACAGCACTACGGAGTGGGACTTTGCGTATGTCCTTGAAAACGACAAAAAAGTGCTGAAATGGTTGCGTCCGACCCCATTGCAATTCAGCATATATTGGGCAGAGGGGTCAAAACACTACGAGCCGGATTTCATTGTGGAAACCGACGACACGATATATATGTGTGAGACCAAAGCGGAAAAAGACATCGACGCCCCGGACGTCCAGAAAAAGGCGGAAGCAGCCCAAACCTACTGCGCTGTAGTAACAGCGTACAATATTCAGCATCACGGTAAACCGTGGAAGTATGTGATTATTCCGCATTCGGCTGTTCTGCGCACCTATTCCTTTAGTTATATACTCAGCAAATCGAATCTTTTCCACTCATAGTATGAAGAAAGTTCCCGAAAGCAATGCACATTTGTCGTTAAAAAAATAAGCCTCATGCCCGCTTCACCGAATAGTATTGATAATCCTGCTGGCGGAATTCAGCGGTTTCTGGTCTGACAATACCAATGTCTTGACCATCTGCAAGGTTCCCTGTTTGTACTTTTGAAAATGTGCCGATGCGATGTGCGACCTGTATGCCTCCGCGCTGGCATAGGTTTCGAGAATCGTAATCCGGCAAGGGTTATCCTGTTCCGCTACGGCGTACATGGTCAGCACGCCCGGCTCGGTGCGCAGGGAGATTTCGCCGACTTCGGCAGCATATTTCATGTATTCCTCCAGGTATTCGGGATAAACCTCTATCTTCGACAGACGCACGATGCCGTCTGGCTGCATGGGCTGTTTGGAGCACATTCCCTGTGCCTTGTCCTTCCTCGTCTCAGGATTTGTTTGCCGGACAGACCGGCCGCCGAACAGGGCCTTCGCATTTCCTGCCATGATGTCGTCCGCATACGGTGCCGTCTGTTCGTCTTCGGCCAGCCGCGACCGCAGGCTTTTCAGCGCCTCGGTCAGGACGGCTGCCGGTTGATAAGGATAATCGGAACCGTACAGCAGATGATCGGGCGTAGTGAGGGTCAGCAGGGATTTCACGACATCGGGCGTCGCCCCTCCGGCAAGGTCGTAATAGAGGCGGGAGAGGTTGGCTTCCCAATCGACCGCCTGCATATAGCCTTTTGCCTGCATTGCCGGCAGAATGGCTTTCATGCGCGGGACGGCCAACGGCAAAAACGACCCGCAATGCGGCACGACAATCCGAAGGCCGGCATAACGGGCCAGCACGTTGCGGGCAATCATATTGAGGACTGCGCGCGTGGTTTCGGAAGGATATTCGTAAACGGCGAGCGGTGCGGTGGCGATGATGTCTTCGTTTACCGGGGACGGCTTGTGCGGATGCAGGATGATGACTGCCTTGCGTTCGTTCAGTACCGCCATCAGCGGATCGAGCGCTTCATCGCCTACATACTGCCCCCGGCTGTTCGTCGCGAGCTTGATGCCGTCCGCGCCGAGCGTATCGAGTGCATAAACGGCCTCTTCGATGGCTGCCTTCACATCGGGCAGGGGCAGCGAGGCGCAGAACAGGAACTTGCCGGGATAGTCGGCTTTCAGTTTGGCGCAGGCTTCGTTGTAGCGGCGCACCGCCTTCCGGCACTCCTCCGTATCTCCGAAATAAGGCTGGGGTGCAGGCATGGAGAGCAGACTGGTTCCGATGCCCGCCGCTTCCATGAATTTCAGGTGGGCGGATACGTCCCATTCAGGCAAAGGAAATGTCTCTTCCATGGCAGCCCCGTGCCGTTCGAGCAGCGCCTTGAATTCGGGCAATATATTGTGGCAATGCACATCGACGGTCTGTTGCGCCGTCGCCGTAAAAAGCGGGAGCATAAACAAGAGCATTAAAATAATCCGTTTCATCGGTTGTCTCCACTTCTATTTCCCGCCGCCGGCGACACGCTCCGTCCATTGGCGGATGGCGGCTTCGCCGAGACTGTTCAGCAATTTCCCTTCGGCCCAGTTCAGTGCCGGATATTCGGCTTTCAGGCTTTTGGCGCTGTGGGCTATGCCGCTGCCTCCTGAGGTGGCGAAGGGTACGATTGTCTTGCCCTTCAGGTCATGGTTTTCGATGAACGTATTGATGACCCTCGGCGCGAGGTCCCACCAGATGGGGTAGCCGATAAATACGACTTCGTAAGCGGCCGTGTCCGGTTTTTTGCCGGCAAGGGCGGGACGCGACTTCGGGTCGTTCATCTCCACCGAACTGCGCGACCGTCTGTCATGCCAGTCGAGGTCGGCGTCCGTATAAGGTTGGGCGGGCGTAATCGCGTAGCATTCCCCACCCGTGATGCGGGCCAGCTTTTCCGCTGCCCGTGCCGTTGTGCCTGTTGCCGAGAAGTAGGCAACCAACACACGTTTTTCGTCATTCTGTGCCATAGTGTGTACGTTTGTAATTAAAAATGCAACCATTGCAAATAAAAAAGTCCTTGCTTTCATGTCTCTTATTTCATTTCGATTTTCTTGATAATTCGTGCCGGACACATCTCTCGTCCTTTTATTTTTCCGAATGCAAAAGTAGGGATTAGGGTGTCTGAACCGGCCCCTCCGGCAGACCAGTAGGCCGGCCTAAGCTTGGCCAGAGGTCTAACCTAAGCTTGGCCGGTAGGCTGGCCCAATACTTGGCCGGTAGGCTGGCCCAATACTTGGCCAGTGGGCTGGCCCAATACTTGGCCAGTGGGCTGGCCTAAGACCGGATGCGGCAAGGGCTACAGCGGACTTCCGCCTTCGCTGTCGTCATCGCCGTCGTCACCGCCGGCCGAAGGAGGAACGGTGCCGATGTAGAGGTTCTGCGAAGTGGAGCGGGGCGTCTTCAGAAACTCTGCGGCGCTGCCTTTGAATTGCGTGGTGACGGTCAGCAGATATTCGCCGTCGGACAGTCCGGCGGGGATGGTGAAGATGAGCCGCGAAGCCTCGTTCAGGAGCACCTTGGAGCTTTCGATGGCGGTCTCCGTGCCGTCTGCGGCCTTCAGCTTGATGCCCACCGAAGGGTCCGTGCCCGCCAGCTTGATGTTGCGTCCGTAGAGCGTGTAGCCGCCTCCGGCCGTCGCGCTGAAGTCTGTGGCGCGGGTTTCGGCATCCAGACCGCTGCCGATGTAGAAGTTCGCGGGCCGCTGCCCCAAGATTTGGACGGTGGTGTCGGCGATGGCTTCGCGCAGGACTTTCCCCTGCGTGAAGGAGACATAGATGCTGTCCGTTGCAGCGTCCCAGGCGCCGTTCTTCGCCACGCCCCGGAACTGGGCCACGCCGCGAAACAGTCCCGTGTTGACGCTTTCGCCGTTCATCAGCGCCTCGGCCACCACTTCCTCCATGAGGTCGAAGGCCAGCGCCATCGTCTCGCGGCGGACGCCGGGGTTCTTGCCCGCCATACGGTCCAGGATGACGGTCTTGTCGATGCTGCGGGCCGTCTCCAACTGGAAAATCTTGTCTGTCAGATTGTCGGCTGTCACGTAATTGTCGACCAGCCAGGCTTTCAGAATGTTTTTTGCCATACGATTTTTCTTTTTAAGATGTAACCATATATTAATTCCTTCTTCGGGCGGCAAACGCCTTTTGCCCCGAAGAATTGGCGGTAAATGTAACGTAAATAATCAGAATCGACAACTTTCGGCGGTAAATAATTTGCCCCCCCCGATTGCGCTAAAATATGTTGCCATACACCACGCAGGGGAGCGTACCGGACGGTACGCTCCCCTGCCGGGAAAAACGGTCGGCCTGGCCCTGCGGCTACATCCGTTCGGGAACTTCGATGCCCAGCAGGCCCATGCCCAGGCGGACGACCTTGCCCACCTCGCGCGAGAGGGCGAGGCGGAACTCCCTGACGGCGGCATCCGTTTCGCGCAGGATGCTGAAGTCGTGGTAGAACTGGTTGTACTCCTTCACCACGTCGTAGCAGTAGTTGGCGACGACGGAGGGGCTGTAGTCTTCGCCCGCCTGCTTCACCACGCCGGAGAAGTCGGCCAGCATCTGAATCAGGCCTTCCTCCTTCGTGCTCAGTTCGATGCCCGTATGAAGCTGTGCGGGGATGGCGATGCCGGCCTCGGCCGCCTTGCGCAGGACGGAGCGGATGCGGGCGTAGGTGTACTGGATGAAGGGGCCGGTGTTTCCGTTGAAGTCGATGGATTCCTTGGGGTTGAACGTCATGTTCTTGCGGGCGTCCACCTTCAGGATGAAGTACTTCAGCGCCCCCAGTCCCACGATGCGGGCGATGTCGTCGGCCTCGGCCGGCGTCAGGCCGTCCAGCTTGCCCAGTTCGCCGCCGGTTTCGCGGGCGGTGTCGATCATCTCTTTTATCAGGTCGTCGGCATCGACCACCGTACCTTCGCGGCTCTTCATCCTGCCTTCGGGCAGTTCCACCATGCCGTAGGAGAAGTGCACCAGGCTCTTGCCCCACTCGAAGCCCAGCCGGTCGAGTAGGATGGAGAGCACCTGGAAGTGGTAGTTCTGCTCGTTGCCCACCACGTAAATCATCTTGTCGATGGGGTAGTCGGAGAAGCGCTGTTCGGCCGTGCCGATGTCCTGCGTCATGTAGACCGACGTGCCGTCGGCGCGGAGCAGCAGTTTGTGGTCGAGGCCTTCGCCCGTGAGGTCGGCCCACACGGAGCCGTCTTCCTTGCGGTAGAAGAGGCCTTTCTCCAGTCCTTCGAGCACCTTCTTCCGGCCTTCCAGATAGGTGTCCGATTCGTAGTATATCTTGTCGAAGCCGACGCCCATCATCCGGTAGGTCTCGTCGAAGCCGGCATATACCCAGTCGTTCATCTTCTGCCACAGGGCGCGCACTTCGGCATCGCCTGCCTCCCACTTCACGAGCATCTCGCGGGCTTCCTTCATCAGGGGCGACTCGGCTTCGGCCTTCGCTCCGGCTTCTTCCTCGCTCAGGCCTTCGGCGCGGTACCTGGCCGTCAGTTCCTTCACTTCGGCCTTGAAGTGCTTGTCGAAAGCCACGTAGTAGTCGCCGATGAGGTGGTCGCCCTTCTTGCCGCTCGACTCCGGCGTCTCGCCGTTGCCGTACTTCAGCCACGCCAGCATGGACTTGCAGATGTGGATGCCCCGGTCGTTCACGATGTTGGTCTTCACCACGCGGTTGCCGTTGGCGGCGATGATGTTGGCCAGGGCGTTGCCCAGCAGGTTGTTGCGCACGTGTCCCAGGTGGAGGGGCTTGTTGGTGTTGGGCGACGAATACTCGATCATCACCAGCGGCGCGTGTTCCGTCGCCTCGGTCAGTCCGTAGTGCGGGTCGGCCTGGATGTCGTTGAGCAGCCCGATCCATGCCGACGATGCGACGGTGAGGTTCAGGAACCCCTTGATGACGTTGAACCCCGCCACGAGCGAAGGTTCGTTGGCCAGCAGGTATTCGCCGATTTCCCGTGCCGTCTGTTCGGGCCCCTTCTTCGACATGCGGAGGAAGGGGAACACGACCAACGTCAGATGTCCTTCAAATTCTTTCTTTGTTTTCTGCAACTGCACCTGTGCGGCGGGCACCTCCTGCCCGTAGAGTGCTTTCAGTCCGCCGACGACGGACGCTGCGAGTTTCTGTTGTATATCCATAATTTCTGATTCTTTCGGCTTGCAAAGATAGTGCAAACCGGGAGAAGTACAAAAGATGCAAACATTGTTTTCGGCTTTTTACCGCCGAAGCGCCGGGAGAAGCGCCAAACGGGAAATTGGGCGGCGGGTGAAGAAATTCGTTACAAAACAAGTGATTGTCGAAACATTTTTTCTACCTTTGCAGCCGGATGGGGGAAACCCTGTCCGAGACATGTTAGAAAGTTAAGAAGCGTTATGCTTATCTTGTAACTTGAGAACCTAGGAAATTCGCAAGCAGTAACACAAGGGATAGCATAGTGGTTCTCACGCGCGATAGCGTGAACTGCTATATCCATATCTGTGTTACAGGTTTTCCTAGGACCTTCAAGTTAGAGTGAGTATTGGCAGTTCACGATTCGTGGCTTAAATAAGTAACGATTTTAGAACTAAAACAATACTATACAAGATGCTTTTTAATTCATTACACTTTCTGCTCTTCTTCCCCGTCGTGTGCGTCGTCTACTTCTGTCTGCCTTCTTTAAGGGCGCGCAATCTGTTTCTGCTTGGGGCAAGTTACTACTTCTACATGAACTGGGAACCGGCCTATGCGCTGCTTCTCCTGACAAGTACCGTCATTACCTACCTGGCCGCACTCGGAATCGGGCATAGCACCCGGCGGCGTGAAAAACGCCTGTGGCTGACCGGCAGTCTGGTGCTCAATCTCGGCATCCTTTTCCTGTTCAAGTACTACAATTTTGCGGCAGAAAACATAAGCGACTTGCTGGCACGCTGGGGAATGTCCGTACAAATGCCCGAATTCACGCTCCTCCTGCCTGTCGGGATTTCGTTCTATATCTTCCAGGCGTTAGGTTATTCCATTGACGTGTATAGAGGCAATACCCCCATTGAAAAGAACTTCTTTACTTACGCACTGTTTGTATCGTTTTTCCCCCAGCTCGTCGCCGGGCCTATAGAACGTTCTACAAATCTGCTGCCGCAATTCAAGCAAAAACATGCCTTTTCCTATGAGAATGTGATGGCAGGCATTCGTCTTATGCTTTGGGGATATTTCTTAAAATTGGTGCTTGCAGACCGTTGCGCTCTTTATGTCGACACCATATTCAACAATGTGCCCTATCACAATGGAGGTTCATTCTTGTTGGCTTCGCTGTTCTTCTCCTTTCAAATTTATGGAGACTTCGCGGGATATTCGCTGACAGCCATCGGAGCCGCTAAAGTGATGGGATTTGATTTAAAGGAAAATTTCAGAAGGCCCTATTTCGCTGCCACCGTCACTGAATTTTGGAGGCGTTGGCACATTTCATTATCAACCTGGTTTAGAGATTATGTCTATATACCTATGGGAGGAAATCGCAAGGGCAGCGCACGATGCTACTCCAATATTATGACAACATTTATAGTGAGTGGGATATGGCATGGCGCGAACTGGACGTTCATTATATGGGGAGCGATACACGGGGGACTGCAATGTATCGAAAAGCGACTGGGGTGGAACAAGAAACAATGGAAAATGCAGGAAAAAATCATTCATTGGGGGTTTACATTCTGTATTCTCTGTCTGGCCTGGATCTTTTTCCGGGCAAACACCGTTTCGGATGCTTTCCTGATGATAAAAGGTATCTTTACAGATTTGGCGATACCTTCTAAGATAGAGGGAGTCACTTTTTGTGCCATTGCTTTAGCACTGACCGTAGTATTCATGAAAGAAATCATTGATGAATATGGCTTGAAAATCCGTATATCGGAGTCTCCGGTTTGGATAGTCCGGCACATGTATATAGTAGGTATGATAGTATTCATCATCCTTCTGGGAGTATTGAATGGCGACCAGTTCATCTATTTCCAATTTTAATCTGTTTGAAAATGAAGAAATTATTAACGAGTCTTTTGTTTGTTTTTGCAGCCCTGTTTGCAGTAGACAGAATTGGCGGACAAATCATGTGGTGGGTAAACCAACATACGCATGACATGTCGGGGCCAAAACTAAAATATTTAGCAAATGAAGTGGATGCGGATGTTGTCCTGATGGGAACCTCACGTTGTAACTTCCATTATGTATCTTCTATATTGGCAGATTCCATTGATATGAGTGTTTACAATGGAGGCATTGATGCCAGTAATTGTATTTATGCCCATTACTTTGCCTTGAATCTGATTTTATTGCATCATAGTCCGAAGATGATTTGCTTGGAACTGATGACAAGCGATTACACTGTTTCTGACGATTCTTTTAACACAACAAGTTTCTTTGCTCCCTATATCGGGAGAAGCGAAAGAGCCGACTCTATATTTCGAGAAGCCGGAAATTACTGGCCTTACCGCCTTTGCCATCTTTATCGCTACAATGCCAAAGCCGTATCTAACATAGGTGGGTTACTCGTAAATAAACAGCAAAACGCCGAATCGGGTTATCGACCTCTGCCACAGCCAATGTTTGTCCTTGATAGATTAGATAAAGCCCATAAATCTGAAAATATAGATACCTTGAAATTGCAATACCTAAGGAGGTTCATCACGCTATGTAAAAGCCATCATATTGCGCTCGTGTTCACGGTATCTCCGATTTATAGCGAAGCTGACGCAGATTTGTATGATGTGTTAAAGGATGTGGCGAAAGAAAACGGAATACCATTCTTTGATTATCACACGCAAGGGCTGTTTTTAGACCATCCCGAATATTTTAGAGATAACGAACATTTGTGGGATAAGGGGGCCCGTGTGTACACATCTATCTTCGCTCACGATTTGAAACGTTACATAAACTCCATTCGACCGATAAGAGACGAAAAACAGGCTGAAAACTGAAAAAGAATCAACAAGACACGCTTATCCTGTTGCATAATAGAATTTATTCGTACTTTTGTGGCGTGAAAATAGGCGGCAGGCCGGAATAGCCGAACTTGAAAAACATTGCTTTTCGTTTGTCTCTCCGCCCGTCTTTCACTATTTTTGCAGCCCTGATAAATCAAATGAATTCTATATGAACAACATTCCGACAGTTACCAAAAACCTGCTGATTATTAATGTGCTGATGCTTCTCGGTACATTCGTAGCCGACGGCTATGGAATAAATCTTGCCGATTATCTGGGACTGCATTTTGTACTATCCGACCGCTTCAATGTCGGCCAGCTCGTCACCTACATGTTTATGCACGCCGGTTTCACGCATGTGTTCTTCAATATGTTCGCCGTATGGATGTTCGGGCGTATTCTGGAGCAGGTATGGGGGCCCAAACGTTTTTTGGCCTACTACATGATTTGCGGGATGGGCGCCGGACTGATACAGGAAGCCGTAACAGCCGTCCGCTACTTCACCATCGAATCGGGCATGAGTCCGGAGGCCGTCCAGGCCGTTTTCGAGCAAGGCTCCAAAGCATTGCAATCGAACATGAATTTCGTAGATCCTGCAATGGCCGGCCTGAATCTGGTGCTGAACTCATCTACGGTAGGGGCTTCGGGTGCGGTATATGCCATCCTGCTGGGCTTCGGCATGCTGTTTCCCAATCAGCCCATGTTCATCTTCCCCTTGCCTTTCCCCATCAAGGCCAAGTATTTCGTCATAGGCTACGCGCTGATAGAACTGTATTCGGGACTGGCCAATAGTGCCGGCGACAATGTGGCCCACTTTGCCCATCTGGGTGGAATGATTTTCGGCTTCCTTTTGATTATGTACTGGAGAAACAAAAACAGAGGAAATGACTGCTATTATAACTGAACTGAAAGAAAAGTTCCGCAGGGGCAATATCTGCCTGCGGTTGGTCTACATCAACGTTGCCGTCTTTGTCGCAGTCACGCTGGTCGGTATTCTGCTCCAACTGTTCAACCACTCATTGGGCGGCCGGCTCGGCTGGCTGGAACTTCCTGCTTCGTTCAGCCGCTTCCTGATGCAGCCCTGGACAATTCTGACCTACATGTTCATGCATGCGGGACTGCTGCATATCCTGTTCAACATGCTGTGGCTCTATTGGTTCGGAACCCTGTTCCTGCAATTCTTCTCTGCCAAGCACCTGCGTGGCGTCTATCTGCTGGGAGGTATCTGCGGAGGGTTGCTCTATATGGTGTCTTACAATGTCTTCCCCTATTTCCAATACATGATAGAAGGCTCCTTCCTGCTTGGAGCATCGGCATCGGTACTGGCCATTGTCGCCGCTACAGCGTATAGAGAGCCCAACTATCCGATACAACTCTTTCTGTTCGGCACCGTTCGGCTGAAATACCTGGCCCTGATTGTCATCGGCATGGACTTGCTTTTCATCACTTCCAACAATGCCGGAGGGCACATTTCCCATCTTGGCGGCGCATTGGCGGGCTTGTGGTTCGCAGCTTCCCTGAGCAAAGGGAGAGACATCACCGCATGGATTAACCGATTGCTGGATGGCATGGAAGGAATCTTCAGCCCCCGTCCCCGCAAGCCGAAGATGAAGATAAACTATGGCGGAAACCGTCAGAAAGACTACGAATACAACGCACGGAAGAAAAGCCGGTCAGACGAAATAGACCGCATCCTGGACAAGCTGAAGAAATCGGGATACGAAAGTCTGACGGCTGAAGAAAAGAAAAACCTGTTCGATGCCAGCAAAAGATAAACAACGCACATGAAACTTCTCCGAAATGTCGCAACATTCACAATCGGAGCCGTGAATGCCGGTTTTACAGCGGTATTTCTGCTCACGGCCTACAGCCCTTATATACAACCCGTCGCACATCCGCTGCATTCCTGCTTAGGCTTGGCTTTCCCTATCTTCCTGGTGGCAAACATCTGCTTTTTATTTTTCTGGCTGATCATACGGCACTACAAAGTGGCTCTATTGCCATTGGCCGGAATACTGCTGGCTTATCCGCAGATACGCACCTACATACCCGTCAATTTCCATACGGGCCACCTGCCGGAAGGAAGCCTGAAAATACTTTCCTACAATATCATGGGCTTCGACGGATGTATCAAGAAAGACGGGAAAAACCCGATACTCTTCTATCTGCAAGAGAGCGGAGCTGACATCCTGTGCCTGCAGGAATATGCTACATCCAACTCAAAACAGTATCTGACCCAGACAGATATTGATTGCGCCCTGAAAGACTATCCTTACCACCGTATCGACAAACTGGGAAATCCGCAAGCTAATGCGAATCGCATCGCCTGCTATTCCAAATACCCCATCCTGTCCGCCCGCAAGCTGGATTACAAAAGCAACAACAACGGTTCGGTCGTCTATGAACTGAAGATAGGAAAAGACACCCTGACCCTTATCAACAACCATTTGGAATCGAACAAACTGACCAAAGAAGACAAGGTCGTCTACGAAGACATGCTGGAATCTCCCCAACGCGATAAAGTGGAAAGCGGTGCACGCCTGTTATTAGAAAAACTGGCCGAAGCCTCAGCCCTGCGGGCCCCGCAAGCCGATGCCATCGCTCAGGCTGTCGAACAGTCGAAACATCCCACTGTCATCGTCTGCGGCGACT
The DNA here is from genome assembly GCF_947632445.1 of uncultured Bacteroides sp. Lineage (GTDB taxonomy): Bacteria > Bacteroidota > Bacteroidia > Bacteroidales > Bacteroidaceae > Bacteroides. The sequence continues at coordinate 5,371 of NZ_CANRPM010000035.1, read as the reverse complement.
TCAACGATACCCCCATCTCGTACACCCACCGCGTAGCCTGCCAAGGGCTGAACGATGCTTTCACCCAATCGGGGCGAGGGTTGGGCATTTCGTACAATCAGAACAAGTTCTATTTCCGCATCGACCATATTCTGACTAGTAAGAACCTGCAAACCTACAACTGCACAGTGGACAAAAGCATTAAAGATTCTGACCACTATCCCATCTGGTGTTACTTCACTTTCAAAGAGAAATAACGGCGTCAAGGCTTCTGAGATTTAAAAAAATAAGGCCATGAAGTAATATATTGTGAAAAAAGAGCTATATTTGCAGCCTTGTAAACGCGTAGCAATTAATAAAAAAAGTAATCATAATAAACTAAAACTAACATGCAAAACAAAGGATTTGTAAAGGCTTTTGCCATACTGCTGACCTTGGTATGCGTGTTCTACTTATCGTTTTCTTTTGTGACCCGCCACTACACAAACAAGGCACGGGAGATAGCAAACGGAGACCCGAGGGTGGAACAAAGCTTCTTGGACTCATTGGCCAATGAAAAGGTTTGGTTATGGAACTGGAGCCTGAAAGATTGTAGAGAGATGGAAATCAGTTTGGGTCTGGACCTGAAGGGTGGTATGAACGTCATCCTGGAAGTTTCCGTACCCGAGGTTATCAAGGCACTGGCAGACAACAAGTCTGATGAAACCTTCAACCAGGCATTGGCTACGGCTGCCCGGCAGGCTACTACCAGCCAAGATGACGTCATCACGCTTTTCATCAGAGAGTATCACCGTCTGGCCCCGAACGCTCCGCTCGCACAGCTGTTCGCTACCCAGCAACTGAAAGACAAAGTCAATCAGAAGTCGACTGACGCAGAAGTGGAAAAGGTACTGCGCGAAGAAGTAAAAGCCGCTGTAGACAACTCATATAATGTGCTTCGCACCCGTATCGACCGCTTCGGTGTGGTTCAGCCCAATATCCAAAGTCTGGAAGACAAAATGGGACGTATCATGGTGGAACTTCCAGGTATCAAAGAGCCTGAACGTGTAAGAAAATTGTTACAAGGTTCTGCAAATCTGGAATTCTGGGAAACTTACAACGCCAACGAAATAGCACCTTATATGCAGTCGGCCGACGCCAAGTTACGCAGCCTGCTGGCCGCCAACGACACGACCGACACTGCCGCTGCTGTTGACACCACTGCTGCCGTTGCTGCTACAAGTACCACTGACAGCCTTGCCGCTGCGCTGAAAGGAGAAAACACCGCTGCACAGCAAGCCGACCTGGCTCAGTATAAGAAAGACCATCCGCTGCTTGCCGTCCTGCAAGTGAACCCCAACGTAGGTCCGATTGCAGCCTATGCACTGGCTAAGGATACGGCTGAGGTCAACCGCTATCTGGCTATGCCTGAAATACGAGCCGAGCTTCCGAAAGATCTCCGCCTGAAGTGGGGTGTATCGGCGGCAGCTTTCGATCCGAAAAAACAAACTTTCGAATTGTATGCCATCCGCTCGACGGAACGCAACAACCGCGCTCCGCTGGAAGGCGACGTGATTGTGGACGCCAAGGATGACTTCGACCAATATGGCAAGCCTTGTGTAAGCATGTCCATGAATACCGACGGTGCACGCCGCTGGGCACAGCTGACCAAGAAAGTGGCTGTCACGCGAGGCTGCATCGCCATCGTATTGGACGATTACGTATATTCCGCTCCGACCGTATCGAGTGAAATCGCCGGCGGTAACTCACAAATTACCGGCCACTTCACTCCCGAAGAAGCCAAAGACTTGGCCAACGTGCTGAAATCCGGTAAGATGCCCGCTCCGGCACACATCGTTCAGGAAGACATCGTAGGTCCGTCGCTGGGTCAGGCTTCCATCAATGCCGGTGTCATCTCATTCATCGTGGCGCTGGTACTGCTGATGATTTACATGTGCTCCATGTATGGTTTCATTCCGGGTATGGTTGCCAACGGCGCCCTTGTGCTGAACATGTTCTTCACATTGGGTATCCTTTCATCATTCCAGGCCGCACTGACCATGTCCGGTATCGCCGGTATGGTGCTGTCACTGGGTATGGCTGTGGATGCCAACGTGTTGATCTATGAACGTACAAAAGAAGAGCTTCGCGCAGGCAAGGGCGTGAAGAAAGCTTTGGCAGACGGCTACTCCAACGCTTTCTCGGCAATCTTCGACTCGAACCTGACTTCTATCCTGACGGGTATCATCCTGTTCAACTTCGGTACAGGTCCTATCCGCGGTTTTGCCACAACGCTGATTATCGGCATCCTGAGCTCGTTCTTCACCGCCGTATTTATGACCCGACTGGTTTACGAATACTTTATGAACAAGGACAAGTGGCTGAACCTGAGCTTCCACACCGGCATCTCCAAGAACCTGATGCAGAACGTTCACTTCAACTTCATGGGACGCAACAAGATGTGGCTCACCACGACTGCTATTGCCATCGTGGTTTGCTTGGGCTTCCTCTTCACACGCGGTCTGAGCCAAAGCATCGACTTCACCGGTGGACGTAACTTTAAGGTACAGTTCGAAAAGGAGATAGAACCCGAACAGGTTCGTGAACTGATTTCCAGCCGTTTCGGCGACGCCAATGTGAGTGTCATCGCCATCGGCACGGACGGCAAGACGGTACGTATCAGCACCAACTACCGCATCGACGAAGAAAGCGACAACGTTGACTCTGAAATCGAAGCTTACCTGTACGAGACACTGAAGCCGCTGCTGACACAGAACATCTCGCTGGAAACTTTCATCGACCGCGAGAACCACACAGGTGGTAGTATCATCAGCTCGCAGAAAGTAGGTCCGAGTATTGCAGACGACATCAAGGTATCGGCTATTTGGTCTATCGTGCTGGCTGTGATCGTAATCGGTCTGTACATCCTGCTCCGCTTCCGCAATATCGCCTACAGTATCGGTTCCGTAGCCGCTCTCTGCTGTGACACCATCGTCATTCTGGGTGCCTACTCCATGTTCTGGGGTATTCTGCCGTTCTCGTTGGAAATCGACCAGACATTCATTGGAGCCATCCTGACAGCTATCGGTTACTCTATCAACGATAAGGTGGTTATCTTCGACCGTGTACGCGAGTTCTTCGGTCTGTATCCGAAGCGTGGCAAGTACCAGCTGTTCAATGACTCATTGAACACGACACTGGCCCGTACCATCAATACTTCACTGAGTACGTTGATTGTATTGCTGTGTATCTTCATCCTCGGCGGTGACTCTATCCGCAGCTTCGCCTTTGCCATGATTTTGGGTGTGGTATTCGGTACGATGTCTTCACTGTTCGTCGCTTCTCCGATCGCTTACTCGCTGATCAAGAAGAATGCTGCCGAACCGGTTGGAGAAACCAAGAAATAAACCGTCTTTTCTGACAATTAATAGGAACGGGGACGCTCGGACAGAGCGCCTCCGTTTTTTTATGGCTACCGAAAACGGGACGGACGGATTTCTTGATAACTGCATCCTGACGCTGCGATGCAGGCGTTTTGTAGAAAACACAGCAACGGCTTTGCAGCGTGAAGACACGCTTCATGGCGACAGTACAACCCCTTTAAACCGGCAGTTCACTCCCTTTATACTGATAGTTCACTCCCTTTGAACCGGCAGTTTAACACCTTTGAACTGACAGTTTATTTTTGGCAAACTAAAATAAACTGATTAGAGTCTGAATAACAACCTGTTACAATAACGGGAATGTAACACCGAAAGTAGAACCTGTAACAACAAAAAACACTGCATGTTTTCCTGATGGATTTCTCTTTCAGGAACATGCAGTGTTACATGAAACAAGATAATTAATTATTGATGTTATTTATATCCTCCGGCTTTGGCTATGCGCTTAGGAATGTCCGTATTATCCATTTTACCCATAAATAATTGGGAACCGGCACCAATGGCATAAACAGGAACATATTCAGCCGTATGACTTCCGCTGGTCCATCCTATGTGGGCTATCTGGCTCATTACTTTCTTGGCTGCTGCTGCCAAAGGCTCAGTCCTGGAATAAAGGCTTTCTTCAAAAACGACTTTACTCTTTATAAACGAATCTTCGAACTCGTCGCGCAGCAATCTCTCTTGCTCCCAAGTCAGCTTCAATTCTTTCCAAAAGCCCATACGCTCCGTTAACAAGGTCTTCATTTCTTCCCATGTTACCTTGTTGCCTTTAGCTTTGCGCAAATCGGTTATGGCACGCGACAACAAATCAACAGACTGCTTCTGATAATCCAATGCTTTCAGGTTCAGCGTGTATGTTCCGGTACCCATACCCAAGCCGCCTGTTTCATGGTCAGCAGAAATGACAATCAGGGTTTCTTTCGGATGTTTCTGATAGAACTCGTATGCCACACGAATCGCATTGTCCATGTCGATTACTTCCTTTACTACCGTAGCCGGGTCGTTGCTGTGGCAAGCCCAGTCGATTTTACCGCCTTCCAACATCAGGAAGAAGCCTTTTTTATTATCCCTCGTCAGAAAATCAATTGCATTTTCCGTAATATCCGCTAAAGTCAAATCATCGTCTTTGCGGTCGATGGCATAAGGCAGACAATCGGCTGGAGTTCCTTCGGCTTGGAGAAATACCATTTTTTTGGCAGAAGCAGCTTTTTCGTCATACTCTTTCGACCCACGCGCAATGGTATAACCGGCCTCTTCCATGATAGGATAGATAGAAGGAGCCTCCTGCTTATCATAAGTCGTTGTCGGCTTCAAGAAACCGGCACCGGCAAAGAAATCGAAACCGCTCTTAGGCAGTTCCAAAGCAATCTCGTAATACATGCTGCGGCTGGGCTGATGGGCATAAAAGGCGGCCGGTGTAGCATGGTCTACACTGACAGTTGTAACAATACCGACTTTCTTCCCGCTCTTTTTAGCTTGGTAAGCCACACTCTCCAAAGGTTCTTTATCAACTCCTACACCGATGGCACCGTTATAGGTCTTCGAGCCTGTAGCCAACGCCGTGCCGCCTGCCGAAGAGTCGGTCACCGAATTGGTGGCAGAATAAGATGTAGCAATGCCGGCAGCCGGGAACGAACCGAACAAAAGCTTCTGCGTACCGATACGGCCATCTTCCATTTCAGCCCGAAACATTTCAGTGGTATTCACCTGATTTACTCCCATACCGTCACCGATAAAGAAGAATACATACTTGGCCTGCTGGGCATACGTCATACTTGCCACCAAGACAAGCAGTAACAAATAAGTCAATCTCTTCATAATGATACTATATTTAAATGGATATTGTCTTTTTGATTGGACAAAGATAAGAAATCTCCTCCGTCAGAAAATGAAGATTTGACTAGTCCTGAATAACCGTTACAGTTATTGGACAAAAATAAATTATTTATTACAGTTCAGCAAGGTTAGTC
>NZ_CANRPM010000034.1 GCF_947632445.1 uncultured Bacteroides sp. | reverse complement strand
TAAAAGCGTGTATAAAACGCATGCACTGATAAGAAATTTGAATGTTTTCATAAAATGAATCTATTATAACGTGAGTTCGATATAAGGATTAATATATTTGCTTGATTAATAGAAACATAGCGATAAAAGTATTAAATTTATAGTGTCAAGTCATAACATTTAAACGATTATCACTATGTTTTCAACGTCTAAAGTTACAGAGATTTATTGTAGGGCGGATGATTTCTGCAAGAAATTTACATTGCAACAGGAAAAACTATAAAGATACGGAAATACGGACTTATACAAACGGGCAGTACAACATCTGGCGATACTTCCCCGTCCAAAAATACACTTTTGTATCAAACCTGATCGAAAGAAGCTCCGTAGATGAAAAAGGAAGACTTTAACCAACCCCATGATTTCATGCAATGCGGCATTGACGACGCACTTCCTTGCATACTCATGAAGTACTGCCACACACCCTCATAAAGCACTGCGTCAGTGGGTGACGAAGCACTGCCTTACACCTCCACGAAGTACTGCATGAACCCGGCAGGAATAAAAAAAGCCGCCCCAATCACTGGGACGGCTTTTTCATATCAATAAGAATAGTGTCGGATTTACTCAGCCTTTGCTTCTTCGGCAGGAGCTTCAGCGGCAGGAGTCTCTGTAGCGGCGGGAGCTTCTGGATCGACAGCAGGAGCTTCAACAACAGCGGGGGCCTCCGTCGCAGCAGCGGGAGCAGCCTTCTTGGAAGAACGGCGTGTACGGGTTGCTTTCTTGGTTACCTTGTTCTTTGCCATATTCTCGTCGTAGTCAACGAGTTCGATGAAGCACATCTCGGCATTGTCACCCAGACGGTTGCCGGTCTTGATGATGCGGGTGTAGCCGCCCGGACGATCGGCAATCTTCACAGAGATTTCCTTGAAAAGTTCAGTTACAGCATATTTGTCCTGCAAGTTGCTAAATACTACACGACGGGAGTTTGTAGTGTCGTTCTTTGACTTGGTGATCAGCGGCTCAACAAACTTCTTCAGAGCTTTAGCCTTTGCAACAGTCGTAGTGATTCTTTTGTGCTTGATCAGAGAGCACGCCATATTGGCCAACATAGCGTTTCTGTGAGAAGCAGTACGACCCAGATGGTTGAATTTCTTGTTATGTCTCATTGTTTATTCTTTATCTAATTTATACTTAGAAATATCGGTTCCAAACGACAGATTCAGACTGTCCAGCAAATCATCAAGCTCGGTCAGCGATTTCTTACCGAAGTTGCGGAACTTCAGGAGGTCGGTCTTGTTGAACTGTACCAAGTCGCCCAATGTCTCCACTTCGGCAGCCTTCAAACAATTGAGGGCACGCACGGAGAGATCCATGTCGACGAGCTTGGTCTTCAGCAACTGACGCATGTGCAATACTTCTTCATCGAACTCTTCATTGTCGTCGGCATCATTGCTTTCGAGGGCAATCTTCTCGTCGGAGAAGAGCATAAAGTGATAAATCAGGATCTTTGCAGCTTCCTTCAGCGCATCTTTCGGGTGAATGGAACCGTCGGTAGTAATTTCAAGTATCAGCTTCTCGTAGTCGGTCTTCTGTTCAACACGATAGTTTTCCACCTGGTACTTGACGTTACGTATCGGAGTGTAAATGGAGTCGATAGGAATTACGTTCACATCGGTGCAGTATTCCCGGTTCTCGTCGGAGGGGACATAGCCGCGACCTTTGTTGATGGTAAGGTCTATCTGCATCGTAGCTTTTGGATCTAAATGACAAATAATCAATTCAGGATTTAACACTTCAAATCCCGTCAGATACTTACTTATGTCACCAGCCTTAAATTCACTCGAATTCTCGATCGTAATGCTTACCTTTTCGCTCTCGAATTCCTCTACTACTTGCTTAAACCGTACTTGCTTCAGGTTCAAGATAATGTTAGCAACATCTTCCTTTACACCGGGGACACTGGAAAATTCGTGCTCAACTCCTTCTATTCGGATAGAGGTGATGGCAAAACCTTCCAATGAGGAAAGCAGGATGCGGCGCAGTGCATTACCTACAGTAATACCGAAACCGGGCTCCAACGGACGAAATTCGAACTTTCCGAATTTAGAGTCCGCTTCCAACATTAAAACTTTATCAGGTTTTTGAAATGCTAATATCGCCATGAAATTAATTATTATTTAGAGTACAATTCTACGATTAAATGCTCCTTAATGTTCTCAGGGATGTCTGTTCTTTCAGGTACATGCAGAAGCTTGCCTACCTTTGCATTGTCATCCCACTCCAGCCAGGGATACTTGCTGTGGTTGAAACCTGCCAGCGAGTTGGCTATCACTTCCAGAGACTTGGAACGTTCGCGAACACCGATCACCTGACCGGCCTTCAGCGAATAAGACGGGATGTTTACCACTTCACCGTCTACCGTGATGTGCTTGTGCCCCACCAGCTGACGGGCAGCAGCACGCGTAGGAGCAATACCCAGACGGAACACGACATTGTCCAGGCGGCATTCGAGCAACTGCAACAGAATTTCGCCGGTAATACCTTTCAGTGCAGCGGCCTTCTCAAAGAGGTTGCGGAATTGTTTTTCCAGTACACCGTAAGTATATTTAGCTTTCTGCTTCTCACGAAGTTGCACCCCGTATTCAGAAGTCTTTCTCTTTCTGGAGTTACCGTGCTGTCCGGGAGGATAGTTCTTCTTAGACAAAACTTTATCCGCTCCGAAGATACCTTCACCGAATTTACGGGCTATTCTTGATTTTGGTCCAGTATATCTAGCCATTTCTTTTAAATATTAAATTGTTTATTGATGAACTCAATTTGTTGCAGCCGCGATTGCAGAGAAGAATTGTACAATCCAATAACAAAATCAAGTTTCATGCTTAGTAATAAAGGTAAATCTTAAACTCTACGTCTTTTAGGGGGACGACATCCATTGTGCGGCAGCGGAGTTACGTCGATAATCTCTGTAACTTCGATTCCGGCTCCGTGAATGGTACGGATAGCAGACTCACGACCGTTACCGGGACCTTTAACATAGGCCTTTACCCTTCTCAGACCAAGATCGTAAGCCACTTTGGCACAATCCTGGGCAGCCATCTGTGCTGCATACGGAGTGTTCTTCTTAGAACCTCTAAAACCCATCTTTCCGGCAGAAGACCAGGAGATAATCTGACCTTCACTGTTTGCCAGAGAAACAATGATGTTGTTGAAAGATGAATGGACATGCAACTGACCGTTGGCATCCACCTTTACATTTCTCTTTTTTGCTGCAACTGTTTTTTTTGCCATATCAACAATTATTATTTAGTAGCTTTTTTCTTATTAGCAACGGTTTTCTTTCTACCCTTCCGAGTACGAGCATTGTTCTTAGTGCTCTGGCCTCTTACAGGAAGACCAATACGATGACGGACACCACGATAGCAGCCAATATCCATCAAACGCTTGATGTTTAATTGAACTTCCGAACGAAGATCACCTTCCACTTTATACTCGGCAGCAATGATCTCACGAATCTTGCCTGCCTGTTCATCAGTCCAGTCTTTCACTTTCAGGTCTTTGTCCACACCTGCTTTTCCCAAAATCTTTGCTGAACTACTACGACCTATTCCGTAGATATAGGTCAACGCAATTTCTCCTCTTTTATTCTGAGGCAAATCGACACCAACTATTCTTATAGCCATATACTTAATTATTTTTTTTGCAAAAATAATAAATTATCCTTGACGTTGTTTATACTTAGGATTTTTCTTGTTAATAACATACAAACGGCCATTACGTCTAACGATCTTACATTCTGGCGTACGTTTCTTTAAAGAAGCTCTTACTTTCATATCTTATAATTATTTATATCTGAATACAATTCGTCCTTTTGATAAATCGTAAGGAGACATTTCGACTCGCACTCTATCTCCCGGAAGGATTTTGATATAATGCATACGCATCTTCCCGGAGATGTGGGCAGTAATCTCATGTCCGTTTTCCAATTCAACATGAAACATTGCATTAGACAATGCTTCAACTATCACTCCATCTTGTTCTATTGCAGACTGCTTTGCCATATTAATTCTTTATATTGCTTGATCTCCCAATACTTCTTCTACAAATTCAAATGACGAAAGAATATCCGCCTTTCCTGCACTGACAGCTATCGTATGCTCAAAGTGGGCGGCACATTTTCTGTCCTTTGTACGGACGGACCAGCCGTCACCTTCCATCACCACGTGACGGTCGCCCAAGGTTATCATAGGCTCGATGGCAATGCAAAGTCCACGCTTCATCATCGCTCCCGTACCCCGTCTGCCGTAGTTAGGTACCTGCGGATCTTCATGCATCTCCTTACCGATACCGTGACCGACAAACTCGCGTACCACTCCGTATGAACGGGACTCACAATACTGCTGTATCGCATAGCCTATATCTCCCAAACGTTTGCCTTGAACAGCATTCTCAATGCCGATATACAAAGCTTCCTTGGTTACTTTCAATAGATTTCGGACGTCTTCAGCGACTTCACCTACACAAAACGTATAAGCTGAATCACCACAAAAACCATTCATGCAGGTACCGCAATCAACAGATACAATATCACCCTCTTTCAGCACCACATCACCCGGTATGCCATGCACAACCTGCTCATTGACCGACGTACAGATAGATGCCGGAAAAGGTTCACCATACGGACTGGGAAACCCCTTGAATGTAGGGACTGCCCCATTATCTCTAATGAACTCTTCAGCCACCCTGTCCAGCTCTTTTGTCGTCACTCCGGGCTTGATAACTTTGGCTATTTCAGCCAAAGTCTTGCCCACGAGCAAATTACTGGCACGCAGTAGTTCTATTTCATCATTTGTCTTAAGAAATATCACTTCAAAATCTATTAATATGCAGCTATATTTCCACTACGTCCCTTAATACGTCCCGACTTCAACAAACCGTCATAATGTCTCATCAACAAATGACTCTCAACCTGCTGCAACGTATCAAGAACAACGCCAACAAGAATCAATAAAGATGTTCCACCAAAGAATTGGGCAAATTCGGCCTTCACACCAAATACACCCGCAAAAGCAGGCATAATGGCAACAAGCGCCAGGAAGAATGAACCGGGCAGCGTAATGCGCGACATGATTACATCAATATACTCTGCTGTACTCTTACCGGGCTTGATGCCGGGAATGAAGCCGTTATTCCTCTTCATATCTTCAGCCATCTGAGTCGGATTGATGGTAATTGCAGTATAGAAATACGTAAATACAATAATCAGCGCTGCAAACACCAAGTTATACCAGAAGCTTGTATGATCAGTAAACGCACGCATAAAACCGCTCATCTCATTGGCATTACCGGACAAACCGATAAATGTAATGGGAATGAACATGATAGCCTGTGCGAAAATGATAGGCATCACATTAGCCGCATTCACTTTCAAAGGTATATACTGACGGGCGCCGCCATACTGCTTGTTGCCGACAATCTTTTTAGCATACTGTACCGGAATCTTACGAACACCCTGTACCAAAAGGATAGCAAAAGCAATCACAACCAGCAACACGACAATCTCAATGAGGAACATAACCAGACCACCTGCCTTTTCAGTCACGCGGGATGTCAATTCCTGAGTAAAAGACTGGGGCAAACGGGCAATAATACCAATCATAATAATCAATGAGATACCATTTCCAATACCCTTGTCAGTAATTCTCTCACCAAGCCACAAAATAAACATACTTCCGGCCGCCAATATGATGGTAGAAGTAATCATAAACAGAGTCCAATCTAATGAAGCATTTAAGGAAGGACCAGCCTGCATTTTAAGGTTAATAAGATAGGAAGGCGCCTGCACCAGCAAAATAAAAATAGTCAGCACACGCGTGTACTGGTTCATTTTTCTTCTGCCGCTCTCTCCTTCACGCTGCAGCTTCTGAAAATAAGGCACTGCAATACCCAGCAACTGGATTACGATGGAGGCCGAGATATAGGGCATAATTCCCAATGCAAAAATGGATGCATTCGAGAATGCACCTCCCGAAAACATATTTAACAAGGCTAAAAGGCCCTCGCTCGTTTGTTGATGCAACTGAGTCAGCATTGCAGGATTGATACCCGGCAAAACGACATAGGAACCAAAACGGTAAATTGCCACAAACAATATGGTAATGAGGATCCGTTGTTTCAGATCCTCAATTTTCCATATATTCTTTAATGTTTCAATAGCTTTTCTCATTGAATCAGAGTTTTACTACTTGTCCACCAACAGCTTCAATGGCAGCAACAGCACTCTTGGAGAATGCATGTGCCTGTACATCCAACTTAGTAGTCAAAGTTCCGTTACCTAATACTTTTACCAACTGATTAGAAGATACGAAACCTGCAGCAACCAGCTCATTGATACCTACAAACTGCAGATTCTTAGCTTCAGCAAGTTTCTGAATAGTATCCAGATTGATAGCCTTGTATTCAACACGGTTAATGTTCTTGAAACCGAATTTAGGAACACGACGCTGAAGAGGCATCTGGCCACCTTCAAAACCAATCTTCTTAGAGTATCCAGATCTTTGCTTGGCACCTTTATGACCTCTGGTAGAAGTTCCTCCCAAACCAGATCCCGGACCACGTCCAATTCTCTTTCTAGTCTTAGTAGAACCTTCAGCAGGTTTTAAATTACTTAAGTTCATATTGTAATTCGTTTTATATTCAACAAATAATTACTTAACGATGGTAACCAGGTGCTTTACCTTATCCACCATTCCAAGAATTGAAGGAGTACATTCGTGCTCAACCACACGATTCATCTTATGAAGTCCCAGCGCATCAAGAGTCTTTTTCTGATTAGCAGGTGCACCAATTCTACTTTTAATCTGTTTAATCTTTATAGTTGACATATTTTTCCTCCTTATCCTCTAAATACTTTTTCAACACTGATGCCTCTGTTCTGGGCAACCATACGCGCATCACGCATTTCGCTCAGTGCAAGGATTGTAGCCTTCACTAGATTGTGAGGGTTTGAAGACCCTTTGGATTTAGCCAAAACGTCTGTTACACCTACGCTCTCCAATACAGCACGCATAGCACCACCAGCTACAACACCCGTACCATGAGAAGCTGGCTTGATAAACACCTCAGCACCGCCGAACTTAGCAGACTGTTCGTGAGGAACGGTACCCTTCAGAACAGGAACCTTAGTTAAGTTCTTCTTTGCAGACTCAACGCCTTTAGCAATGGCAGCCGTCACTTCACCGGCTTTACCCAGACCCCAACCGATGACACCTTCTTCATTTCCAACTACCACAATAGCAGAGAAACTAAAAGTTCTACCACCTTTGGTTACTTTCGTTACACGATTGATAGCTACCAATCTGTCCTTCAGCTCTATATCGTTCGAAATTTTAACTCTATTATTAAGTCCTGCCATAATGATTAAAATTTAAGTCCACCTTTACGGGCAGCATCAGCTACCTCTTTTACTCTCCCATGATACAAGTAACCATTACGGTCGAAAACTACAGTCGTAATACCGGCTTCCTGAGCCTTCTTTGCAATCAGCTCACCTACTTTAGCAGCCTGTTCCTTCTTAGGCATCTTCTCAGTTAAACCCAGTGAAGAAGCGGCAGCCAAAGTCTTGCCAGCCAAGTCATCGATCACTTGAACGTAAATTTGCTTGTTACTTCTAAATACACTCATACGCGGGCACGTAGCCGTACCGGAAATTTTATTGCGTACTCTATATTTAATCTTAATTCGTCTTTCTATTTTTGTTGTCATAATACTATCAATTTAAATGATTATTTAGCACCGGCTGATTTACCAGACTTCCTGCGAATTTCTTCGCCAACAAACTTAATACCCTTACCCTTATACGGTTCAGGCTTACGGAAAGAACGGATTTTTGCGCAAACTAAACCAAGCAACTCCTTGTCACAAGATTCCAAAATAATCAGAGGATTTTTGTTTCTTTCAGACTTAGTCTCAACTTTCACCTCAGGAGGCAGCTGGATAAAGATACTATGAGTATAACCTAATGCCAGCTCGATGATGTTTCCCTGATTAGAAGCACGATAACCTACACCGACCAGTTCGAGTTCCTTCTTGTATCCTTCAGATACACCAACCACCATATTGTGAACCAATGCACGGTAAAGGCCATGGAACGCATGCTTCTGCTTGGGATTATCCAACATAGCTGATTCGTTTTCAGCCAACACGACATGACCGTCTTCGATAGAAACATTGATAGCAGGATTTACGTATTGGCTCATTTCACCTTTGGGCCCCTTCACGGTAACCACATTGTCGTTCAGAGTGACTGTCACTCCTGCGGGAATACTAATGGGTAATTTTCCTATTCTTGACATTGCTAATTCCTCCTATTAATATACATAACACAAAACTTCACCACCGATTTTCAGTTCAGCGGCCTCTTTGTTGGTCATTACACCTTTGGAAGTAGATATTATAGCAATACCCAAACCATTAATAACACGCGGCATGTCTTTATATCCGGTATATTTACGCATACCCGGAGAAGAAATTCTCTGCAACTTCTTGATAGCGTTTACCTTGTTTACCGGATCATACTTCAGGGCAACCTTGATTGTGCCTTGAGGACCATCTTCTACAAACTTATAATTAAGAATGTAGCCTTTCTCAAAAAGAATCTTGGTGATTTCTTTTTTCAAATTTGAAGCCGGAACGTCTACCACTCTATGCTTCGCTTGAATAGCGTTCCGCAACCTCGTCAAATAATCTGCTATTGGATCAGTCATATAAAATAAATTAAATTAATCAGGACTACCCTGACAATATTTAAAACTAATAATTACCAGCTTGCTTTCTTTACACCCGGGATAAGACCGTTAGAAGCCATCTCACGGAATTGGATTCTCGATATGCCGAACTGACGGATATATCCTTTGGGACGTCCCGTCAACTTGCAACGATTATGAAGACGAATCGGATTGGCATTCTTGGGCAGATCCTGCAACTTCTGTGCAGCTTCATAAGCTTCTGCGGGATCACCGGTTCTCACGATTTGCTTCAGAGCAGCTCTTTTTTCGGCATATCTGGCTACTAACTTGGCACGTCTAACCTCGCGTGCTTTCATTGATTCCTTTGCCATAATCTATCAATCTTTTTTTGCGTTCTTAAACGGTAAACCGAATTCTTTCAGCAGAGCATAACCTTCTTCGTCTGTTTGTGCAGAAGTCACGAAAGTGATGTTCATACCAAGAATACGGGTAATGCTGTCAATATTAATTTCGGGGAAAATAATCTGTTCCTGAATACCAAGCGTATAGTTACCTCTCCCATCAAATTTGCTTTCGATGCCCTTGAAGTCACGGATACGAGGAAGAGCTACACGAACAAGCTTCTCCAAGAATTCGTACATTCTCTCACGACGCAATGTCACCATCACCCCGATAGGCATTTTCTTACGCAACTTGAAGTTTGCGATATCTTTACGTGAAATCGTTGCCACAGCCTTTTGGCCTGTAATGGCAGTCATTTCATTAATTGCTACTTCGATAATCTTCTTGTCAGCCACAGCCATACCCAAGCCCTGATTGATAACAATCTTCTTGAGCACAGGAATCTGCATGGAAGAAGAATACTGGAACTGTGATTTCAATGCAGGTGCGATGCGCTCTGCATATTCTTTCTTAAGGCTAGCAGTATTACTCATTACTTAATCTCCTCTCCTGATTTTTTAGAATAACGCACTAAAGTGCCATCCGCACTCACTTTTCTACCAATACGAGTTGCCTTGCCAGTCTTCGGATCAACCGGGTTCAGGTTTGAAATATGAATAGAAGCTTCCTGCTTCACAATTCCACCTTGAGGATTCTTCGCACTCGGCTTCGTGCTCTTAGAAACCATGTTGACACCTTCAACGATAGCACGATTCTTCTTCACAAGAACCTTCAATACGCGACCGGTTTTACCCTTGTCTTCACCAGAGTTTACGTAAACCGTATCGCCTTTCTTAATATGTAATTTACTCATTACTTGAATCTTTTACAAAAAATTAAAGCACTTCAGGAGCGAGTGACACCACTTTCATGTTGGCGGCACGCAATTCACGGGCTACCGGCCCGAAAATACGGCTGCCCCTGATCTCGCCTGCATTGTTCAACAGCACACAAGCATTGTCATCAAAACGAATATAAGAACCGTCCTGACGGCGGATTTCTTTCTTCGTGCGTACAATCAAAGCCTTAGACACTGCACCTTTTTTAATATCACTTGAAGGAATAACGCTCTTGACGGATACGACAATCACGTCTCCTACAGAAGCGTAACGACGACCTGTACCGCCCAAAACGCGAATACAGAGAGCTTCCTTAGCTCCACTGTTGTCACATACTGTAAGTCTGGATTCTGCTTGTATCATAATTACTTCGCTTTTTCAACAATTTCTACTACTCTCCATCTCTTTGTCTTGCTCAAAGGACGGGTCTCCATAATGCGTACAGTATCACCGATATTGCACTCATTCTTTTCATCATGAGCATGGTATTTTTTCGTCTTGCTAACGAACTTACCATAAATGGGGTGTTTTTCCTTAAACTTGGCAGCAACTGTGATCGTTTTGTCCATCTTGTTGCTCAACACAATCCCGGTTCTTTCTTTTCTTAAATTTCTTGCTTCCATCAAACTCTTCATTTATTGTTAAGTTCTCTTTCGCGCAATACAGTCTTCATACGCGCAATTGTCCTGCGTAATTGTTTGATCTGAGCAGGATTATCCAAAGGAGAAATAGAATGGTTCAGCACCAACTGATTGTAGTTAGCTACTTCTGCCTCGATTCTTTCTACCAAATCCGCGGTAGACAATTCTTTAACTTCTGCTATCTTCATACTCTTTACGCATTTTGATTTTGAACATCATAATCACGTCTTACCACAAACTTCGTAGTGATGGGAAGCTTCTGTGCTGCCAGGCGCAAGGCCTCTTTCGCAATTTCGTAAGATACTCCTTCGGCCTCAATGATAATTCTACCCGGAGTAACAGGAGCCACAAATCCCTCAGGACTACCTTTACCTTTACCCATACGTACATCAGCAGGCTTTCTCGTGATAGGTTTGTCCGGGAAGATACGAATCCAAATCTGTCCTTGACGTTGCATATATCTCGTTACAGCAATACGCGCAG
This sequence comes from uncultured Bacteroides sp., assembly GCF_947632445.1. Classification (GTDB taxonomy): domain Bacteria; phylum Bacteroidota; class Bacteroidia; order Bacteroidales; family Bacteroidaceae; genus Bacteroides. The sequence goes on along the minus strand of NZ_CANRPM010000034.1, from coordinate 20,474 downwards.
CCTCTATCTGGCGTCCTGTAATCCACTTCGTTTCCAAAGCTTTAATTCCAAAAGAGCCGAAAGCCAACTGGTTTCCTCTCTGAGCATTTCCTTTTTGGCGGCCCTTCTGCTGTCTTCTGAATTTTGTCTTTTTCGGTTGTAACATAATTCCTAAAAAATCAAATTCGTTTAGCGATTATTTTTCTTTCTTTTGAAGTTCCTTCCGCCATTGTTTCCGCTATTGCTTCCACGGCCACTTTCCTTGCTTTGCGTAAAGTTTGGAGCCAATTCTCTCTTTCCGTAAACTTCGCCTCTGCAAATCCAAACCTTAATACCGAGAAGACCGACTTTTGTCAATGCTTCAGTATGACAATAATCAATGTCTGCTCTGAAAGTGTGCAACGGAGTCCTTCCTTCCTTATACATTTCAGAACGAGCCATTTCAGCTCCATTCAAACGTCCTGAAATCAAAACTTTGATACCCTCAGCGCCCATACGCATCGTATTTGCGATAGCCATCTTGATAGCACGGCGATAAGCGATTTTTCCTTCAACCTGGCGAGCGATGTTGTTAGCCACGATAACGGCATCGAGTTCAGGTCTTTTCACTTCGAAGATGTTAATCTGAATGTCCTTATCGGTAACCTTCTTCAATTCCTCCTTCAGCTTATCAACTTCCTGGCCACCTTTTCCGATAATAATACCCGGACGTGCAGTACAAACGGTAATAGTCACAAGTTTCAGCGTGCGTTCAATAACAATTCTTGATACACTGGCTTTTGCAAGACGAGCATTCAAATATTTACGTATCTTGCTATCTTCCAGCAAAGAATCACCGTAATTCTCTCCACCATACCAATTGGAATCCCATCCTCTGATAATTCCCAAACGGTTGCTTATTGGATTAACTTTTTGTCCCATTTACCTTAATTTTGATCTTCGTTATTACTTTTAGAATCAACGAACAGTGTCACATGGTTTGAACGTTTGCGGATTCTGTAACCTCTACCCCGCGGAGCCGGACGCATTCTTTTCAGCGTAGCACCACCATCAACAAAAATCTTGGTTACGAACAATTCGCCATTCTCAGCCTTGCGTTCGTTTTTCTGCTCCCAGTTAGCTATTGCAGAGCGCAACAGTTTTTCTACTCTTGCTGCAGCCTCTTTTGAAGAGAACTTCAAGACGCCAAGCGCTCTGTTCACCTCCATCCCGCGAATCATGTCAGCCACGAGACGCATTTTACGGGGGGAAGTAGGAACATTTTGCAATTTTGCAAAATACATGGTCTTAAGGGCTTCTTTTCTTTTTTCAGCCGATATTTTTTTTCTTGCTCCCATTATATTATTACTTTTTTTATTTCAGTAGTAAAAAACCTGCTTTTATTTCTTCTTGTTACCGGCATGGCCTCTGAAGGTACGTGTGGGGGCAAACTCACCCAACTTATGACCTACCATGTTTTCAGTAACATATACAGGTATGAATTTATTTCCATTGTGAACTGCAACGGTATGGCCTACAAAATCAGGCGAAATCATTGAAGCTCTGGCCCAAGTCTTAACCACAACCTTCTTGCCGCTTTCGTTCATGGCAAGAATTTTCTTTTCCAGCTTAACGTTAATATACGGACCTTTTTTTAATGAACGACTCATAATATTCTCGATTAATCAGATTACTTCTTTCTTCTCTCAATAATATACTTAGACGATTGTTTCTTCGGAGCTCTTGTCTTAAGACCCTTAGCATACAATCCCTTGCGAGATCTCGGATGGCCACCGGAAGCACGTCCTTCACCACCACCCATCGGGTGATCAACCGGGTTCATTACGACGCCACGATTACGTGGACGACGACCCAACCAACGAGAGCGTCCGGCTTTACCGGAGCTTTCCAGACCGTGATCCGAGTTACCAACGCTACCGATAGTAGCCTTACAAGTACTAAGAATTTGGCGAACTTCACCTGAAGGCAATTTGATAACGCAATACTTGCCTTCTCTTGAAGTCAACTGAGCGAAATTACCAGCTGAACGAACCAGAGCGGCACCCTGACCCGGACGCAATTCAATATTGTGAATTACAGTACCAACTGGAATATTCTGAAGAGGAAGCGCATTTCCAATCTCTGGAGTCGCATTTTCACCTGACATCAAAGTCGCACCAACTTGCAATCCATTGGGAGCAATAATATATCTTTTTTCGCCGTCAGCGTAAAACAACAAAGCGATACGAGCCGAACGATTCGGATCGTATTCAATCGTCTTAACCACTGCAGGCACACCGTCTTTATTTCTCTTGAAGTCAACGATACGGATTACCTTCTTGTGACCGCCGCCGATGTAGCGCATCGTCATCTTACCTTCGTTGTTGCGACCACCTGAGGATTTCTTACCAAATACAAGAGACTTTTCTGGTACCCGTGCAGTAATTTCTTCGAAAGTACCAATAATTTTATGTCTTTGCCCCGGTGTAGTGGGCTTAAATTTACGTACTGCCATTTGTATTAAATATTGCTATAAAAATCAATAGTATCTCCTTCTTTCAACGTAACGATTGCCTTCTTATAAGCATTTGTCCGTCCGGTGATGAGACCAGCCTTCGTATAGCGGCTTTTGCTCTTGCCGGCATATTTTATGGTGTTCACATCAACCACTGTAACGTTGTAAAGGGCTTCAACTTCGTTCTTAATTTCCAATTTGTTAGCTTCAGGACGTACCACAAAACCAAAACGGTTGTTTTGTTTGTCAGTTATTGCAGTCATCTTCTCTGTCACCAACGGTTTAATAATAAATCCCATTATTTAAGCCTCCTTATTTTAAATTAAGATATTGTCGATAGCAGAAAGGGCACTTTCAGTAAGCACAAGAACCCCAGCGTCCAATACTCTGTAAGTATTTAACCCTGAGATTATCTGCACGTTAGCGTCTTTCACGTTACGAGCTGACAAATATACGTTTTTATTTGCTTCCGGTAATACTATAAGCGGCTTCTTGCCTGATATTTTAAGATTTTTTGTCATTTCGACAAAGTTCTTGGTCTTAGGAGCCTCAAAGGTGAAGTCTTCGACAACGATAATCGCATCGTTCTGAGCCTTGTATGCCAAAGCCGATTTACGAGCAAGAGCTTTCACCTTCTTATTCAACTTGAAGGAGTAATCACGAGGTTTAGGACCAAAAACGCGTCCGCCACCAACCAATACAGGCGAGTTCATGTCACCACGACGTGCACCGCCACCGTCTTTCTGACGGCCGATCTTACGAGTGGAACCGCTGATTTCACTTCTTTCCTTTGACTTATGAGTACCCTGACGCCGGTTAGCCATAAATTGCTTTACATCCAGGTAGATGGCATGGTCATTGGGCTCAATGCCGAAGATAGATTCGTTCAACGCAACCTTTCTTCCGGTGTCTTCACCTTTAATGTTAAATACGCTAACTTCCATTATTTTTCAATTATTACGATTGAACCTTTGTAACCGGGAATAGAACCCTTCACCAAAAGAAGGTTGTGCTCCGCGATTACCTTTAATACTTGCAGGTTTTGAACAGTCACTCTGTTAGCCCCCATCTGTCCGCCCATGCGCATGCCTTTGAAAACTTTTGCAGGGTAAGAACAAGCACCGATAGAACCCGGCTTGCGGGCACGATTGTGCTGACCGTGAGTAGTCTCACCTACACCACCAAAACCATGTCTCTTGACAACGCCCTGGAAACCCCTACCTTTGGATGTTCCGACAACGTCTACGAAGCCAGCGTCGTTGAACAATTCAACGGTAACTGTGTCACCGAGATTCAGCTCGGTTTCAAATTCTTTGAACTCAGCCAAGTGTTTCTTGGGTGTTACTCCCGCTTTCTTGAAGTGACCCATCAACGGCTTGGTAGTATGCTTTTCCTTCTTATCCTGGAAACCCAGCTGAACGGCAGCATAGCCATCTTTTTCTACGGTCTTCACTTGAGTAACAACACAAGGACCTGCTTCGATAACAGTGCATGGTACGTTTTTACCCTCGGCACTGAAAACGGATGTCATTCCGATTTTTTTTCCTAATAATCCTGGCATTTCACTAAATTTTTAATACACTTACACTTTGATTTCTACTTCCACACCACTCGGCAACTCCAGCTTCATCAGAGCATCAACAGTCTTCGCAGTAGAGCTATAGATGTCAATCAGTCTCTTGTAAGAAGAGAGTTGGAACTGTTCACGCGACTTCTTGTTTACGAAAGTCGAACGGTTCACAGTAAAGATACGCTTATGCGTAGGAAGAGGAATAGGGCCGCTGACGATGGCACCCGTCGTCTTCACTGTTCTTACAATCTTTTCAGCTGACTTGTCAACCAAGTTGTGGTCGTAAGATTTCAATTTGATTCTAATTTTCTGACTCATTTGTTTTATAATTAAACTTGTTATTAAATGGAGAAGCTCCGCAGGTTAAGAGTCATACGCTAACCTGCGGGCTTCAAGTTGTTTCAAAGCAATTCCGAATGGCCTTTCACTTCCTCAAGCACCGTCTTCGCAATAGAAGTAGATACCTGAGCGTGGTGGTCGTAAGTCATAGACGAAGTAGCACGACCCGAAGTGATGGTACGCAAAGCGGTTACATAGCCGAACATTTCTGCCAGCGGAACCATAGCCTTCACGATGCGGGCACCGGAGCGGCTGGATTCCATACCTTCCACCTGACCCCGACGCTTGTTCAAGTCGCCGATTACATCACCCATGTTTTCTTCCGGGGTTACAACTTCCAGCTTCATGATAGGCTCCATCAGTACGGGGCCTGCCTTGGAACAAGCGTTCCGGTAAGCCTGGATGGCGCAGATTTCAAATGACAATTGGTCTGAGTCAACCGGGTGGAACGAGCCATCGAGCAGCGTAACCTTCATGCTATCCATCGGGAAGCCGGCCAACACGCCATTTTTCATGGCTGTCTGGAAGCCTTTCTGTACAGACGGGATAAACTCCTTCGGAATGTTACCGCCGGTCACTTCGTTGATGAACTGCAATCCGCCTTCCTTAAAGTCTTCGTCCACCGGTCCGACATTCACGATGATGTCAGCGAACTTACCGCGACCGCCGGACTGCTTCTTGTAAACCTCGCGGAGGTTCACAGTCTTCGTGATGGCTTCCTTGTAATTAACCTGCGGCTTGCCCTGGTTGCATTCCACCTTGAACTCACGTTTCAGACGGTCGATGATAATATCCAGGTGAAGCTCACCCATACCGGAAATAACCGTCTGACCCGTCTGTTCATCGGTACGGACGGTAAAGGTCGGGTCTTCTTCAGCCAACTTGGCCAAGCCGTTGGACAGCTTGTCCATATCCTTCTGCGTCTTGGGCTCCACAGCGATACCGATCACCGGATCGGGGAAGTCCATAGACTCCAATACGATGGGAGCATCCTCGTCGCAGAGGGTATCACCCGTGTGAATATCCTTGAAACCTACCCCTGCGCCTATATCGCCGGCCGATACGATTTCTACAGGATTCTGCTTGTTGGAGTGCATCTGGAACAGGCGGGAAACACGTTCCTTCTTACCGGAACGGCTGTTGTAAATATACGAACCTGACTCTATCTTGCCCGAATATACGCGGAAGAACGTCAGACGACCGACATAGGGGTCGGTAGCGATCTTGAATGCCAAAGCAGAAGTCTTTTCATCCTCACTCGGCTTGCGGTCTTCTTCTTCACCCGTGTTCGGATTCGTTCCCACGATATTCGGCGTATCCAGCGGAGAAGGCAAGAATGCACACACATAGTCGAGCAGCGTTTGCACGCCTTTGTTCTTGAAAGAAGAACCGCACAACATCGGCACGATGTCCATCTTCAAAGTAGCCGCACGCAAACCACGGACGATTTCGTCTTCCGTTATAGTAGAAGGATCGTCGAAGTACTTCTCCATCAGAGTGTCGTCGTATTCGGCTACTGTTTCCAGCATCTTGCCGCGCCATTCTTCGGCTTCATCCTTCAGGTTGGCGGGAATTTCCTCTACGTCATAGTCGGCGCCCATTGTTTCGTCGTGCCACAGGACGGCCTTCATCTTAATCAGGTCGACCACACCCTTGAAGTTTTCTTCGGCACCGATGGGAATTACGACCGGACACGGATGGGCGCCCAATATTTCCTTCATCTGGCGAACCACTTCAAAGAAGTCGGCACCCGAACGGTCCATCTTGTTCACGTAACCGATGCGGGGAACGTTGTATTTGTCGGCCTGACGCCATACGGTCTCAGACTGCGGCTCCACGCCACCTACCGCACAGTAAGTGGCAACGGCACCGTCCAACACACGCAACGAACGCTCAACCTCAGCCGTAAAGTCTACGTGTCCCGGAGTGTCAATCAGGTTTATCTTATATGTATTGCCTGCATATTTCCAATGCGTAGTCGTGGCAGCAGACGTGATCGTAATACCACGCTCCTGCTCCTGCTCCATCCAGTCCATCGTAGCTGCACCATCGTGCACTTCACCAATCTTGTGAGTCAGGCCGGTATAGAACAGAATACGTTCTGAAGTTGTAGTTTTACCGGCATCAATGTGAGCCATGATGCCGATGTTACGCGTCAAATGTAAATCTTGCTTTGCCATTTTAATCCCTTTACTTTAAGTTTTTATCTAAAACAGGTACGCTTGCAGTATCAGAAACGGAAATGAGCGAACGCACGGTTGGCCTCAGCCATTCTGTGCATATCTTCCTTACGTTTGAACGCGCCGCCCTGTTCGTTGTAGGCATCCATAATTTCAGCCGCCAGCTTGTCAGCCATAGACTTACCACCACGTTTGCGAGCAAAGATAATCAAGTTCTTCATCGAAATGGACTCTTTACGGTCAGGACGAATTTCAGTCGGTACCTGGAAAGTAGCACCACCGACACGGCGGGATTTTACTTCGACTTGGGGAGTTACATTGTCCAACGCTTTTTTCCAAATCTCCAATGCAGACTTCTCTTCATTCTGCATTTTGTTCTTCACTGCATTCAGAGCGGCATAGAAAATCTCATAAGAAGTGTTTTTCTTTCCGTCGTACATCAAGTGGTTCACAAACTTGGACACTTTCACATCATTGAACACGGGATCCGGAAGGATAACGCGTTTTTTGGGTTTTGCTTTTCTCATTTTTTTCTTTAAATGAATAATGTTTTCGTTCTTGGTTGTTTACTTCTGTCTTCTTCAACCCACCCACCGGCGGATTTACTCAACCTGTAGCATCTATCCAAGCAAACTAAAACTAAATCTTTACTTTACTTAATTTTCTATCTTTACAGCTTATTTCTTTTTTGCGGGAGCTTGACCCGGTTTCGGACGCTTCGCGCCATACTTGGAACGTCTCTGAGTACGACCGGCCACACCGGCTGTATCCAACGTACCACGAACAATGTGATAACGCACACCCGGCAGGTCTTTCACACGACCGCCGCGTACCAGCACGATAGAGTGCTCCTGCAAGTTATGACCTTCACCCGGAATATAGGAGTTCACCTCCTTCCCGTTAGTCAAACGCACACGAGCTACCTTACGCATAGCTGAATTTGGTTTTTTCGGAGTGGTTGTGTACACTCTCACGCAAACGCCACGTCTTTGAGGACATGAATCCAAGGCAGGCGACTTGCTTTTGTCAACCAGCACCTGGCGTCCTTTTCTTACTAATTGCTGAATTGTAGGCATTTTAATTGTTTTTAGTTATTATATTATTGTATTTATTTTCAAGCACATACTTTTTCGGGCTGCAAAGATACGAATAATATTTGAATAACCAATGCACATCTGTATTTTTTTATTTTTCAGTCCGGTAGTCCGCCTATGACTCATTGCAGACTGTTTACATCATGCCTCCCCTTTCACGTTTGTCATCGGCAGAAAATCCGCCTCGTCCTTCACGCGGATCGGCCCGAAAGTCCGTTCATACTTCTCTATATTCTCTTCCAGCGCACGGAGCAAACGCCGGGCATGTTCAGGCGCAAGGATGATGCGCGACTGGACACGAGCCTTCGGCATGCCCGGCAGCATCTTGATGAAATCGAGAATAAATTCCGAACTGGAGTGGGTAATGACAGCCAGATTGGCATAGATTCCCTGGGCCACATCTTCCTTCAATTCAATCGGTATTTGCCCATTGTTGTTCATTTCCTGATTATCCATGACTTCTTGGTATTTTTAGGTTTAGGCCACAAAGTTAACGGTTTGTTCCAGATTTACCAAATCCGATCCATCAAGCATGAACCGGCCGGTCAGCCGAACACCGCCCCCGCATCCAAACAGGGGCAGGCCTTGGGCGAAGTGCCGGGCAGGTCGCGATGGCCGCAAACCACCGCCTGGGGAAAGAGGCGGCGCAGGCAGGCAAAGAGGTCGGTCAGGCGTGCGGTCTGTGCAGGCGTGCGGGTGTCGGCCGGACGGCCCTGAGCATCGAGCCCGCCCTCGTAGCAGATGCCGATGGAGCAACGGTTATAAGGACGACAGTGGGCCCCCACTTCGAGCAGGCCGCGATGCTGGGTCAGCATACCGTCGCGGCGAATGTAGAAGTGATAGCCCGCTGTGCGGAAGCCGCGCGCCCGGTGGTCGCGCAGGAGTTGTTCGGTCGTGTAGTTCTGCGTGCAGCGGGTGGCAGAACAGTGGAGGACGAGGTAGCGGACGCTGTCCGGTCCGCCCATCAGCTCGCCGTCCTCTATGCGGGCGAGGAGGGCGTATTCGCCCGGCACCTCCTCGCCGCAAACAGTCAGGGGATAACGGTCATCGGTCATGCCAGGAAAGGGATAAAGGGAGTACAACTGGTGATACCGAGCGCCGTCAGAGCAGCAATGGCCGCCTGGATGATAGCCTTCACAATGGAGGCCCAAGTGATTTTCGAAGGATTGGAAGTTGTGTTCATGTTGGTAAGGATTTAAATTGAAAAATGAATGATCAGTTAGGTTGAGGATGTGTCACAACCCTTTCGCAGACGCTCCAGAGCCGGCAATCCGACAGATTCAGAATCCGGGTCGGCCCGGTTCATCTGGAGTGAGTCATGACACATTCTTTTAGGGCGTAAGGCTATTACAGCGGACTGCCTCCATCGTCGTCTCTATCGCCCGAAGCGTCTTCCTCGTCGGCCGATACGACCGCACCATTATACTTCACGAGGCCGATTTTTTCGGGGATAAGGTCGTAGATGCGGCTGTTGTTCACCATCGTAAACGAAGGACGGAAGCCGGGGACAAGCGCTTTCACCAAGGCGGCGGTCGCATCTTTCTCGGCACTGACGCTCTTGCCGTTGACAAAACGCAGGTAAAGTTTGCCGAAGCCCAGCAGCTCGATGGCATAACCTTTCTTCAGGTTCTCGGCCACGTAATAGGCATAGCGGTCGAGCACGTTCTTCACGTCGCCGGGACTGGCGGTAGATTCGGTGGCAATCTGGCGGGCCACGTCGTCGGTAGTCAGTGTGCCATAGCACACGGGGGCTACGTTGTAGACGGTCTCACCCTTGCGGTCACCCAGCTGGATGACGCGCTTCATTACTTTGTAAGCAGTTGGCATAGTTTTTTCATTTTTAGCAGGTTAATACTCAAATAAATTCTCAGCGGTAAACGGAGAGGGCGCCTCTCCCCTTTTCCTGCTACAAAGTTAGTGCATGCGTCCGAGGCCATAGGCGATGCGAGGCGATAAGGGGTGGTAATGCGGCAATATTTATAAAAGAACTGAGAAATGAAACCGGAACTATTCAATGTAAGGCTTCCAATTCAAAACTTGTGCGTATATTTGCATCATAATCTATTGAGATATGGAAAATATTAGTGATTTTATTGTTAATATTGGGGGGACATCCGTAAATTTATTGTACGGCGACTGCAAAGAAAAGCTAAAGCAAATCCCGGACAATTCGATTGACTTGATTGTTACGTCCCCACCCTATGCAGACCAACGAAAAAACACATACGGAGGGATTCCTGTAACTAAATATGTCCAATGGTTTTTGCCTATTTCCAACGAATTAATGAGGGTGCTAAAGCCAAGCGGTACGTTCATCTTAAATATAAAAGAGAAAGTGGCAGACGGAGAACGAAGCACTTATGTGATAGAATTAATACTTGAGATGAGGAGGCAAGGCTGGTTATGGACGGAAGAGTTTATCTGGCATAAGAAAAATTGCTATCCGGGCAAATGGCCCAATCGCTTTAGGGACGCATGGGAAAGATTGCTTCAATTCAATAAGGAGAAGCACTTCAACATGTATCAAGAAGCCGTTATGGTACCGACCGGAGAATGGGCAAAGAGCCGGTTAAAGAACTTAAGCAATTCCGACAAATACAGATGCGATTCAAAAGTATTAAGCGGCTTCGGGAAAAATATATCGAATTGGGTTGGGCGAGAAATGGCATACCCGACTAATGTATTACACTTCGCAACAGAGTGCGGCAACAAAAGCCACAGCGCAGCGTTCCCGGAATATTTGCCCGAATGGTTTATCAAGCTATTCACGAAAGAAGGAGACAAAATATTAGATCCGTTCATGGGTAGCGGGACAACAAACCTAACCGCTTTAAAGTTAAAACGAGATAGCATAGGCATTGAAATCGTACCCGAATATTTCCAGCATGTCAAGTCTGTTTTAAACAACAAAGTATATGAACGAAGAATTAATAAGGCAGATCACCCGATACGTGGAAGAGAATATAGCCTCTTTTCATCAGGCGAGAATCAATAAACTGAAAACCCTGCGTCTTGATACGGTATTACAAAAGAAGAACCCATATCTATTTAAGGCGAAATATCTACTGACCGCCGAAGAGATTGTAAAAAGTCTGTCAGATGCTTTTATTTCATCTGCGGAAGAAACTATTTTCGGCGATTGGTTAGAGGGGCTTGCCCTATTTGTATGCTCAAAAGTCTACAATGGCAGGAAATCTACAACCAAAGGGGTAGATATGGAGTTCGACAAGGACGGCATCAGATACATTGTATCTATAAAATCCGGCCCGAATTGGGGAAACAGTTCCCAAATAAGTAAAATGAGAGAAGATTTTAAATCAGCGAAAAGAGTATTAAGAACAAGCAGGTCGAATATTCAAATAACGGCAGTCAACGGATGCTGTTACGGGAAAGACAAAAGCCCCGACAAGGGCGATTACTTTAAATACTGCGGGCAGAAATTCTGGGAATTCATTTCTGGAGAGCCTACACTCTATTCCGATATTTTAGAGCCGATCGCGACAGATGCAAGGAAGAAGAATGAAGACTTTAAAATGGAGTACACAAAAATGATAAACAAGTTGACCGGCGAATTTATCGAGAAGTATTGCAATCATGACGGTAGTATAAATTGGAACAGGATCATGTCAGTGAACTCTTCGCAAGATTAAAGTGTACAGTTCCGATTTATTCTATCAAAGCAGTGAACAACAAAAGAAAAGAGGCTGAATCAATCATCTTGAAACAGCCTCTTTTGCAAAGTTAAAACCACGTGTATCCCGCATATACGGTTTAAGAGAGAATTATTTTGTGATACACGAAGACAGTCCCGGACATTTCAGCAACGGCCGGTTCCCGCCTGTTTTCATTCCCGTCATTGCGGATCCATACGCCAGATACTTGGTGAATAAAGTCGTAGTACAGAACCGACTGCCGAGGAATTTGTCGCAGTTCCGTTGAAGGCATAGAACATCATACATTCGATCGGGTAAGTCCACATTCCGGCATCCTGCATATCAAAGAACGTAATACCCGACTCCGCGTCATAGCCAAGGGGGAACAGTACGTAAACCGTTGTCGACCAGGTATAGTAACCGCCTCCCAACACGGTGTTGTATATGTTATATCCTTGGTATGTTCCCATCGCTGCCCCATTGTACATTGTAAATCGGGCCTTTTCCGAATCAAAAGTAACCGGTATGGTCCAGTTATAAGCCGGAATACTCAGTTGTGTTTTGGAAAGGACCGCATTCAGACCCTGCAAATTGCCTCCGTCCGCTGAAGAATAGAATGTCAGGATACAAGGACCCGCAATATCCTTATCGAAGTCATACTGGGTCACTTTCAACGAGTCCGAGAACGTTTCCGACGAATATCGGAGGGTTCCTACACGGGCATGACCGCTCGTGTTCTCCTTAAAGTTCACGGTCAGATGCTCCCCGTCGGAAACCGCGCTGAACCAGTCGCCATCCGGCTCGAAAGTCAAAGGCACATTGGACGACATCTCGTAGGTCAACGAGTGCGCTTCGTCCGAAGAGGTCACGATCTCGCTGCCCGCACTCAACTGGAACATCAGTCCGAGCTGCTGCACCGTCACATACGCGGCATCCGAACCGCAGCGCAATACCAATTGCGAAGAACGCCCTTCCAAGTTGCCGTTTTCGGTTACGGACACATTCACGGTGTTTCCATTCACGGTAGCCGTACACCATTCACGGTCTGTTTCCACCGTAACCTGTCCGGCAGCATCGAATACGACCGTACCGCTTCCTGCTCCCGCCTGGAACAGTACGTTCGATTCTGTCACATGTATCAGGCTCTCGCCGTCTACTCCCCAATCCTCGTCCTCGGAACAGGCCGTGAAACCGGCCAGCAGGGAGGCAGCCAATAAATAAAATAAATATCTTTTCATAATCAGTCTGTTTTAGTCATAGTTTCCACATAGGGCAAACGGTTGGATCTTGTACCGGTGATATACCACGAAGAATTAGCGAACTGGCCTGCACTGCTGCCCCCGGATAATTGCCACATGATATACGAATTCACCGAATACCCCGTCCATGTTCCATAGTCTATCCATGTGTACACGGGATGCTGTTCATCCCCATTCCAGTCGGTGCGCATGCCGACTGCCGTATTCCACGTCAACTGGCCAGGACCGGCATCCCAGGCGCACAGCCAGATCTCATTCCCATTGGCATCGCCGATCTTTTGCGACAGCCATGACAAGCTGCCTGAAGAACGCAGATACTCCAATGTCACTGTGAATTGCGAGTTCAGTCCGCTCATGATGTAGGAAGCACCGTCACCGGCAGGAATCAGCGTCACGTTCACTTCTGTACCGCCATTGAAGGACAGTACATAGTTTCCGGCATATTCCGCATAGCCTCGCCATCCTTCGGGGAAGACCGCATTGAACACGGTGCCCGATCCTCCCTTGTCAGTCAAGGAGTTTGTCTCCGGGTCTACCATGAATTCCTCAAAGGTCACTCCCGCCACTTCTACGGGGCTGTACAGACGCAATCCATCGTCGGTCAACACATAAGACGCCATCACCGGGTCGCCGCCGGCCGGCACAAAAGAGAGCTGACGGTAATCCACGTCAATGGTTCCCGAAACCTGCGTGCCACCCACCGTTCCGCTAAATCCGCTCAGAACCATGCTTTCGATAAGTGTCTCTATCTTCGTAAGGTAAGATACCGCATCTCCCGTCATTTTACGCATATACATGATGTTGTTGGTCTTCTTTCCACGCAATGTCACCAAGTCGGGCGTCGCCTCCAGGACAACAAACTCAAATTCCCCTCCGAAAGCCTCATAGGCATCGGGACTGGGAGTGGAAAGGAAATGCAGAAACTCATTGTAAGTGTCAAAGCTCAATACGGGACCGTCATCGTCCGTCAACTTGTAGAGGCTTTCCAATTCTGTCTCATAGTCAGCGGCCAACTCTGAACTGGCATACACTTTTTCCTCGTCAAAACGGACAATAAACGCATATCCGCCATAACTTTGGTCCGACTCCGGGTACATCTCCAGCAGCCAGCCCTTTTCGGCGCCCGTCAGTATGTTCTTCACCTCCGAGAGATATTGTTGCAGACGTTCCGAAGGGTTCTTGTCGAACACCTCGTTATCATCCTTCAGGCACGACTGGAAGAATACCATCGAGCAGAGAAGCAGTATTCCCCCTAACGACCTATACAATTTATTTATCTTCATGTTTCCAGCCTCCATTATTTAAGGGTTAAATCGTTCAAATCTATTTTCCCGGCTTCTAAGTCGGCCGAGCGCCGCTGTATGCTGTCACGCAGCTTGTCCACGTCTATATTCCAGCTGTCTGCCATATATTGCTTCACCAACGTCAGTTTGGCATCTATCAAGGAAGCGCCTGCCGACCCCGCTTCGTTCATCCAGGCCTGCCACTGGGAAGCCGGATAACAAACGTACATGGAAAGCATCTCCGCAAAGTCCTCCGTGTATTCCATCTGGGCATAGGCACTGATAAACCCGCGGCTCAGGTAACCGGCATTGTAGGGCGATTCGCTCCATAGATCCGCCACATAGTCGCTGCCGGTAATGAACTGGTAGGCCGTCGGCATTTCCTTGGTCTGGTTCATAATGTGCGTGAACTCGTGGTGAATGGTTTTCAGATAGTAGTGGTTCAACGAAGCGATGCTGTTTTTGTACTGGTCCAGATAGTTGACACCGGACAGCAGCACCTTCTTGCCGCCTTCAGCCGTACCCAAAATAAAGGTTCCGTTATTACGGTATTCCCACTCGCCAATCAGGAAAAACTCCTTGGGGAAATAGGCGCGTGTGAAGTCGAATCCGGCCACTTCGTCGTAGGCCTCCACGCAGACATACTTCACGATGTGCGCCAGTTCCACAGCCTGCGCATAGTCTGCCGGCACGGTATAATAGTTGAGATCGGATTCTATTTCCTCATAGCGGTACTTGAACGTAATGTTGTACGGATTCACATAGTTTGCCTCTAACCAGCGGTCGAAATCATTTTTCACTTTCTCGCCCGTGGTAATGACACTTGTCGGGTTCAGGTCATCCTCCGAACAAGCGAGGAAAGACCCTGCAACCGCCAACAACAGGATATATAAAGCATATTGTTTTTTCATAATTCCCATCTATTTTGAAAGTTTACTTATTCGGATGATCAGTTTCTCGGATTGGGTTCATACCCTGCATCACGCACCTTTTGCGGGATCTGCATGGCGCGGCGCGGATCGTCCACCGTCAGTATATCGGTCTGCTTCTCCGGGTTTCCCGCAGCATTCAGCATGCGGCGACAAATCTCAATGCCGTAGCGCTTGACGTCGAACCAGCGCATGCCAAGATGCAAGGTCTCGATGCGTCTGAATCCCAGCACACACTGCAACATGCACTCCTGCACGCTTCCTTCGGCATCAATGTCGAACGCCGGATGCAGGTGCTTTTTCTGTGTGGACTCCAACGGCTCGGAATAGTCGATGCCGTTATAGAACGTGGTCACCAAATCGGGCGTCACCGTCACATTCGTTCTCATAATGTTGTGCATCCACAAATCCAAATCCTCGGCTGCTTCATTGTAACGCTTCAGCATCACTTTCGCCTCGGCCCTGTTCAACAGGCATTCATCCGTCGTGAGCGTGGGAAATACACAGTGACTATAGCCTATACCTGCCACAGCGTCCGTGTACTCGAAGAGGTAAGGAAGCCTCCAGAAAATCGCGCACGAGAGATTGGTGGCACTGTAGTGTTTCGCGGTCGAATAATAGCTTGCCGAATTGCCCCAGATATTGGGTGCCTCGGCATCTTCGTGTGAGGACAGATAGGGAACGTGGGTATAACGCTTCCACACGTAGTAGGGTCCAAATGCAAGTCCCATATCGGAATAACCGGTGGTCAGCAGCAGGTTGCAGTTCAGCGAAGCGTCGATATAATGCTGTGATACGGCCTCATAACTCTGTGTCATGGTTCCCATATAGGAGTAGTCGCGCAGCATGTTTCCCGGCGCACTGCCCAATACTTTGTCCGCATATTCTATCGCTTTCTCCCATTTCTCATAATACAGATAGAACCGGCATGCAAAAGCGTATGCGGCCGTCGGATTGAAATGATATTTGGGAACGGTCATGTAGGAATCTCCCACATCGGGCAAGGCCTCTTCCAAGTCTTGTTCCACCAACCGGTACACTTCGGCCACCGAGTTGCGCTCGTAGTGCACCATTACGGTCGTTTCCGGTTCGGTCATATAGGTGACACCGGGATCCTTATCGGCTGTGGCACTGTTGTAATGGCGTGCAAACACGTTCACCAACATGAAGTGGTTGTAGGCGCGGCATAGCAATGCCTCAGCCTTGGCCTGCCTTAGCTTATCGGTCGTGGGGCCGCCCATCTCCTCGATGGCCTGCAAGGCATGGTTGGCTGCGGCTATGGCCTGGTAAGAGGATTGCCAGAAACTTTCGGGTGATTCATTGTCGTCCTCGGTGACGTCCTGCCAGGCATACACCTGATCAAGGAAACGGTCAGTGTAGGGATTGGATTCTCCCGTGTCGTCCACATTGTCCGACATGAATTCCGTAAACATGTAGTATCCGTTTTCAGGATAGGCAGCCACGAGCAGGCTCGTGATTTTATCTTCCGTATCAATCTGTGCGCGATTGTCCGGCAGCGTGCTGAGGTAATCGTCGCAGGCTCCCAACACGCCCATAGCGGCGGTACAAGCCAAGATTGCGATATATCCATTGTATTTTTTCATCGTTCCTAATTTTATCAGATTCCTAATTTCAGTGTAAGCGTAAATTGACGCGGCAGGGGAGTTGCCACACCACCGGTATTGAAGAATTCCGGGTCTTGGCCGTTCAGCTTCTTGTCGGCATAGATCAAGAAGAGGTTGGCTGCCTGGAGCTTCAGTGACAGATTGCTGATTCGCAATGCCTGGGTGACGCTCTTCGGGAAGTCGTATGCAACGGATATTTCCTTCATACGGATGAAATCACCCTTCGCGATTCGTTCGGTAGAGTAGTTATAGGCATTGTAGGCATAGCTCAGATTCGAATCGTTTTTGTTCTGGCGCTGGCTGGCGATGACCGGTATGGTCGTGTACTTTTCGTCACCGGGAACCGTCCAACGGTTTTTGAACTCTTTCGGCGTAGAGGTAAGATCCGTATAAGAACTCCTGAACACCGGATCCAGACGGACTACATTTCCGAAAGAATAGGTAATGAATACATTCATCGAAATGCCTTTCCACTTGAAGAAGTTTCCGAAACTACCCACATCGGTCGGGTCGGCACTGCCCGAATATTCGAGGAACGAAAGCTTTTCCGGGTCGCTCGTCTGGAAATAGATACCTGTCGTGGTGACGTTGCCGTCCTGGTCGAGGAACGTGGGCAAGCCCTGTTCATTCAGCCCGCGGAACGGTATGGAGAAGATGCTTCGCACCGGATAACCTTCCATTGCAAAACCGGTGCCCGACACCAAGTCGATGACCCGTCGGTTGCTTTCCAAATCGGTCACTTTGTTGTGCACATGAGAATAAATGAAGTTGGTATTCCAGGTGAAGTCCTTGGTCTTGATATTGGTGGTAGACAGCGTCAGTTCCACACCGCTCGACTTCATGGATGCAATGTTTCCGTACTTCTGCACCTCGCCGCCCAGTCCTTGTGTGGTGGCGATACCTATCAGGTCATAATTGTTACGCTTATACCAGTCTCCCTCCAAATTGATGCGGTTGTTAAGGAAGCCTAAGCTCAATCCCACGTTGAATTCGTGCTTCTTCTCGTAAGTAAGGTCGTTGTTGGCCAGCTGCGAAATGTAGAGCCGGCTTTCTTTCACACCGGCAAACGGGCGCCAGGGATTGTCACTCGAAATCACCACATTGGAGTTTGTCACGTAGGAAGGTCCGCGATCGGCCGTCAGCGAATAGGAGAGCTTCAACGAGGCATGGCTGAAGGCAGGCATCACCGGCTTGAACCATTCCTCCTCGTGGATATTCCAGGCGCCGGACACGTTCCAGGTGGGCAGCCAGCGTGCCGAACGGCTTTTTCCGAGCTTGTTGGTTCCTTCGTATCTCAACGTTCCGTTCAGCGTATATTTCCCCTGATACGAATAGGTGGCGTTGGCGAAGAAAGCCACGCTGCGTTCGTGTGTGTTGGTCAGCGTATAATAGTCGGTATTGTCCTCAAGTCCTTTCTTGAATGCCTGGTAGGCATAACTGGGAATTTCGCCCATGCTGTATTGCATGCCCCAACCGCGGAACCAGTTGGAATGACGGTCTATCAGATTGGTTTCCATACCGGCGTAGAAGTTGGCGATATGGTCTTCGTTGAACACATCGTTGTAGCTCAACGTAGCTCGGAAGTCCTTGCCGATCATGCTGTTGTTGGTACGCTCGTAGATACCGCCATTCGGCAGAATACTGATGGGCAGTGCGTAAATATCGTCGGGGTCGGTGTAGAGTAGCGGATTTCTGTCGCGGATCGTCGACGTACCCATCTCACGGTAGGCAAGCGCCTGGTTGGAATCATCCAAGATATAGTGCTCCTGCGACGTGGAAGAATATTTCACTGCTCCCAAGATGCCCAATTCCAACTGCCGGATGGGCTTGTATTTCAATTCGCCCTGTATGCGCAAATCGAAAATGTCATAGTCCATGTAGTTGTTGTCCAGTTCATGGAAGATGTTGAACGGGGCATAGTTGCGGGTATAGAACGTATTGGCTTCCAATGCCCTGGAGGTATTCATGGCATAGGAATAAGGGTTAATATCAAAATCACGCTTCACCTCGCCGCTTACGGCATCAATATCGCTGCTCAGGGTGCCGGGCGCTTTCTGCTTACGGTAGCTGGCGTTGCTGATCAGCGAAGCGGTGAGTTTCTTCGAAAGGTTGAAGCTGGAGTTCAGGTTGGCTGTATAGCGCTCCACCTTGCTCGCCTTCGTCCATCCGGGGTCTGCCATAGCACTGAGTGAGGCATAGAACTGTGCCTTGTCCGTACCCGACGAGAGGCTGACCGAATGGTTGTGCTGTACTGCGTTGGAGAAAAGCATGTCGAACCAGTCCGTATTGCGGTATTCGGCCGCACGCAGATAAGCCGCCTTCGCCTCGTCGGTATTGGCCAGTCCGAATTGTCCGGTCACGGGGTCGTAGGTGCTGATCAGTTCATACATCTTTCCATAGATACCGCTGTCGGCGGCATTGGATACGGTGGCATAGTTCAAGTAACCTTTCTGCTGCAATTCCTGATAAACGGACATCTGGTCTTGCGAATTCATGATGTTGAACTGGCGGTAATTGGGCTTCAGTCTCATCGTGTATTCGCCGGTATAGCTGATGCGGCTCTGTCCGCTCTTACCTTTCTTGGTGGTGACTACGATCACACCCGCCATAGCACGCGCTCCGTAGATGGAAGTGGCGGAACCGTCTTTCAGAATCTGGAAACTCTCAATATCATCCGAGTTCAGTCCGGCGATGGCCGAAGAAATCAGCGTATTCGGGTCACCGGAAGAAAGTTCGTCGGCACTGACATCGACTACATCGTCCATAATGACACCGTCCACTACCCACAACGGCTTGGAACTGCCGTAGATAGACGTGGCGCCACGCACGCGGATCTTCGGTGCGGTACCGAACGTACCGGATACGTTCTGCACGGAAACACCGGCGGCACGACCTTCGAGCGAACGGCTGATGTCGGCCATACCGTCCAATTTTACATCATCGCTGTTCAGCCTCGTGGCTGCACCGGTAAACAATCGCTTGTCCATCTTCTGCATACCGGTCACAACGACTTCGTCGAGCAATTCACTGTCGCTTTTCAACACGATTTTCAGGGGCTTGCCCGTGATGCCCACTTCCTGTGCCTGCATGCCGACAAAAGAAATCACAAGGGTCTTGGCCGACGCGGGCACGTTGCGCAAGGTGAAGTTGCCATCCACATCGGTGATGACACCCATCTTTGTTCCTTTTACCTGCACGGATGCTCCGATGACCGGCATGCCATCCTCTTCGGCAGTTACGGTTCCTGTCACTTGCCGGTTTTGGGCTACGGCAAGACCTGTCAGGAAGCATAAACAGATTAACATAAAGATTAACCTTCTTTTCATAAACATCATTTTTTAGATTAATTTAATTACCTGTCTCTTATAAAGTGATGCAAATGTAGTAAGACTATCTGAATAACAAATAAAAAATTAGAAAAAAATCATTTTATGCTAAAAAAAACTATCAAATTCGCATCAAATGCCCATTTGGGCAGAGCAAATCGGAATTATTCTTGCGGCAGCGGCCGCCGGCGGAGGCAGTCGTCCGTCCGCCTTTCTTCCGTCCCGACACCGCACTTCCTGACGCAGCCACGCAGCACTGTCTGAGGTCGTCACGAAGCACGGCATGACCGGCCGAGGAAGCACTGCGTCAGGGGGTGAGGAAGCACTGCGTCAGGGTTCGCCCAAGTACTCCATGATGAGCCGGGCCTCGCGGACGGTGAGGTTGCGGCGCTTGTCGAAGGGAGTGCCGCCCCGCGTCAGCTCGGCATAGAGCGGACGGCAGCGGTGAATCCAGGAAGTGAGACGACGGACGGCCTGTTCGGGATCGGCATCGGGAAAATAAAGGCAGGCTAAGGAACGACGGGTGTAAGTAACGGTTTTCATAATTAGGAAACAAAGATTGAAAACAATAATTATCATCGCAAAAAAAAAACATTTTTAGTCCTGTCAACAATATCGGCTCATTCTCAGCAAGTTACTGCGACAGTGACAGGACTGTGCAAACTTTTATGGAATAAAACAAAAAATAGGCTGCCTTTAAAGGCAAGGTATTTTTTGTTTTTTCACGGAAATGTTTACCAAAG
>NZ_CANRPM010000033.1 GCF_947632445.1 uncultured Bacteroides sp. | reverse complement strand
TAACAAAGTTAAGGAAATAATTCGGAAATTCCAATTTTCTTGGGATTAAATCTTGGTTTCAAGGTTGGTGCCGATTGTCGTTCTATGGATAAATTCCACATCGAGTGTAAAATAAAATCATTCCATTTCCCTCATCCTGTTCAATCACGTTTCTCACGCATCTCAATTGCCCCTTGGGGAATGTTTCAAACATAGAGGAGGTATGTTTCAAACATTCGACCCTTATGTTTGAAACATAAGACCCTTGGTGTTAAAAGCCACTTCTTGGGAAGAAGAAAAGATTAACAATTCTCTTTCAATTAGTTGGCTATTATTACTATTTCACATGTAAAGATAGACATTTATTCCCTATATACCTTATTACAATACAAATCATCATTGTACATTGCAATCCACCTCTGCTTGCAGATTATGTGGACATTCCCATACAAGCGACAGTGTGTATGGGGATTAGGCTCCCCCGATTATTGTTGGGTTATATAAGAGATATGTATGAATCATTCCTAAAAGTGGCAGATGACTACTCTTATGACATTCTATTGTTGCTGATGTGTCATACATTGCAAATATGACGAATAATCTATTTGGCGCTCGACATATCCGCCATTTGCTTTTGCTATGAGCTTAACGAATAATGCCTACCGCAGAATAAAAAAATATCTTGTTATAAGATTGTTCCGGATCAAAATTATTTTTTGTATATTTGCCAAACAATGTCAAGACATAAAAAGTAAAATTGTGTTGTCAGAACGAATCAAGGAATTACGTATTCAAAAACAGATGCCGCAACGCCAATTGGCTGCAGCATTGAACATCGATACGGCTACATATTGCAAAATAGAACGGGGTGAAAGGAAAGCCAAAAAGGAGCAAGTCCCTATTTATCCCGGCTATTTAATGTGAATACAGAACACTTATTAGTGTTGTGGCTTGCAGATCAGGTATCAGCTGTAGTATCTGATGACCAACAGATAGCTTCTCAGGCTTTGTCATTGGTGGTAGAAACATTGAAACAAGAGAGATAAATATGGTTAAAGTAAAATATGATATAGTCAATCAAGATGAGCAATCCTGACGTAAAATCCCCATATGGACTTCATACATATATCAGCCTATTTAGTAGTGCCGGTATCGGTTGTTATGGATTCAAGGAAGAAAATTTCTACTGCATCGCAACGGTAGAATTGTTGGAGCGCCGATTGAAGATTCAGACCTATAATCACAAATGCGTATACGATAGTGGGTATATCTGCGGGGATATGACTACACAGGAAACCAAGGATAAAGTGTTTGCAGAACTTGCACGTTGGGAAAAAGGCTACAACATCACAGACCTTGATGTGCTAATAGCTACCCCTCCTTGCCAAGGTATGTCTGTGGCAAATCATAAGAAAAAAGATGAGTTGAAGCGTAATTCATTGGTTGTGGAGTCTATTAAGATGACACAACAGATTCAACCTAAATTCTTTATTTATGAGAATGTTCGTGCATTTTTGACCTCAGTATGTACTGATATAGACGGTAAAGACAAAACCATAAAGGAGGCAATAGATACTAATCTATCTGGAACGTATAACATCCTTTATCGTGTTGTTAATTTTAAGGAATATGGGAATCCTTCCAGTCGTACCAGAACATTGGTAATTGGAGTCAGGAAAGACATAAAAGATGTTACCCCGTATGATGTATTTCCAGATAAACAGCCGGAGAAAACATTGCAACAGACTATTGGCCATCTTCCTTCTTTGAGTAAGATGGGTGAGATATGGGATAAAGATATTTATCACAATTTTAGGAAATATTCAGCCCATATGGAGGCTTGGATTGCAGATATAAAAGAAGGGCAATCGGCATTCGACAATACAGACATATCTAAAATACCACATACTATAAAAGACGGTGTAATAGTATATAATGCCCAAAAGAATGGCGATAAATACACGCGTCAATACTGGAATAAAGTTGCGCCGTGCATCCATACTCGTAATGATATATTAGCGAGTCAGAACACTGTGCATCCATCAGACAACAGAGTGTTCAGCATTAGAGAGATAATGCTGATGATGTCTGTGCCTGCATCTTTCGTTTGGACGGATATTTCTTTTAGTGAATTAAATGCAATGTCCGACAAGCAGAAACAGGATTTCCTGAAAAAGGAGGAGATGAACATCCGCCAGAACCTTGGGGAAGCCGTACCTACAATTATCTTCCAACAGATTGCTCATAAAATCAAGAAAGTGCTATGCTCACATACATTAATAGACCAAGACATTGCGAGTATAATCAAGCAGAACAAACTTATCGAACATAGAAACTTATTGAAATTTATTAGCAGCAGCCGCAGGCCATTTGTCGAGTTGTCTAAAATTGCAGAGTTGTCCAATGCGCGACGAGACAGCAATGCTGCATATTACACTCGTCAAGATATATGTTATGCTATCATAAAGAATTTGCCTGACGCAAAGAACTACGACATACTCAACATATTAGAACCGGCTATTGGTGTAGGAAACTTTTTGCCGACCTTAATACAGAAGTATGAGAGCGTTCCGCAAGTGAATATAGATGTAATTGATATTGATGCGAACAGCATAGAGATATTGAAAGCATTGGTAACAAAGTTAAATGTGCCGACCAATATTCATATCAACTATATCTACGCAGATTTTTTGCTGTATAACATTGATAAACACTACGATATTATAGTTGGAAATCCGCCGTATAAGAAGATTACAAAAGATAATGCGCAATTGGCAAGGTATAAGAAGTCGGCGTATAATAAAGAAACAAACAACATTTTCTCTTTCTTTATAGAAAAGTCTATGAGGATTGGCGACATTGTGTCTTTAATCGTTCCCAAGAGCCTGATAAATGCCCCAGAGTTCAATCTGACGCGTAAGTTGATGGCCACAAAGCATATTAGCCACATATTGGATTTTGGCGAAAAGGGATTTAAGGAAGTGAAGATTGAGACTATATGCTTTGTGCTTGACAATGTATCAAAGAGCAAAACTACTTGGATTGAGTCATACATAACCAATAGCATTCAAACTTTACCTCAAAGTTATTGGACAGATGGGCAATATCCTTATTGGCTGATTTATAGAAGCAAAGAGTTTGATGATGTAGCCAGCCAGATGCAGTTCAATCTGTTTAAGGCATATCGAGATAGGACCATCACAAAGGCTAAAACAAAGAGCGAGGGTAAGATTAGAGTGCTAAAATCTCGCAACATAGGTAATAATGAGATTATTGATATTCCGGACTACGATTGCTATATTGATAATGTAGACAATCTTGATGTTGCCAAATATCTGAATCAAAAAGGTTGTGTATTGTTGCCTAATCTCACATACAATCCACGCGCCTGCATAATGCCCAAGGATTGTATAGCGGATGGCTCAGTGGCAATACTGACGCTTATAAATGGGAAAGACGATATATCCAAAGATGACTTGGCATACTATGCAACAGATGAGTTTGCAAGGTTCTATGCCATTGCTCGCAATATGGGGACAAGATCATTAAACATTGATAACAATTCTGTCTTCTTTTTTGGGAAACGTGTAAACAACAGATAACTATGAGAGAGATTATTAACGCATACTTAAACCAATTTGACTTGGATATACGCAAATCTCACGATGCGAGGTATGTTGACCAGAAATGCACGCCAGATATTGTGTGCTTTATGGCAGATTGTGTTTTGAATATGGTTGCAACTAAATCTGTGTTTGTTATCAATGATGTTTGGGAGACGCAATACTTCATTCAGAACTCACGAGTCATATTCAATAAGCCTTGGGCAAATGATAAAAAAGCATACAACGAGTACAACAAGGTGTTATCCCAACCTTTGAAACTTTTGGCGTATGCTCATATCCTTAATGTCGAAACAGTTAATGGTTCTCTGACATTCTCGGTAGCAAATGAAGATTTATTGGATTATATATCGCGCAAAGACCGTAATGCGTACAATTTCCTTTATTGCTACTTTATGAAAGTAATGTCGGATAGCGGCTTTATGAAATACTTTGAAGAATATGCGAGAAATAGCGTCGATAATCCAGTCGAGGCAAGAGATGAGATTTACGACAGATATTATCGTCTAATCAATGGCAATACCCCGTCGCATTCTCGGTTGGACATCAGGCGTATGTTTCATAAGGTATTCAATGTGTATGCTGCTGAACATCATTTACACGGTAGCAGCGGAAAGATAACATACTATTCTGATTTGATGTATAACAAAAAGAACTGGCGAGATATGGATAAAGACAAAACCGTAACTCGTCAAGAGGCGATGAGCCAGGAGCAGATAGAACAGCAGGAAGTGATAAATGCTTACTATGTTCAGAAAGCAATCGCATTGATACGAAAAATACAAACGGTTAGTGAGGTCAATGATGCTTGGGGAAATGGCGAAGCGACGCAAGTGCATCATATATTTCCCAAAGCCAACTATCCCCAAATTGCGCATTACGTTGAGAACTTGATACTGCTTACAGCTACTCAACATAATACAAAGGCTCATCCAAGCAACAAAACACAGCAGATAAATAAAGATTATCAATTAGTATGCTTATTGGCAAAAGCCGATACGATAGAGACCTCGTTACGACTTGTGGGAGAGCGGTATTACAGAAAAGAATCATTTGTGTATGTAATCAATACTGGCCTTACGACTGATTTCAGCACAAGCTTGACATTTGGGGAAATCAAAACAAGATTAGTTCAAATATATAACGCAGCGTAAAATTATGTATAAACAGAGTTTTGGCACAGAACAGCAGGTGCAGTTTGCAAACGAGCATGAATTTTATTCATTATTGGGCTATCTGGCAAAATCAGATGGTACGACTTCTATTGTATGGGAGCATAATGAGAACCAAGAGGCTTGGGGTAGTGGGGGACGTATCCAGATTCACACACCGAATATGCCTAATATATGGAATTTAAGATATACTGCCGGGAACAGGGGTAATGTATTACAGAGGGTTAACTGCAATGAATTCATTGAAAATATATGTAAAGACCACGGTTTTGTGGATGGTAGAAAGCAAGATAAAGCTAGTATTCGTAAGTTAGTTCCAGCGCAATCTCAAGCAGATTTTGATAGAGGATATGCTATGTAATTTAGGTGTCAGTTTTAGATAAATTCTTAATAGGAAGTAATGAAAAAATCCGTAGGGGTGGTATAATAATTGGTAAATATGAAAGAATCACAATTCTTTGAATCTCAAACGATGTCATCGCGGGTAAAAGCAAGCATTGTATCAGAGTATTTCCCGAGATATTGTAAAATTATAATAAAAAGTCACAGACCCAAGCAATTAAGATATATAGATTTATTTGTGGGCCCTGGTCGATATGAGGACGGAAATGCGTCAACTCCTATTTTAATCGCCCAAAATTGCATTAGGGATGAATATCTGCGCAATAAGGTAAGATTTATCTTTAACGATAATACTTATTCAACCCAGCTAAAAGAAAACTTTACAAATGAGTTTCCCGATGGGTCATTTGCTATTAAGCCGGTCTTTGAAGATAAAACTGTTGGTGAGCATCAAAAAATATCTGAATTTCTGATTAGAAATACTCATATAGGTAAACACAATGAGTTTCCATCTCTCTTATTTATAGACCCCTTTGGATATAAAGGAATAGAAACTAATGTGTTGGCTCAATTCCTAAAAAACTGGGGCAATGAGATATTTTTGTTCATCAATACGAAAAGAATTCATCCCGCTCTTGAGAATGAGAAGTTTGAGCCTCTTATGCGTGATTTATTTCCAACCACTTACGAAGACATTAAAAGAGATAGAAAATTTAAATCTACAACTTCGGAACGACTGCAATTAATAATTGACAATCTTGGCAAGGAATATCAAAAGATATTAGGCGGTACGGTTTACTATACAGCATTTAGATTCCAAGAAGAAGATATAGATACTACCAGCCATTATATTTTACATTTAACAAAAGGCAAACGCGGCTTCGACCTAATTAAGACGATTTATAATGACTTTGCCAATGTCGGAACTATATTTGACGGTGCTAATACATATACTTTTGATGTTAAGCAGTATAACAACCCTATACATGAGTTGTTTGATGTCAAAGCTATGAATATAGACAATTTGAAACAACAAATTTACAGTCAATACAAAGGGCGAAAGATCTCTGCATTTGATTTGTTTGAAGAACATCAAACAACGGGTAATTATTGCAGAAAACATTATACGGATGCATTACGGTCTCTCAAAGATGAGGGTAAATTAGAGGCTGTATTTACAGATCAGAAGCAGCATTACGTATCAGTCCTTATATCAAAAGACTGTATTTTGACATTCCAATAAATTATGGCAACTACATCGATAGAGTGGACAGATAAGACTTGGAATCCAGTAACTGGGTGCACAAAAATATCTATGGGGTGTGAACATTGTTATGCTGCTGTAATGGCACGCAGACTAAAAGGGATGAATAAGCCTAAATACGCCAATGGCTTTAATGTTGCCACACATAGTGATGTGCTAAGAGAGCCAATGTTATGGAAAAATCCATGCGTGATTTTTGTCTGTTCAATGAGCGATTTATTCCATAAAGATGTCCCATTTGATTTCATCGACAAAGTTATGCAAGTAATCAAAGAGACGCCGCGCCATAATTATCAAATATTAACTAAACGAGCAGAACGGCTGGCGGAATACTTTGCCAGCAGACAGATTCCTAAAAACGTATGGGTTGGTGTTACTGTTGAGTTGCAAGCAACCAAATTCAGATTAGATTGTCTTCGCGACTTAAAAGCACATGTTAAATTTATATCGTGTGAGCCTTTGCTAGAAGACTTAGGAGAATTGGATCTGACAGGAATAGATTGGATAATTGTTGGCGGAGAAAGTGGCACACAAGCTCGTCCAATGAAAGAAGAGTGGGTATTGAACATAAAGAAACAAGCGGATGCTAAACATATACCGTTCTTCTTTAAGCAATGGGGTACTTGGGGCGTAGATGGCGTTAGGCGAAACAAAAAAGAAAATGGGAAACTATTACGGGGTGAGGTTGTGCAGTGTATGCCAGTCGTGAAAAACTCATAATAAGATATTTTATAGACATTTCTTTGTCCACAAGTTTGCCAGTTGTGTTAATGCATAAAATAGTTACGGCCAACCATTTAAATATGTTAATGGAGGGGACGAATGGTTGCCGTCATTGTGAATGACGATATCATTCCCGACGTGTTGTTCGCCCCTACGCAGGATGTGTCGGAAAAGTTCAACGGCTTGCAAGTTGACTGGTAGAATGATCTGTCGGATAATCCAGTTATTGTTTGCCACTAACACGGCAAATGAGTAATGCATTTTGCTAATCATGGGCCAGATGACATTTGCGACTATTGCTGACAAAACAACAATACCAATCTCGGTGGATATGAGTCTGCCAAAACCGGACTTATGCGTTAAAATGAACACTATATGCCGCCTCTGCTTGCAGATTGAGTGGTATCGCCCCAATGATGACTGCTGAATGGGGTATTAAGTTTCATATCATTGTATAACAGTCAGGCTTACACAGCCCCTACAATTGACAGTGAATTTGCCTACTAAAACGCCACGCCCGATGTGATTGTTTCAATACGACACTTAACAGCCCCCTACAATGAACGTTTATCGCTTAACCGAATCAAATAATAGAAGTATATTGTCCATAAAAAAAGCCGATAAAAAAGCAATTGCATTGTCGGTCGAATAAACATTGCAAAAACATTTCACGCAAAAAAAATTTCGCAGCCAAAAGAAAAAGATGATGTATTTTCCTTTTAGCGGCAGATTGGTCGTTATGAAAACAAACCGAAATTTAGTTTAGTTTACATATTTAGTCTCTATATATACTAAAAACAAACTAAACTAACGTGAGTTCGACGAATTCACGTTATATTTAGTTTCTATGATTGTTAATCACTAAAAAAAATCAATCTTCTTGATATTTTTCTTCCATTTTTGTTTGCACAACCCGAAACTTTGATTATCTTTGCAGCATGAAAAACATCAAGAATCTTGATTTTTCTGACGATTGAACGGTGTCGGGTCCACCAAGGAAACTGATACATGAAATGCCACTCACTGCTGCCTGCGCAGTATTCAGGCCTGTACTGCCGGGAAGCGGTCTTCTGACCTCGGAGAAGCTATGTTCTCCTATTATAAAAAATTTATAATCTAAAAAGATACATATATGAAAACGATTGTGTTACAAATCAAACAAGACTTGGCAAACTATCTGCAAGGAGCGTTTGCCAAGCACATGCACGACGGAGTGCTCCGTCTGCCGGTACATTCTACTTTCTATCGTTTTGTCAGTGAGAAACTTTATGGCCACTGCCCTCGCACGTTGGTGCGGCCGCAAGGAAACCTGACGCTGGGATTCGTTTCGCTGGGGAATTCCAAAAACTCGGCGTGGTATTATCAGCTGGGAAAGGAGGCTACACGCGAACTGGAACGTATGATTGACTACAGAATGCGCAAGGATCTGTACGAACGCATGAAGGAGGGGCGACGCAAATATGGTGTCACGTACCTGGAGACGGTGAACCGGTTCATGCAAGAGTATGACATTCGGGGTGTGACCGAAGATGCCTTCCTGAGAGGCTATCGACACAAGAAAGCCCAGAAGAGACCGGGATAATGCGGGGGCGGGACTACTTTCAGACAGAAAAGTCCCGCCCCTTACGTTTTTATTCACCTCACAAACGGGCCCTTTTGTCCGTTTTTCCTTTGCCGAATATCCTTACTTCCCTGTTCAGATGTATCCCCAAGCCCGTTTTCGGGCCTTTGCAGTCTGTCCCTCGCCACGTCATAGAAATGCCTCATTTTTGCAGTGTCAGCAGCTGATAAGACAAAATAAACTGAGTTATTAACAAACTAAAAAATGGGAGGATACAATTATGACAATCCGTTATCACAAACTCAAAAGACGTCTGGTTCCTTCGGACGAAACATCTGAAATGCGGGTATTCCCGGTAGTGACTTACAAGTATGGCAAGGCAGCCGACCTGGATGAAGTTGCCAAGAAGATTGCCAAACAGTCCATCTTGGGCGAAGGTGAAGTGTACAACATGCTGAAGTATTTCTGTGCCTCGCTGCAGGAAATTCTATTGGATGGACGGCAAGTAAATATCGATGGCTTCGGCTATTTTTCACTGACGTTACAAGGAAAAGGTGTGACGGATGCAGATAAATTCACGACCAACGACATCACCGGCCTGCGCATCTGCTTCCGTGCTCACAATGACATCCGTATCCATAACGGGGCAACGACCCGCACGAATGGACTGAACTTTCTGGATGTAGATAAAATAAATAGTGAAACGACCGAAGGGACAGGAGTAACGGATCCTGACGGCGGAGGAGGAGACGATCACAATGAAAGTCCTTTGTAAATAGGTATGAACAGAGAATTCTGGAGGAAATTATTCTTTTCTTCCAGAATTCTCAAAAAAAATATTTTTACTTTTTCGACAAAAAGATATGGGAACAAAAGATTTTATCATTGCTATTATTTCTGCCATAGGAGGCTTGGAAGCTATCAAATGGACAGTACAGATTTGGATGAATCGCAAGACTGAGAAACGAAAACAGGCTGCAGAAGCTGCTGCTGTTGAGATTGAGAACTACCACAAACAAGTGGACTTTCTACATAAGCAGCTAAAGGATTGCTATATACAGATGGAACAATTACACAAAAAACTTCATGAAAGTCAGACTGAACTGGAGAACTGGATCATACGTTTTACAATGTTGGAAGCAGCACTACAGAAAGCTGAAAGATGGAGTTGCAATAAATCAAATTGCCCGGAAAGGCAAAGGAACGAATTAAAAAAGAACAATTATGAGAAAAATTGATAGTATCATCATTCACTGCTCCGCAACTAAATGCGGAGCAGATTATGGAACCACCGACATCACACACTGGCACAAGGAACGGGGATTTCGAGACATTGGATATCACTATGTAATACGATTGGACGGAACTTTGGAAAAAGGACGACCAATAGAACAAATTGGAGCACATTGTAAAGGTTGGAATGCAACCAGTATTGGCATCTGCTACATAGGCGGATTGGATCTAAGCGGAAAACCTACAGACACACGCACTCCCGAACAGAAAAAAACTATGAAAAAGCTAATAAAGGAACTACAACGGAGGTATAACATCCGACAGGTAATGGGGCATCGAGACACATCGCCCGATCGAAATGGTAGTGGGGACATTGAACCGGAAGAATATATCAAAGCCTGTCCTTGCTTTAACGTCAAACAATGGATGAAAGAATGTTTGCTGGCACTAACGGCTGTCGGCCTGCTCGCTGCGTGCGGAAGCTATAAGTCGGTGGGGTGTAAACAAAGCCGGGAGAAGGTGGACAGCTCGGCCGGATATGTATCGGACAGCATACTGGAAAGGCAGGTGAAAGTGGAATGGAGCGGCCGGAAGCTGGACCGGCTGGAACAAACGGTGCTGACTTTCCGGCAAGACAGCCTTACACGAAAACCGGTGTTGGCTACGATCGTACATACCCAAAGCCGATGCACGGAAGAGCAGGTGAAAACGGAACACAGACGGGAAGAAGGCAGACAGAAGCAGATTGAACAGCACCGATTGCAGCTGGAAACCGTTCGGGAAGAGGAAAGGCAGGAAAGCAGAGAGAGACATTCTGCCTGGCTGGAATGGGGAATAGGAAGCATGGCAGTGCTTTTTCTGCTATTTTTTTGTCGGTTTACCCGGAAATAACGTTCTTTGTAACCGCCATTTCAATGAAAGGAATAATTATGCCTACCCCCGAAATCGCCATCATTGACCCCAACACTCTGAGCAGCCTGGGGCTGAGCGACCTGCTCGAAGAACTTATCCCCGGCGCCATCATCCGCACGTTCCCCTCGTTTGCCGCCTTCATGGACGACACGCCCGACATGTATGCCCACTACTTCATTTCGTCGCAGGTGTACCTCAAACATACGGCTTTCTTCCTGGCGCGACGGCCTAAGACCATCGTGCTGGCTACGGGCGAAGCCGGCCCGCAACTGGCGGGCGTGCTGACACTGAACATCTGCCAGCCGGAAAAGGAACTGGTGCGAAACATCGTCCAACTGCATGAGCATGGCCACCGGCACGGGCATCCCGGCAAGCTGCCTGCGACTGGCCACGAACTGACGGCACGCGAGATAGAAGTGCTGGCGTTAGTCGTCAAAGGATTTATCAACAAGGAAATAGCCGACCGTCTGAACATCAGCCTGACCACCGTCATCAGCCATCGCAAGAACATTACGGAGAAGATAGGCATCAAGTCCGTTTCGGGTCTCACCATCTACGCCGTGATGCACGGCTATGTGGAGGCAGATCAGATTTGAGCCCTCTTTCTCCCGCAATTTCCTCATAAGTGAGGATTGCACGACCGAAAGATTTGCCCTTACTTTGCGGCCGAAAAAACAAGACCGCAATGAAGAAATCTGTTTGGACCGTCCTTGCGCTGCTAACTGTGGGAGTGACGCAGACAGCCTGGGGCGAAGAAGCCTCCAAAGACTCTACCAAAGTAGTGGACATCGAAGAAGTGGTAGTCATCGCCACCCCCAAGGAAAACAACCGCCTGCGCCAGCAAGCCCTCTCGGCCACATCTTTCTCGCAGGCCTACATGCGGGGCAATGCCGTCCGATCGGCCAAGAGCCTCTCGTCGCTGGTGCCCAACCTCTTCATTCCCGACTATGGTTCGAAGCTGACAACCTCGGTCTACGTGCGCGGCATCGGCTCGCGCATCAACACGCCTGCCGTAGGCCTCTACGTGGACAACATTCCCTTCATCGACAAATCGGCCTTCGACTTCAACTACTCCGACATCGAGCGCATCGACGTGATGCGAGGCCCGCAAGGCACGCTCTACGGACGCAACACGATGGGCGGCCTGATACGCATCTTCACCAAGTCGCCCTTCACCTATCAGGGGACGGACCTCACGCTGAGCGCCGCCACCTACAACAACTACAAGGCCAGCGTCAGCCACTACCACCGCATCAGCCCCCAATTCGCCTTCTCCGCCAACTTCTTCTACGAACACAAAGGCGGCTTCTTCGAGAACTCTTACCTGAACGAACACGTGGACAAGGACGACGAGTTCGGCGGCCGCCTCCGTGCCATCTACCTTCCCAGGGAGAACCTGAAACTGGACTTCACCCTGAATTACGAATATGCCAACCAGGGCGGATATCCCTATGAATACACCGGCGTGACCGAAGGCGAGGAAGACCGCACCGCCTTTATCGGGCGTATCGCCTACAACCACAAGAGCGGCTACCGACGCAACCTGCTGAACGGCGGCCTCAACTTAGAACATCAGGCCGACAACTTCATTCTGAGCAGCGCCACGGGCTTTCAGTTCCTGGACGACCACATGGATCTGGACCAAGACTTCACGGAGCAGAACATTTACACCATGATGCAGAAGCAGAACTCCAAGACCGCGAGCGAGGAATTGGTATTGAAGTCCAAGCCCGACCGCCGCTGGCAATGGGCCACAGGCGCCAGCGCCTTCTACCAGTGGTTGGACACGGACGCGCCCGTCACCTTCCACGAAGACGGCCTGACGTGGCTCAACACCCTGACCAACGACAACGCCAACAAATACCTGCCCTCCATTTCGCAGGGCCCCATGACGATGCAGTTTGTCTTCAGCGATCGCATCAACGGCAACACCCTGCCCATCGGTGGAGTGTTCAAGACCCCTGTGCTGAACACGGCCCTCTTCCACCAATCCACCTTCAACGACCTTTTCGGTGCCGAAGGCCTGTCGCTCACCGTCGGTCTGCGCATGGATTACGAACGTCTGAAGCTGGACTACAACACAGGATGCAGCTACACCCACACCTATTCGTTGAGTGGCGAGCTGAAACCCATGAACAGACCCATCCCGATGGTGAAGGAAACCACTTTCGAGCAGAGCCTTTCCTATCGGGGCAGCCTGACGCATGATTACATCCAGCTGCTGCCCAAGTTCTCCCTGCAATACGATTTCGACCGCCGTAACAACGTCTACGCCACCGTCTCCAAGGGGTATCGTTCGGGAGGCTACAACATACAGATGTTCAGCGACCTGCTTCAGGCCGACATGCGCAGCGCCAACATGGGCGACGTGGCCCAAGCCACCATCCCGGTCATCGAGAGCGTGGGCATGATTGACGACGCCACCAAGCAACAAGTCATCGGCATGCTGAACGGCATGGCGCAAAAGGCCGAAACCGACGTGCAACAGGCCACCCTTTACCGTCCCGAATACTCATGGAACTACGAAGCCGGCTCGCATCTCACCCTCTTAGACGGCCGCCTGCAAGCCGACCTGGCCGTTTTCTACATGGACACGCACGACCAGCAGATTTCGCGCTTTGCCGCCAGCGGACTGGGACGCATCACCGTCAATGCCGGCAAGAGCCGAAGCATAGGAGCGGAAGCGGCCCTGCGCGCCCAACTGACCGACGCCCTGAGCCTGAGCGGCAGCTACGGCTACACGTATGCCACATTCACCGACTACGCGGTGAGCGACGAAGTGAACTACGACGGGAAATACGTGCCTTTCGTTCCCAAACACACGTTCAACGCAGGCGGACAATACATCTTCGCCATGAAAGCGGGCGCATGGTTGGACAACATCACCCTCGACGTCCACTACAAAGCCGCAGGGCGCATCTACTGGACGGAGACAAACAACGCCAGCCAGGCCCTCTACGGCACACTGGACGGGCGGTTGAGCTTCAATAAGGGGAACGGGCAGATTGCCTTGTGGGTGGACAACGCGCTGAACAAGCACTACCAGGCGTTTTGGTTCGAGACCATGAACCGCGGCTTCGCCCAGAGGGGTCGACCCATACAAATAGGCCTCGACCTGCGGTGCCGCTTCTGAACGACGCCCTACACTTTCTCAGGGAAATTGATGCGGAAACGTGTCAACCCGTCGGGCCAGGTGCGGAGCGAGAACGTACAGCCATGCTTGCTGAGCACTTCGCGGATGAAGACAAGTCCGATGCCCTGCCCGTTGGGTTTGGTGGAGAAGAAGGGGCTGAACAGCTTCGCCTCCACCTCGCGCGAAATGCCTGCGCCCGTGTCCGCCACTTCCAGCATGGCCGGCGATGCCGACGTGCGGATGTAGATGTCGCCCGACCGGCCGATACTCTCCGCCGCATTCTTGATGATGTTCACCAAGACCTGTTCGAAGAGGGCGGTATCCATCCACACCGGGGGATTGTCGGTGCACAGCTCGTTGTGAAGGGTGATGTCGCGGTCGCGGCAGATGGTCTCCATAAACCGCTTGCAGGCAGACACGCGATCGTTCAGGTGCACCTGCTCCAGCTGCGGGTCGGGTATCTTCACCACGTTGGCGAAGTTGGTGATGAAGCGACTCATGCCAAAACAACGCTCCACACAGACCTTCATCACCTCGCGCAGGTCGCCGGTGTCGTCCGTCTCCTCCAATGCCTCGCCTACGGCCTCTAACGTGGAAGTGATGCCCGCCGTCGTATTGTTCACCTCGTGGGCTATCATGCGGATTACCTTCTCGTAAGCCTTTTTTTCGGCTTTCACCACCTCCGACGTCAAGCTCTCGATGAGGATGAACGGATGAGGGAAGCCGCGATCGACAAACGACAGGCGCGAACAGCGATAAATCATGGAGTCGCTCAGCCGGACGGTATCGGTGGCGTCCTTGCCCAGGCGATTGATTTCCTCCGCCAGCGGAGCATCGAGCGCATCGAAGCGTTTGCCTGTCAGGTCGGCCTGCGATGCATAACCGAGGAAGCGGAGCGCGGCAGCATTCAGCATCGACACCCGTCCGTCGAAGTCGAGGATGACAACACCCATCGGCGACACGCTGATAAGCAGGTCGAGGAAGTGGTTCTGCTCGCGAAGGCGCAGGCGTTCGTTCTTCAACTGGTCCATCATGCCGTTGAACATCGTCACGATGCGGTCGGCCTCTGCCTGCCCCACCTTGGCGAGGCGGCTGCTGAAGTCCTGCTCGCGCAGCAGGTCGATGCCGTTGGCAATGCTGTTGAGCGGTGTCACCAACTTGCGGTAGAAATAGATTAACAATATCAGACTGAGCGTCGTCACCGCCTCGCCCACGTAGAACAAGGTCTTGCCCGACTCCAGCGCCGGCACCAGCAGGATGCCCCACACCGCGAACAGCAGCAACGCCAGAAGGAAGAACAGAAATTTCAGTCGCATGGCACAGCAGGATTAGTCGTTGGTACCGATGCAGTACTTCTCCAGACGGCGATAGAGCGCGGCGCGGCTGATGCCCAGGGCCTGAGCCACCTGCGAGAGGTTGTTCCCATGCTTTTCGAGGGCCTGAAGGATGGTCTGCCGCTCCATTTCCTCAAGCGTCATGTCCTGCCGGGGGACAGGGGCGGCCTGCGGGGCGCACGCCGGATGATACTGCTGCCTGAAGTCGCCGGCCGTCAGCACATCCTTGCCGCATACCAGCAACGTCCGTTCCACGAAGTTCTTCAACTCGCGAATATTGCCCGGATAGGGAAGGCCGGCCAGATAATCGAGCGCGTCGTCGGTCAGGCGGACGAGCGCGAGGCCGTCGGCACGGCAACGCTTCTCCACAAAGTGGCGGGCCAGCAGGGGAATGTCCTCGCGCCGCTCGCGCAGGGCGGGCAGGCGGACGGTTATCAGGTTGATGCGGTAGAACAGGTCTTCGCGGAAGGTATGTTCGCCCACCATCTGCCCCAGGTCGGCATTGGTGGCGCAAACCACGCGGACGTCCACCTTGCGGGGCCGGCTGTCGCCCAAAGGCTCGAAGGTCTGTTCCTGAAGCACCCGCAGGAGCTTCACCTGACACGAGAGGTCGAGCTCGCCGATTTCGTCGAGGAAGATGGTGCCCTTGTCGGCCAGCTCGAAACGCCCCTTGCGGTCGGACAGGGCGTCGGTGAAGGCGCCCTTCTTATGGCCGAACATCTCGCTCTCGAACAACGTCTGCGACACGCCGCCCAGATTGACCTTGACGAAGGGCCGGTCGCGCCGGGGACTGTTGCGGTGCACCGCCTCGGCTATCAGTTCCTTGCCCGTGCCGCTCTCGCCTGTCACCAAAACGGGGGCGTTTGTCCGCGCCACACGCTTCACGGTGGCCAGCACGTCCGTCAACGCCTTGCTCTGCCCGACGATGCGGCTGCGGTCGAAGCCGTCGTCGTCCGTCAGGGAGTCGCCGCCTTCCGGTTCGTCCGCCGTCAGGGCGAGGGCCGTCTCGATGCGCTGCATCAGGGCGGCGTTGTTCCAGGGCTTGGTGATGAAGTCGAAGGCGCCCGCCTGCATGCCCTCTACGGCCAGGGGAATGCTGCCCCACGCCGTCATCAGGATGACGGGTGTCCGGGGGCAGAAGAGCCGGACCTGCTTCAACAGGATCAACCCCTCCCGGCCGTCGGTGGAAAGGGTGAAATTCATATCCATCAGAATGAGCTGCGGCGTGACCGAGCGCACCGCCTCTATGGCCTCCGCAGAGCCGGAGACCGCCTTCACCTCGTACTTCGCCCGCTTGAGCATAAAGCTGAGCGAGGAACGGATGGCACTGTCGTCGTCTACTATCAGTATCATAATGGCGCAAAAATAGTGATTAATCCGCAGACTGCCCACTCATCGGCGCACAATCTTGTCGAAGTCGGCGTCGATGCCCGTGCCGGCGACGAAATCCCACAGCGTCAGGCTGCGCAGCTGGTAGTAGTAATACCAGTAATAGAACAGCTCGGTGATGTGTTTCCGGCGCGCCTCGTCCTTCTGCGTCTGCGAGTCGTTCAGGTCGAGGGTGGAAATCCGGCCGATCAGGAAGGTCTCCACGTTGGTGTGGTAGCGCTTGCGCGCAATCCGGTCGGTCTCGTCGGCCAGCCGGAGTTGCGCCTGCTGGTTGTTGAACTGCTCCACGAGGATGAAGATGTTCTGGTTGAAATTCATCGCCTCCTGCCGCAGCTTGCTCTCGGTCACCTCGCGGTTGCTCTTCGCCACCTTCACCCGTCCGCGCCGCTTGCCCCAGTCCAGGATGGGTACCTTGAAGCCCACCTCCACCACCTGATTGTCTTTCAGGCGGCGGTAGGCGCTGTCGAAGTTGCCGGCCGTGCCCGTGAAGCCCACCTGGGCGAAGAGGGTAATCGAGCGCAGGTCGCCCTTCGCCTGCGCCACCGCGTAGTCGGCCTCCAGCTGGCGGCGGCGGATGTTGTGGGCAAACGAATTGTTCGCCAGCGCCTTGGCCAGCACCTCGTCGTAGTCCAGCAGGACATCGGGCACGGAGTCGGGCACCACCGGCTCCAGCTCCTCGTCTTCGCCCAGCCCTAAGAAGGAGCGCAGGGTGAACATGCGGCTCTTCAGCGAACTCTCGTTCGAAGTCAGCGCGGAGCGGGCGTCGAGCACGTTCAGCTCCAGTTGCAGCAGGTCGTTCTCGCTGATCTGCCCCATTTTCCGCTTCGCCTTGGCGACCTCGTGGAGCTTCTCGGCATTGGCCAGGTTCTGGCGGGCGATGTTGACGTTCTCGCGGGCCAGCAGCAGGTTGAAGAAATGGTTGATGGTGGTCATC
Source organism: uncultured Bacteroides sp. (assembly GCF_947632445.1). GTDB lineage: Bacteria > Bacteroidota > Bacteroidia > Bacteroidales > Bacteroidaceae > Bacteroides. The sequence continues at coordinate 14,391 of NZ_CANRPM010000033.1, read as the reverse complement.
GTCACCTCCTCGGTGGCGCTGAGGAAGGCGGCCTTGGCCTCGGCGTAGCGCACAGGCTCGATGCGGCGGTTCCACTTGATGGCGTTCACGCCGAAGATGGGCTGGTTCAGGGTCAGGGCCAGCGGGACGGACATGAAGCGGTTGCCTACGGCACCGTCCATCTGCCGCAGGAAGTCGAGCGAAGTGTTCAGCGAGAGGGTGCCGCCCGTCAGCCAGATGTTCTGGTCGACGGAGAGCTGGCCGCTCATCTCCATGTAGTTGTTTCGCACGAAGGTATAGGAGCCGTCGTCCTGCTGGTAGGAATTGTAGCTCTTGTTGTAGGACGGCAGGGTGGCCGTCAGGTTCACCTCCGGCAGCAGGTCGGCGCGGAAGGTGCGGTACTCCCAGTAGGCGGTCTTCAGCTCGTTCAGGGCGACGGCGGCGTCCACGCTCTGCACGCGCGCCAGCAGGACGGCCTCGTCCAGGGTGATGGAACGGCGGTGCACGCTGTCGGCAGCGGCAGGAACGGCGGCGAAGGAGGCCGACGGCAGCAGGGCCGTCAGGACAGCCGTCAGAAAGGAAAAGAATGTTGTTCTCATATTGCTCATATCTTTAATCGGATGAATCGTCAGCTAAAGTTATTCGTCGTGCAAGGCCTCGGCGGGCTGTATCTTCATGGCCCGGCGGGCGGGATACCAGATGCCGGCCACGATGATCAGCGCCATCAGCCCCAACGCCAGGCCGAAACAGGCCGCAAAGCGGGCACCCGTCGCGTCCATCAGCGTGTGGATGGTCAGGTCGGCCAGATGGATATGGAAGGCGACGACGAGGGCGGGAACGGCGGCCAGCAGCAACAGGAGCAGGCCCTCCGACAGGAAACAGGCCAGCACCGACCGCCGGCTGCTGCCCAGCGCCATGCGCAAAGCCACCTCGCAGCGGCGTTTACGGGTGCGGTACCAGAAGGTGGCAAAGACGCATAGGAAAACGTTGAACAGAAAGAACGCCCCCACCGCATAGACCGTATTCAGATAGTTCACCGTACCCTGCTGCACGTCGTAGGCCGCCTTCATCGCGTCGTATGAACGGATGGAGCCGAGGTAGAAGATGCCGCGATCGAACACGGACTGCATGTCTTTGCGGAAACGCTCGGCGAAACCGGCCGCGCGGTCGGGCGACACACGTATCGCCACGTTCTGCCAGTAGAGGGCTTCCGAGGCGGGCAGGTAGATGAACGGTTCGTAGCGCGCATAGTCGCCCTGCTTGTGGCGGGGCAGGACGGCCGCGACGCGGTAGCGGGTCACCGGACGGGCCGACTTCAGGTAGTAGGGGTTGAAGCAGGTCTTGCCCAACGCGTCGGCCGCATCCGGCAGGTGGAACAGCGAGTCGGCCAGGTCGGCGCTCACCCACACCGGCATGGGCGATTCGGCAGGCGACCAGTGCGCCGCGTCCATCCGTCCCGCCAGGGGCTTCAGGCGGAAGACCTCGAAGTAGGAGGGCGTGACGTAGCGGATGAGCGCGTGTACCACGTGCGTCGAATCGGTGTGGGGCGCATAGCCCTCGAACATGGTGTTGTCCGTATAGGGCACGCTGCCGTAGTAGGCGCAGACGGCCTCCACGCCGGGATAGTCCGCTATCAGGCGGTAGAGATAGGCGAAGTCTTCGCCCGCCCGAAGGTTGTCGGCCTCGTCGATGACTTCCAGCGGCTTGGCCTGCACGCTCAGGTCGAAGACGCACGACGTGTCGTAGCCCTTCGGCAGGCGGGCCGCCCCTTCGTAGTTGCAGACCACGTCGAGCCCGTACCACAACAGCACGGTCACGACGCTAAGTTCGGTCCAGAGCCAGGCGTTCGCCCGGCGCTGGTTCCAGATTTGATTGAACAACAGTCTCCACATAGCTTATTCTCCTCCGGTTAAGGTGTGCGAAATAGGACGGTGAACGGCGAGCCAGGCCGGAAGCAGGGTGGACAGCGCATTGAACAGCAGGCACGCCGCCAGCACCGCCCCGAACAGCGACGGGCGCAGCAGCAGGTCGCCGCCCACCGCGATGCCTTCCGGCTCGACGCCGCCCGTGCCCAGCAGCCACTTGCTGCCCGCCACCACCAGCCCGCACGACAGCCCGTAGCCCAGCACGCCGCCCGTCAGCGTCGTGCCCAGACTTTCGGCAAAGAGGCGGGCGATGATGCCGGCGTTTGAAGCCCCGTAGGCCTTGCGGATGGCTATCTCGCCCAGGCGGCTCTGCATCTGCGCATGAACCAGCCCGGAGATGCCCACCGCAGGAACCACCAGCAACACCGCCAGCAACAGGACGCAGACCTGCCCGGCGCCTATGCTGCCGTCGCGGAAAAAGGTGTACTCCGTGTGCGTGTAGAGGCGTGGGTCCGTCAACACGTACTCCAGCCCCTGATTGTTGAGCTGCACCAGGCGGCGGTCCACCTCGGCACGGACGGAGGCGGGCGAAGCGCCCGGCTCCAGCCGAAGCACGCCGTAGCGGAAGCCTATCAGCCCCGCCGTAGCCCGGCACGGGTCGAGGTTCTCCTCGTTCGTCAGCGTGAAAGGCTCCCACACGTCGGCATAGGCGGTCTGGAAGATGGAGCTGACATCGGCCACGACACCCACCACGCGCGCTTCCTCGAAGTCCAGCAACAACTGCCTGCCCACCGCCCCGTCCTCGCTGCCGAACAGCCGGCGCGCCAGGCTCCGGCTGATGACCACGAAGCGGCGCACCACGCCGTCCGCACGGTTGCGCACGCGGCGCCACTCGTCGTCCGAAGGCTCGAAGGCGGCGCGCCCGGCGTCGTACTCGGCCGGCGTGAAGGGACGGCCCGCCACGAAGTCGTAGCGGAAGAAATCGAACCAGTTGGCGGCCACCGCGCGGAGCATCACCGTGCGACGGTCGGACGAAGCGGGCAGGGCGCATACGGCGGTGTTCAATCCGCCGTGCCACGTGCGCCCGTCCACGCCCGGCAGGTTGTCGAACAAGACGCGGAAGGCCGTCGGCCCCAACGCCCGGTAGCCCAACATGTTTGTCCTGTCGGGGTGCATGCACTGCGTGCCGGCGTTGTAGAGCAGGCGGCTGCGCTGCGTTTCGGGCGCCATGTCGGCCGTGCGGAAGTCGTAGACCATCACCACCACCATTACGAAGGCGAGGGTCACCGCCGTCCCCACCACCATCACGGCCGTGTAGAAGCGGTGCCGCCCCAGGCGGAGGGAGAAGGCGTGCAAAATAGATAGCAAAGTCTGTTTCATGTCCAAAAACATTTTATCATACATTCATAATCACCCGTCGGGCTTCGCCTCTTTCGCGTCGGACGGGCAGAAAATCCCGATTTTCGAGTCAAATACGACGGTGTTCAGTCGGAAAATCCCGATTTTTGCGTCAAACACGACGGTTGTCAGTCGGAAAATCCCGATTTTCGGGTCAAACACGGCGGTTGTCAGTCAGAAAATCCCGATTTTCGGGTCGGCAACCGCGGTTTTCGGCCGACTTTCCCGATTTTCCCGCCGGACACGGCGGTGTTTGGGTGGAAAATCCCGATTTTCCCGTCGGCAACCGAGGTTTTCGGCCGGCTTTCCCGATTTTCCTACTCATCGTGCAACGCCTCCGCCGGCTGCACCTTCATGGCACGACGGGCAGGAAGCCCGATACCGATACCAATCATGGCGGCGATGAGGACAAACGTGGCGGCAACGCAGAAAGCCAAACGTGGCCACTCCAGCGTAGTGCCGTTGCGCCAGCTGTTCAACTCGAAGTGGGCCAGCACAATGTCGGCGGCGACGGCAGGCACGGTGACCGCCAGCAGCAGGAAGAAGCCTTCGCTCATCAGGCGGCCGAACACCGCAGCATCCGATGCGCCCGCCACCTTGTGCAGGGCAATCTCGCCGCGACGCTGCTGCGTGCGGAACCAGAACGTGCCGAGCAGCCCCAGGAAGACGTTCAGCAGGAGGAAGCCTATGCCCATGAGGCGGTTGCGCAACTCGTTGTCCCAGCTCCGCTGGTAGCTGCGGCGGATGTCCGCGAAGCTGGCGATCTCGCTGATGTAGAGGTTGCCGATGCGGAACTGTTTTTCGCTGTCGGCCTTGAGGTTCTCTATGAAATTCCGGTCTTGGCCGGCGCGGACGCGGACGCAAAGCTCGTTGTCGGCGTAGTACCCCTGGTCGCCCAGCAAGTCCATGTTGAACACCAGGGAATAGCTGACGCGCGCCTCCTCGTAGTCGTGGTAGCGGACGTTCTGCAGGGCGGCGCCCAGCCGGTACGTGCGGGCCGTGTCGCCGAAGAGGTGGAACGCATCCCGTCCCACGAGCGACGTCGCCGACAGGCCGTCGTACTTCCTGAAGATGTTGTCCGAAACCAGGATGTCTCCCTGCCTCAGCATCTCGGCCAGCTGTTCGGGCGTCTCGCCGCGCGTCCCCCGATAGCGGAACACGCGCACGAAGTCGGGCGTCACGATGCGGCGGATCGTCCAGCGGTACGCATGAAGCGTGTCATAGTCCACCTGGGCGGTGCTGTTGCTGCCGTTGTAAGGATAGGAGTTCTGCGACAGGCTGACCGCCTCCACTTCGGGTCGGCGGCGCAGGCGCTCCATCATTTCGCGCACATCGTCGCACTCGCGGTGCGTGTCGTCGTAGGGCGTGTAGTCGGGGCTTTTGTCGGTCAGCAAGCCCATGCCGATCAGGTAGCAGTGCTCCGTGTCAAATCCGCGCGGCTCCAGTCGGGTGACCAGCCGGCAGTAGAGCAGGTCGATGATGTACCACATCACCACGCTCACCACCAGCAACTCCAGCGCGAGCCACAGGTTGCTGCGCCATTCGTTGCCTATTTGTATAAACAGTTTCTTGTTCATGGTCTGATATTTTATGGATTGATGTCAATGCGTCCGCCCGTTGATGGCCTCCACGATGTTCGTCCGCGAGGCGCGCCAGGCGGGGATGCCCGTGCTGAGCAGGTTGAGCGCGAAGCAGAAGAACAGCGCCCAGCCGAAGGTGGAGGCGTGTATCAGGATGGAGGCGTCGACGGTGGGCGGATTGAGCGTGCCATTCCATCTCTCTTCAAAGATCATGTCTCCCGAAAGGAAGGCGAAGAGCAGGCTGATGGCCAGTCCCAGCACGCCCGCCATGAGGGTGACGATGAAGTTCTCGGCCAGAATCTGCCCCAACAGCTCCGTGCGCGTGCAGCCGAAGGCGCGGCGCACCCCGATTTCCGCCACGCGGCGGCGCAGGCGGCTCTGCGTCATGCTGCTCAGGTTGATGGCGGGCACGACGAGCAGGATGAGGAAGATGATGAAGCGCGACCGGCGGGCGGCCGTCACGTCCGGCTCCACGTTGGCCCCGGTGTTCAGGGCGTCTTTCTCCTGGTCGTAGGGTCGGTTGCGGTCGATAATCCGGTCACCGTTCTTGCCTATCACCTTGTTGAATTCGTCCAGACTGCGGCGGGCCTCCTCGCGGATGGCGGGGAAGTCGCTGCGGCGGCGGGCCAGGATGGTGCAGCTCATGTCGCCCATCACGCCGTTGTTCCACGTGTTGTTCACCTGGTCGGTCGAGGTGTAGGGAATCCACACCTGCGCGTAGGCCGTCGAGGCCAGCGTCGAGACGTCCTTCACCACGCCGCACACGCGATAGGGCGCATGGGCCAGCAGGAACTCCTTCCCCGCAGCCTTCGTGGTGCCGAACAGCAGGCGTGCCACGCTCTCGGTAACGACCGCCACCGGGCGGCCTGCCTCGAACTCGGCCCGGTCGAAGGGCTTGCCGTCGGTGAAGGCGAAGTCGAACACCGTCCAGAAGCGGTCGTCCGTCTCGCGCATGTCGATCGACGCGGCGGGCTGTCCGGGCAGATTGACCGGCTGGGGCTGGGAGTAGGCCACATAGATGGTGACGGCTTCGGGCGTCTTCAGCCTGCCGTAGATTTCTTTCAGGGAGGCGACGCTCCAGGGGCCGTTGCTGCTGCTGTCTCCCCATGCGTCGTTCGTAATGCTGCCCCACTTCACGTGCAGGAAGCGGTCGCGGTTGCTCTCAGGGGCAAAGGGCTCGACCTGCACCTGCTGCGTCATCACCACCAGCATGATGAGGAAGATGGACAGGGCCGTGCCCGCCACCGTCACCCCGCTGATGAGCGGCTGCTGGCGCAGCTGCGTCCAGGCTTGTCGGATGTATTGCTTGATCATGGTTCTGTGCTTAAAGTTCGTGATGCGTTACCCTATCTGCCGCCCGTCGAAGAAGCGCACCGTGCGGCTCGTCTGTTTGGCCTGGTCTTCGTTGTGCGTCACCATGACGATGGTGCGCTTGTCTTCCTCGTTCAGCTGGTGCAGCAACTCCATGACCTCGGCGCCCATCTTCGAGTCCAGGTTGCCCGTAGGCTCGTCGGCAAGAATGATTTCAGGATTGCCGATGATGGCGCGGGCGATGGCTACGCGCTGGCACTGACCGCCGGAAAGCTGCGTGGGCATGTGGCGCATGCGGTGGCTGAGGCCCACCTTCCGCAGGACTTCCTCAGCCAGGTGGCGGCGCTCCCTGGCAGTCACCTTGCGGTAGAGCAGCGGAAGCTCTACGTTGTCAATCACGTTGAGCGAGTTGATGAGATGGAACGATTGGAAGACAAAACCCAGGTTCCGGTTGCGGAAGGCGGCCAGTTCGCGGTCCTTCATCCCCTCCGTCCGGGTGCCGGCTATCTCGACCGTGCCGCTGGTAGGGGTGTCGAGCAGTCCCATGATGTTGAGCAGCGTGGACTTCCCGCAGCCCGAAGGCCCCATGACGCTAAGAAATTCGCCCTGCTCTACGGTCAGGTTCACGTTCTCCAATGCCTGTGTCTCAATCTCGTCTGTACGGTAAATCTTGTTGATACCTGTCAATTTAATCATGTTCATAATCATTTATTTTTTAGTGTTATTGAATAGCTTGTTTCTTTTTCCACCGATTACGCAGACGGCTCCGGTTTTCATCCGTCGGTGGCACCGTCCTTCGCAGGAATAAAATCAAAAGTCGTGCCAAAGTATCGCGCCTTTGATTATCTGCATCTTAGCAAACGCGGGGTGTCCGAAAACGGACACTTTGTCCGCTTTCAGTGTGCGGTTTCATTCGTCTCTCAAGGCCTCCGTCGGCGGAATGGCACTTATGTGGCGGGCCGGAATATAAATGCCCATCAGCACCACGACCAGCAGTACAAGATAGACCATGAGCGACACGATACAGAAATGCAGACCGAAGTTCTGCACCCAGTAAGAACCGGTGGTCTCCATGCCGGTCTGCCCCTCGGCCAATCCTTCACTGAGCGCATACTGCAAATAGAGGAAACATCCCATCAGAGCAGAGACAGTGGTAAGCACCGTTCCTTCACCCAACAGGAAACAGACAATGCTCCTCGGCGTGGCCCCGTAGGACAGCATGACACCCACCTCTTCACGACGGGTACGGGTCTGCACCCAAAACGTACCGGCCACCCCCAAGCATAGATTGACAAGGAAGAACACCGCCATCGCCACGTTGCGCTGATAAAGCGTCGTCGTTCCCGCATACTCGCGCAGGGCTATCAGCTGCCGATAGGATTCCACCTTCTGTGCATACAGATTGCCCGCACGCAGTTCGCGTACCATCCACGAATGGAAACGGTGCAGAAACCGATCCATACCGACACCCTCTTTCAGCCGAACCAATATCTTGACCTGGTTGGGAAAATAACTCAGGTCGACCGTCTGCATCGGAACAAAAGCCACAGGTATGGGTTGCCAGTCGCTATACATGCGGAAAGTGGCTGTAGCACCTACAACATCCGTATAAAGCGTGTCCTGTTCATGGGGTTGCCAGAAACGGCATCCCTGAGGATTGTCCGTATGGAAGAATGCCTCCAGCGTATTCTCCGAAAGAATCAGGTCACCGTCCTTATAAGGATAATCGGAAAGCGCTGCCGGCGTCAGCCCCTTGGCCGGACAGAATCCATACGTTTCGAAAAACTGCGTATGGGGCAGAAACTCGATGTAGCGCATGCGGCAGGCAATGCTGTCGCCTACAGGAATCCGAGTCATGGATCCCAGCCCTTGCGAGTTGGGATACAGCCAGCCCAAAATAGGAGTGGCATGTTCCACTTCGGGGTAGTTGCGCACCCGCATCACAAGGTTGTCGTAGGCCTGCATCAGTGAAGCCGAGTCGGCGGCCTGTCCGTCATAATCAGGTGCGTTGGGACGGTACATAGCCAACGAAACCAGACAAAGACGGTCGGCATCATAGCCCAAAGGAATCATCCGGTCGTGCGTCACGACCACCACCGGGTCGAATATCGCCCACGACACAATGCACACAACAACCAGTTCGGCCAACAACCAGGCATTGCGGCGACGACGGGACCATAAGGTTTTAAAAATGAGTCTTAGCATGTTGTTTGTTTTATGCAGTCGACAAGGGAACGAAGCTACAGGCCACAAGGGGTCGCCTTGTCAACTTATTAATATTTATCTTTTCTCATATAGTGAATATACAATCGGATTGCGCAAAGACAGCCACGCCGGCACAAGAGCCGAAAGCGTGTTCAGCACCAGACAAAACACCAGGGTTATCAGGAAAACGGAAGGCGCAAACAGCATTTCGCCTGAAACATAGACATCCGTTCCTTCGGGCACCAACCACGCATAACGGTCGAACACACGAAACACCCATTCCCGACAGCCGTACAAAGCAATCCAAGCTGCTACCAGCCCCAATGCCCCACCGGTCAAGGTCAGCAGGAAATTTTCCCACAATACTTGCGAAAGTAACTTGCTCCGTCCGCCTCCAAAAGCCTTGCGGATGCCCATTTCAGGCAAACGGCTCTCCATGCGGCTGGCTATCAGTCCGCTCAAGTTCAAGGCTGGCACCAGCAACAAAGCCAGCAATATGAACAACAGGTAACGGACGGCCCTCCACCAGTCGTCTCCTCCCCCACCGACCGACATCATCAGAGACGCACGCAAATGGGAAACCGGATCCTCATTAATGTTCATCTTCAGCCCGTCGGCCTCGTGCAGCAGATTCTGCTTCCGTACAATTTCGTGAACTTCATCACACAGAGCTTTACCCTGCTTACCGTCTTCCACCCATACCGTCACCTGAAAGGGGCCACAATAAGGAACCTCTGGATAGGCGGCATCGCGATACCCTTCCATCGTGCTGTAGGGCACATACAGGTCCGCATACGAACGGTTGGTCAGATAACTGGCACCGCGAACCACCCCACAAACCTGATAGGCCTCGTAATCCAGCAGGAACTGACGCCCTATGACTTCCTTCTCCCCGCCGAACAGACGACGGGCCAGTTTGTCGGTAATCACCGCTTTGCGGATGCCGCTCTCCAAATCGGCCTGCGTAAAAGGCTGCCCCTCGAAAAAGCGGAAAGCATAGATACGGAAATAAGCCGGATCGGTTTCTACAATCTGCACCGGGAAATCGCCGTTACGGTCGGAAGGCTGAATATATTTTACTGCCCCGAAAGTGGAAGCACTCACCTCACGGACGTTCTTCAACGGATAAAACCATTCCTGCAACGCCCTATACGAATAAGCGTAGCTCCACGACTGGAAACGGCCATCCTTGTTTCGCTCAAAAGACGTCCCCGTCAGGTAGTATGTGTTCCCGCGGTTCACCTCAGGATAGACAGGCGCCAGCTTCACATAGTAAACCACCGCCACAATCACCGTCATGGCGATAGCCAGCCCCGTACCGGCAATGTAGAGCGTACTGAACAGGCGGTTCTGCCTGAACAACGCAAGGGCTTGTCTGAAATAGGTCTTTAGCATCATGTTTCGGTTTTATATTTACTCTTCCCTCAACGCCTCTACCGGCAGCGTACGGGCCGCACGGCGCACAGGGACATACGTTCCGACCAGCGCTATCAGCATCAGAACAACGTAACTGAGTGCCAGTACCACGGTGAAGTGGAAGCCGAAACGGTTTTGCCCGTAGGCGGGATTGGGCACGAACTTGTCATTCATCTCTACCGTGTACAGGCCGTTGACATGGGCATGATAGAGCAGGAAGGGAATGACCAACACGAAGGCCACCGTCAGCAACAGCCAGGCTTCGAGGAGGAACTGCCGCACGATGCACCCCTGCGAAGCGCCCATGCTGCGCATCACCCCAATCTCGCCGCGACGGGCGTTGCTGCGTATCCAGAAGGTGCCCACCATGCCCAGGAAGATGCAGAGCAGGGCGAAACCCGTCAGGGCATATTGCAAGCGGAGCTTGTTGGTGACACCACTCTTCATGGCATAGTCCTCGCTCAGCTCCGAAAATTCCTTCAGGCTGTCGAAGTAGAAGTTGCCTACGGAGAGCTGCGGCGCCACTTCCTGCTGGAAACGCTGCTTGAAAGCCGATACGTCCACACCCGGCTTCAGACGGATGACAAAATTGTACCACCACGGCATATACGGACTTCCATACATTTCGCTGTACATGGTGACAATGAGCGGATAGGGCTGCTCGTAGTCGCGGTGCTTGAAGTCACGGAATACGCCCGCTACCTCCAAAGCGTCCTCGCCCTGGTAGACTTTCTTCCCTACGGCATCGGCCGTACCAAACAGGCGCTGAGCCAGCCGTTCGGAGATGAATGCCTTGTCTTCCACCTGTTCAGGCACCTGGATGTCACCGCCTGTACGGGCATCCTTCATGCCATAGGTATGAAGCATATTGCTGCCATCAGTTGCCACAAAACTATAAGTCTGGGCATGTACGAAACCTTCCCTTTTGTGCAAAGAGGCGGTATCGGCATAGATTTGCGTACCGCTCCACGAGTTGCTACAAGGGAAACTTTGATTACCGGAGATGGTCCAGCACTCCACCTCGGGCTGCTCGCGCACGATGCGGGCAAGGCGTGTGTAGGCCACCAGATTCATCGAGTCGGAAGCCATGTCGGGGTCGAAGTGGCCGTTGGTCTCGTCGTACATGCCGATGTTCACCACGTAAAGCCCCTCGGGGTTATACCCTCGGTCGATGGAACGGTTGGCGGTCAATACATAGATAGGGTCGATGACGGTCCAAAGGAAGAAACTGACGACCAGCAGTTCCAGGAATATCCAGCCGTTCTGACGACGCTGGTTCCATAGTTGATGTAAGATGGTTTGAAGCATGAGATTTTATCTTTTCGTATTCAACGATTCCATAATCGGGTGACGCATCGCCCCCAGCGCAGGCACGAGGGCCGACACCACATTGAGCACCACACACACGGCCAGCGCACAGCCGAACACGGCGGGATTGAACAGCATCTCGGGCGTGAGCGACGTGGAGAGCGAAGTGTCGTAGATGTTCTTGTCGAACAGCGTCAGAATCCAGTCGCTGGCCGTCAGCACAATCAGGTAGGAGAACAACAGGCCTGCCAGACCGCCCAGCAACGTGAGCAACAGGTTCTCGCAGAGCACCTGCTCCAGCAGGCGGCGGCGCGTAGCCCCGTAAGCCTTGCGGATGCCCAGCTCGGCCATGCGGCTGTCCATGCGCGAGGAAATCATACCGCTCAGGTTCAGGGCCGGGATGAAGAGCAGGGCCAGCAGGATGTAGAGGAAGTCCTTGGCCAGTTCCATCGTGTCGGGCGCCTTCTCCACATCCTGGCGGAAAGTGCTGAGCCAGTATGGATCGGGTTGCCCCATCAGGTCGTATTCATAATCCTTGTCCTGCTGGGTATAGCGCCGGAACACATCCTGCACCTCGCTGCGCACGGTTTCGAAGTTCTCCGCATCGTCCACCAGCAGCGACACAAACACATTGCCCAGCAAACCGAACCGATCCAGTTCTTTGGAGATATACTGCGCATTGAGCAAGGGCAGCCACAGGTCGCCTGCCGTCTCGGGCGTAGCATTGGAAACATCCCGCACCACGCCGCACACGCGGTAGTCGCGCCCGTTGAAGGTGAAGTGCCGGCCCGACACTCCCTCGGTGGCGGCAAACAGCCGCTTGGCCAGCGACTCACCGATGACGGCCACTTGCGCCTTGGCCTCCACATCTTCCTGCGTGAATGGCTGGCCGTCAACAAAACGGAAGGAAAAGACTTTCCAGAAAGCGCCGTTGGCAAAACGGGGAGTAGCTTTGAAGGGCTTTACGTCTGTGGCAGACACCTGATAATCTCCCCAAAAATCAATCACACTGCCCGCCACCTGCTCCACATGAGGCAGTCCCGGCAACATTTGGTCCACCACATAATAGGCCACGCCACCATTGATATTCCAATTCTCAGGCTTGTCCTTCGGGTAGCGCTTTATCGGCTTCAGTACCAATGTACGGTCTCGGTTGTACTCAGGATAGACAGGGCCGAACTTGACGTAGAAGATGATGAACAGCGTCATCACCAACGCGATGGATAGCCCCGTACCCACCACGTAGATGCCTGTGAAGAGGCGGTTCTGCCGCATCAGGGTCCAGGCTTGCTTAAAATAATTCTTCAGCATAATTATTGTTTTTATTATAGGAGTTAACGGGAGTTGGAAGCCAATGGACGCTTTCCAACTCCTTATCAAATTACTTTTTCAGTTTCAACTTGTTCTTGTTTTTATACTGGCTCAGGTCGCTCACCACCACCTGGTCGCCCGGCTTGAGGCCCGAAACCACTTCGACATACTCGAAATTGGAATCGCCCAGCTGCACCTTACGCTTTACGAGCCGGCCTTCGCCGTCGCGTACAAAGAGGTCGTACTCGCCCCGCCCCACATAGTAGCTGGCATTGGCCATACGCATCACATCTTCTTTCACGGCATTCATCACGTAAACATCGGTCTTCAGGCCCGAACGCAGGCGGCGGTTGCTATCGTCCTCCAGCCGGACGGTGAAAGAAATGACACCGTTCTTCGAAAGCGGGGTGACGTTGCTCACCTGCCCTTCCAACTTCTCGCTGCCTATCTTCACGATGGCCCGCCCGCCGGCTACCACACGGTCGCCATAGGTATCGGCTATCTCGCCCTCTACCTTGAAGTGGCTCAGGTCGCTGATGACGGCTATCTGCGTGCCTTCGCCCACCTGCGCGCCAATCTGGTTATTGATATAGGTAAGGATGGCCTTGCGGGGTGAGCGCACCTGTGCGTCGTCTAGGGTACGTTTGGTTTCGGCCAGGCTCTTACGGAAGATTTCATACTCCAACTGCTTCACCTTCAGGTCGGAAGCCTTCACCTTACGCTCGTTGGCCAGTTGCTGACGCAACTGCTCCAACTCCAACTTGCCCGTCTTGAAGTTCAGTTCTGCCTGATGCACACGGTCCGTCGTCCCCGATCCCAAGCTGTCCAGGTATCGTTCGTTGCGCAACTCCACCTCCATGCGATTCAATTTCATTTCGGACACCTTCACCTGCATCTCCAAGTCGCTCAGATAGGTGCTGTTGTTCACCTCTAACTGCTCCAGCTGGTAGCGTTTCATCTGCTCCTCGTCAAGCTGCTTCTTGTACTCGGTTTCAGCACTCTGCAAATCCAGTTTCAGAATGGGCGTGCCTACGTCCACACTGTCACCGCCTTTTTTATATACCTCGAGGATGCGCGTATGGATGGGTGAGTTGATGATTTCCTCGAAAGCGGGTACCACCTTGCCCGAGGCACTGACGCTGACCTCGATAGTCCCCTGCTCTACGGTAGAAAACACCAGATCCTTCTCTTTCACCCCTGTCCGCATCAGGGAAACCAGTACACTCAGCACCACTACTCCTGCCACGCCGGCCACACCATAGCGTATCAGTTTCTTATTGCGCTCTTTACGGCGCTCTTCTTTGGGAATTTCTCTATCCATGGCAATAATTTTGAATTAGCTGTTTTTAATCCATATACAATCCACAATTATTATGCCAAAATCACAAAACGTTGATTTCCAAATATAAGAAGCCATTCAGAGGTGTTCATTTTCGGACAAGTGTCCGATTTCGGGCGGACAGTATCACGGCTTTCATGTTCGGGCACCGCTACAATTCAAACCGACTTTACAGTCACGAGGAAATGGAATACCGAACTCTTTCTGAATCCTATATCTCCCATTTACACAAAATATTTTATAGTGCCTCTTGCTGTGGTTTGAGTCTCTAAACTCATAATGATATTATGTTATGATTAGTACTGAAAACCATCCCATCCTTTTTTCAAATGAATGGTGCGAAAAAGTCAGGGACTTGAGTGCTTTTTATAATAAATATACCCGCCATTTGGAAAATTCTCAAACGATGGGTATATTTATTATCGGGTAACCAAGTATATCATTCCCATAATTTTTTCTCTAAAAATGTCCAGAAAGACAAATCATTGGTTTACAGATGCTTGATGTATTAAAATGCAAAAAGGACAGAAATGTCTTCACTCTTACGAAGAGAGGACACAACGCAGCGACTCCAAAATTCCCCTGTTTGCATTGTCTATCACCGAATTTTCCAACATGGTCAGATAAATCTGTGTCGTGCGTTCCGATGTATGGCCCATACCCGCACTGATGACCGACA